>CAJYAP010000007.1 GCA_913065025.1 uncultured Gammaproteobacteria bacterium
TCTATAGATTTTGGGGAAAAAAGAATAGGGTTTGCTATTGGAGATACTGAAAGTAACATAGCGTCACCTTTAAAAACTATTAAAAATAATGGTAATGAAAGTAATTGTGCATCAATAGCTAAAATCGTTGAAGAATGGAAAATCTCTAGAATTATTATTGGTAAGCCAGAAATTTACGCGGAGCAAGCAATTAATAAGAAAATTGAAAATTTTGGTAAAATACTTAAAAAAAATCTAAATCTAGATGTAATTTTTTATAATGAAGACTATTCGTCTAATTACGCCCAGGCTGAGTTGGCTACCCAAATGAAAGCTGGAAGAAAAAAAAAGATTAATAAGGAAGAAATAGATAGAATTGCCGCCGCTTTAATATTACAATCTTATTTTGAAAATGAAATATTCAAAAGAGCAGACACAGGAACTACTTCTAAAGATTGAAAATTCTTTAAAGAATTATCTTTTAAAAAACAATATCCAAAAACCTATAATTATCGGAGTCCACACTGGAGGGGCTTGGATAGCTGATTGGTTGCAAAAAAGATTAGATTATGAAGGTAAGGCGGCAACTCTTAATATAAGTTTCTATAGAGATGATTTTAGTAAAGTGGGTGTCAACCCAAGAGTTGAGCCAACAGAAATGCCGGTATCTGTAGATGATGAACATATAATACTTGTTGATGATGTTTTATTTACAGGCAGAACAACAAGAGCTGCCATAAACGAAATATTTGATTTTGGAAGACCACTTTCAGTAACTTTAGTAGTTTTGGTTGAAAGAAATGGGAATGAACTTCCTATATCTGCTGATATATGCGGAGAAAGATTGGAATTAGATAATAATAAGAACATCAAACTATTAGGCCCTGAGCCGATGATATTAGAAGTAATTGATAAAGACAATTAATAGGAATGCATCGTGAGTGATTATAAAGATACTGACTTAGACCAAAATATAAAGAAAAGTGATATTGTTTCTCAAAAACATCTTCGTCATTTCTTGGATATAGAAGATCTTCCAAAATCATTAATTCTAGATATTCTTGATTTGGCAGAATCATTTGCTGGAGTTTCTGGCCAACCTGTTAAAAAAGTACCATTATTAAGAGGTAAGACCATTGTAAATTTATTTTTTGAGGCAAGTACTAGAACAAGAACAACTTTTGAGCTTGCTGCAAAAAGACTTTCAGCTGATTTTTTAAATATAAATATAGATTACAGTGCTACAAAAAAAGGTGAAACACTGCTAGATACTTTAAGAAATTTAGAGGCAATGCATTGTGATATGTTTATAGTTAGGCATCCTTCGTCAGGAGCGGCAAAATTTATTTCAAAGAATGTTTCTCAGAATATTAGCATTATAAATGCAGGTGATGGAAGACATGCTCACCCTACTCAAGCAATGTTAGATATTTTTACAATAAGAAAATATTTTCCTGATTTTAAAAAAATTAAAGTAGCAATAGTTGGAGATATACTTCATTCGAGAGTTGCTCGCTCTTTAATGCATGCTTTAAGAATTTTAGAGGTTCCTGACATAAGAGTGATTGGACCACAAACACTATTACCAAAAGGGATTGAGTATATGGGGGTAACGCCGTATGTTGATATGGATAAGGGTATAAAAGATTGTGATGTTGTAATAATGCTGAGACTACAAAATGAAAGAATGAACTCTAGTTTCATACCAGATGAACATGAATATTATAATCTTTATGGTTTTTCGCCGAAGAGGCTAGACCTTATTTCAAAAAAAGGAATAGTTATGCACCCAGGCCCAGTTAACCGTGGTGTTGAAATAAGTTCGGAGGTAGCAGATGGAAATAGATCGGTAATTCTTCAGCAGGTTTCAAACGGTATTGCTGTGAGAATGGCAATTTTATCATTATCTATGCAGCCATAGATGAGGAATAGAGAATGAGTGATTTAATTATAAAATCAGGAAATTTAGTTAATCCGGGTGGAGAAATATCTGGTGTGCACGATATTTATGTTAAAGATGGAAAAATAATTGGTATAGATGAAGATACTACTAAACTAAATTCGCCAACAATAATTGATGCCGAAGACCGTATTGTTTGCCCTGGATTAGTAGACTTATCTGTAAGGTTTAGAGAGCCTGGGCTTGAAAAAGAAGCTACAATTCATAGTGAATCTATAGCAGCGGTGTCCTCTGGAGTTACTACCGTATGTTATATGCCTGACACCCAACCAATTATTGATACTCCAGCTCAGATAAAATTAGTAGAGGATATCTTTAAGGGTATAAATCTGTGTAAAGTAAAAGTTTTAGCGTCTCTTACGAAAAATCTTGATGGCAACAGATTAAGTTCTATGATGGAACTTAAGCAAGCAGGAGCGATAGCATTAACAAACTGTTTTAACCCTATAAAAGATTCATTAGTTTTAAGAAGAGCTATGGAATATGCATCCGGCCATGAAATAACAATATTTTACCAACCACAAAATGATTGTTTAGCAAATGACGGTTGTGTACATGAAGGTAAAATTTCAAATAAATTAGGTTTGCCTGGTATACCATCAGCTGCAGAATCTGTAGCTGTAGCTGAAGCAATATTATTAAGTAAATTAACAGGAGTAAAACTTCATTTATGTAGAATCTCGTGTCAAGAATCAATAATGCTAATTAAGAATGCACATTCTGCTGGAATAAAAGTAACTGCAGATGTTGCTATACATCAATTATTTTTTGATGAGAACTCGATTAATAATTTTAATGGTGATTTTCATGTAATCCCACCATTTAGAGCAAACGAGGATTTGATTTCTATTCAGGATGCAATGTTAAACGATACAATAATAGCAGTTTGTTCTGATCACCAACCGCATAACGAAGACGCTAAGCAAGCTCCATTCTCTAATACTCAACATGGAATAGCTTCAATAGAAATTTTGCTCCCATTAATGATGGATTTGGTAGACTCGAATATTATGGATATAAATATGGCAATCTCAAAAGTAACATCTAGCCCTGCTAGTATATTGGGTATAGATGCTGGAGTAATTAGAAAAGGAAGCTCAGCAGATTTATGCATCATGAAAAAAGAAGACTGGGTTTTTGACCAAACAAAAATTCTGAGTTCCGGAAAAAATAATCCGTTTATAGGTAAAAAGTTCAGCACAAGAGTTGATAAAACAATATGTAGTGGAAAAATAGTTTACGAGAATAAATAGCTTGGTAATTATTTAGTATTTAAATTTAAGGGTAAGATATCTTGGAAATTATAAATAAAAATATATTGGATCTTAAAAATAAGATAGTAAATGCTGAGAATAAATATAATAGAATGAATAATAGTGTAATACTTATGGCTGTAAGTAAAACACAAAGTCTAGAAAATATTAAAAAAGCTTATGAGTCAGGACAAAGAGACTTTGGTGAAAATTATATTCAAGAGTCAATAGAAAAAATATCTCAACTTAATTATTTAGATATTACATGGCATTTTATAGGGAAAATTCAAAGTAATAAGTCAAAAATAATTGCCGATAATTTCGACTGGGTACATAGTGTAGATAAGATTACTACCTTGAAAAAGATCAATGATCATAGGCAGATTACAAAAAAAAAATTAAATATATGCATTCAAGTAAATATTGATTCTGAAGAGAGTAAATCAGGAATTGCTCTTAATGAAGTTGAAGAATTTATAAAAAAATGTGAAGAATTTCATTGGATTAATATAAGAGGATTAATGGCTATACCCATGTATCAAGCAGACTATAATTTACAATATAAAACATTTATTAAAATTAAAAATGTATTTGATACCCTTGTAATGAAGGGCTATAAATTAGATACTTTATCAATTGGTATGAGTTCTGATTATAATGCGGCAATAGCAGCTGGATCTACAATAGTTAGAATTGGCACAGCAATATTTGGTGAAAGGAAAAAATGAAAATAGCATTTATAGGTTTTGGGAATATGGCTAATGCATTAATTAATGGCATTATGTCTTCAGATAAAACTCTTGTATCAGACGATATATATATATTTCATAATAAGAAAAAAAATCAGTATACCAAGGAGAAATGTATTTTTTTAAATTCTGGAGAGGCATGCGATCAAATATTTGATGCTATTTTTTTATGCGTAAAACCAAAAGATATTCAGTCTGCGATAAATGAAAATAAAACTTTATTTACAGATAATCAAGTTATTGTTTCAGTCGCAGCTGGTATAACTATAAATAGCATAAAAAGTTTTATACAAAAAAACGTAAGTGTTATAAGAGCAATGCCAAATTTATGTGCAATTTTTAACGAAAGTATTACAGGAATTTGCGCCGAACGCTCATTGAGTGAAAATAAAAAAAAATGTGTAGGAGATATTTTTAAAAGTATTGGTCATTTGAGAGAAATTGAAGAAAAAGAAATGCACTCTTTCACAGCATTGTTTGGAAGTGGGCCAGCATATATTATGTATTTTGTTGAGGCTTTAATGCAATCTGAGAGATTCTCGAGCATAAGTGAAGATGACAAATCTCTTTTGATTTTACATTTGTTAAGTAGCACATCAAAAATGTTGTTTATTTCTCAAGATATTAAAGAATTAAGAGAAAAAGTTTCATCAAGAGGTGGTACTACGGAAGCCGCCATAAAAACTTTAGAAGAAAATAATTTTTTTGAGATTGTTGAAAAAGCAATTCAAGAAGCAAGTAAAAAATCTTCTAATATATCAAAATAAGGATTATTAAAATGTCAAACTCATTTCCAGAATTAGGTTTTTTTATAATAGATTTAGCTTTATCTTTCTTGGTTTTAGTCTTTACTTTAAGGATACTATTGTCAACATGTAGTGCTAATGCTCACAATCCAGTTACCCAGTCTATTATAAAAATTACTAGCCCTATAAGAGCTTTGTTTTTCTTTGTGCCAAATTTTGGTAAATTTGAAGTTTCTAGTTTTTTAGTAATTTTTATATGTCACTTTATAAATAGCTATATTCAAATCTCAATATTGGGTAGTGAGATTATCATTGAAAAATTGATGGTATTCTCTTTAAAAAGTTCAATATTTAGCTTATTAAATGCACTTACGATTATTTTTATTATACTAGCTATATCTAGTTGGTTTATCCAATCCCAACAATCAAATAGGAATCCTGCATTAGATATTATCTATCAGATAACCAATCCTATCTTGTCTTTAATAAAAAGAATAATCCCTACTTCTGTTGGAATTATAGATTTCTCAGTAATTATTGCTCTAGTTTTAATTCATTTTGTTCAAAATTTCTTAAATATTATTTTGTAACCAAATTTGTATATTTTAATAAATTCGTATATATTGCCTTAAACACCGATTTGAAGTCAGCTTGCGGGTGGGAAAATACAGCTAAAGCGAAAAACAAGTAAGCACAGCCAGAATTCCCAAACCATATTTATTAGATTTCATATCATGAGATGTGGATTTAAATATGACAAATAAAATTAACGATAATTCAGTTGGTATTGTAAAATCTAAGACTGTTGAAATAAAACAGAATCTTAAGCTTGACTGTGGTAAAGATCTAAAAAATTTTTCTTTAGTTTACGAAACCTATGGTGAATTAAATAGTGAAAAAAATAATGCCATTCTAATTTGCCATGCTTTGTCAGGCGATCACCATGCTGCAGGATATTATAATATTGATGATAGAAAGCCAGGTTGGTGGGATTCATGCATTGGCCCTGGAAAGCCATTTGATACAAATAAATTCTTTATTGTATCTTTAAATAATTTAGGTGGATGCATGGGGTCTACTGGACCTAATACTATAAACAGCGAGACAGGTCTCGAGTACGGGCCTGATTTTCCTATAGTTACTGTTAATGATTGGGTGAACAGTCAAAAACTTTTAGCTGACTATTTAAATATAAATAAATGGGCTTGTGTAATTGGAGGAAGTCTTGGTGGAATGCAGGCACTTCAATGGACAATAAGTTATCCTGACAAAATAAAAAATGCAATTGTAATTGCTTCAGCAGCAAAATTGTCAGCACAAAACATTGCATTTAACGAAGTTGCTAGACAAGCCATTATAACTGATCCAGAGTTTCATGATGGTCGTTACAATAACTATAATGTTGTTCCAAAAAGAGGTTTGAGTATAGCAAGAATGCTTGGCCATATAACATACTTATCAGATGATTCCATGAGGCAGAAGTTTGGAAGAGATTTGAGAGAGGGTAAATTACATTTTGGATATGATGTTGATTTTCAAGTTGAAAGTTACTTGAGATATCAAGCTCAGGCATTTGTGGAAAGATTTGATGCAAACACCTATTTATTGATGACAAAAGCATTAGATTATTTTGATCCAGCAAAAGAATATGACGATGATTTATCTAAAGCTTTTCAGAATACTAAATCAAGATATTTGGTAGTATCATTTACAAGTGATTGGAGATTTTCTTCCTCAAAATCACATGAAATAGTAAAATCACTTGTTAAAGCTAGAAAGAATGTTTCATATTCTGAGATAGAAGCAAATCATGGGCACGATGCTTTTTTGATGCCCATACCGCAGTACTTGGAAGTTTTAAGAAATTTTATGGAAAATGTGTAATGGATAGAAAAGACTTTAAAATTATATCGGAATGGATAAAGAAAGATTCAACAGTACTAGATTTGGGCTGTGGAGACTCAACATTGTTAAAGTATTTGATAGTAAATAAGAATGTTTCTGGATATGGTTTTGAAAAAAATATACAAAAGGTTCAAGAATCTATAAAAAAAAATATTAATGTCATTCAAGCAGATTTTAATATTGGATTAGAAAAATATTTTAATAGTAATTTTTTTGATTACGCAATTATGACACAAGCATTACAAGAAAATAAAAATCCAGATCATATAATATTAGAGATGTTAAGAGTTGCAAGGGAAGGAATAGTAACTTTTCCAAATATGGGATTCTGGAGAAATAGATTCCAACTCGGATTTCTTGGCCGTATGCCCGTATCAAATGCACTGCCAAATGACTGGTACAATACCCCCAATATTCATTTATGTACATTCAGTGATTTTGAAAATCTGTGTAAAAGTTTAGAGATAACTATTATAGAAAAGAAAGTTTTGAATGATAAATATTCTTCCAATTTTCTTGCAAAACTGCTTCCTAACCTTTTTGGGGAAATTGCTTTGTATAAATTTAAGAAAGAATAATTAAATTAAATTGTATCGATTTTTTCTTTTATAAAATCTGAGTGATTTAAATATAGAAGTTCAGATATTTTCCTAATTCTATGTTCTTCATATTTATCTACTTCATTATCAGCTCTGGCTATTTTCCATGCTATATTAATAAGTTTTATTTTCTCTTTCTTTGTGTAACTCTCATTAATTAATCTAATATATTTTCTTAAACAATTTGTGTCTTTGTGTAATTTTTGAGCCTCTTCATTTAACCAAAGTGCTTTCTTCTTTGATAAATTCAAGTCCTTTTCAAAAAATCTTATCATTTTTTCAATCTCAACATCTTTTATCTCAAAGTCAGAATAACTAACTTCTATGAGAATAATAGCGCATGCCAAGCTAATATCTGACATTTTGTCATTATCATTATTATTTTTTTTAAAAAATTTCTTGAAAAAATTTATCATAGTTTATAATCTTACCCTAAATTTTACGATTAAATAAATTTTAAATCAGTTATTATATTTTATCAAATTATGTTATTCATAATTTATTTTATTGGGATATAATAAATTAAAAATTAATTTCGGTGGACTATGGCAGACTATACAGAAGAAGAGTACATGTACATAACAAAGACAGTTATGGATGTTTTAGATTCTTGGAATCTTACAACAGAGCAAACTGTTCAGGTATTAGGTCTCTCCAGTCAAACAAAGAAAAGACAACTAGATAAATACAGAACTTTAAAAGCTTTTCCAAAAGATGATTTGATTATTAAAAGATTAAGCCATGTAGTTGGAATTTCTGATGCATTAAGAACAACGTTTCCAAGAAACCTAAATATGTCTGAAAAATGGATGAAGACAGAACATAGGAGGTTTAATAACGAAACTCCTTTATCAGTTATATTAGCAGAAGGCATAAACGGACTATGTAAAGTTAGGGCAGAGTTAGATTGTACATTTGCTTGGAATGCCTCAGCACAAATTTAAAAAATATCATGCAGAAACTTTATTCTATAAAAAATTCTAAATTACATGGTAAAGGTTTATTTGCTAGCTGCAATATAAAAGCCGGTACAAATATTATTGAATATATCGGAGTAAAAATTACAAAAGCTCAATCTGACAAAATAGCTGAAACACAGTTAAAAAAAGCTCAAAAAAATAGAGAAGAGGGTCAAGTTTATATTTTTACTTTAAACGAAAAATACGATATTAATGGCAACGTTCCTTATAATAAAGCACGGTTAATGAATCATTCATGCAATCCCAATTGTGATACAGACATAATTGACGATAAAATTTGGATAAGGTCTTTTAAAGATATAAAAAAGGGACAGGAATTAACTTATGATTATGGTTTCTCTTTTGATTCAGATGATTTTAGAGATCATGTATGCAAGTGCGGGTCAAAAAAATGTGTTGGATTTATAGTTACTGAAACAGATTGGAAGAAACTTAGAAAGTTTTTATTAAAATTAGCTAATAATTGTACTAAAACAAATTAATAATATTCTCATTAAATTTATCAATACCGTCTATAGATATGTATTTTTCTATAACCTGATTTTTTTTATTTGAATCTGGAGAATTTATAGCAATAACATTTTTTATTCCATTTCTTATAGCGTATTTTAAAACATCTTGATTATCGTCAATAAAAATAGTTTTTTCTTTGTTGTAGATAACTTCTTTGTCTACATAACTCCAGAAAATATCACTTTCTTTTATGAATCCAAAATCTTGTGAAGAAATTATTTTGTCAAAATATCCCCATAACTTTGTTTGTGTAAGTTTTACATTTAGCATTTTTCTTGGACAATTTGTAAGAAGTAGGATTTGAATATTATGTTTTTTTAATTTGAGAAGGAATTCAGTAACTCCTGGAAAAATATTTATTCTATTTTTTGTTATTATTAACTCAGCAGCGAGATCAATTTTCAATATATCACTCCAATAGTCTATACTGTACCATTCAATTGTATTTTGTTTTTCTTTATATTTCTTTTCGAATTCTTTTTTTGCAGATTTGAAAGTGATATTATTTTTTTTAGCATATAAATACGGTATGTGCTCATGCCAAAAATAGTTATCGTATGCAAGATCTAGCAAAGTACCGTCCATATCTAAAAAAAACGTTTCTATTGAGTCCCATTTCATCTAATCTATCTTAATAACTTTTTATTTATTTGAGATACATGATATCAGAAAAAAAATACTCGTTATTAGTTAACTTATTATTACAAGTAATGTTTGTAGGTATCCTTCTTGGCTTATTTAGGACTGCTGTACCAGCCTTATCTGAAAGCATCTTCAACGTCCCAAAAAACTCTTTTATTTTTTTATCGATGTTTATTATTGCCTTTGGGATAATCAAAGGTGTAGCAAACTATTACGCAGGTATCCTTGCTGATAAATATAATAGAAAAAGTGTTCTTTTGGCTGGTTGGCTCATTGCTATTCCAGTTCCATTTATAATATATTTTGCAACAAACTGGTATTACATAATACTTGCAACATTTATTATTGGTATTAATCAAGGTCTCACATGGTCGGTAACTCAAATAGCAAGTGTTGATATCACTAAAAATGATAGAAGAGGTTTTGCTGTAGGTCTTAATGAATTCTCAGGTTATTTTGGAGTAGCGATTGGCGGAATATTAGTAAGCTATATGACATCAATACTGCCAATTAAAATAGCGCTATTTTCTTTTAGTATAATATTTATTTTAATAGCGCTTTTATATTGTATATTTTTAATCGAAGATACAAAAAAATTTGCAAATATTTCAAATAATGAAAATCCAAAAAATATCTTTTTTTATGTTACGTGGAAAAATAAAAAACTCTTTGCATATTCACAAGCAGGCCATGTTGAGAAATTTGTTGATACATGTATATGGATTTTTTTTCCAATATACTTATTTAATAATGGAATAACTTTGATAGAGATAAGTTATATAGTTGGCACTTATGCTGTTACGTGGGGTATTCTACAAATATTTTCAGGTTTGTATTCTGATTATGTAGGAAGAAATTTATTAATTATATCAGGAATGTTAATTTGCTCGATTTCTCTACCAATGTGTCTGTTAAGTTTAGAATTTAGCTGGTGGATCATGTGTAGTATTTTCTTGGGTTTTGGAATGGCATTGTTATACCCTTCTATAAGTTCAGCTGTAAACGATAATTGTGAAGATAATTGGAGAGCAACTGGGATTGGAATATACAGGTTTTGGAGAGATACTGGTTATGCCTCAGGTGCATTAGGATTAGGAATTGTAACTAGCTTTTTAAATATAGAATCAGGATTTATATTTGTATCATTCAGTATGCTAGTGTCAACTTTAATATTAATTTTAATAATAAAAAAAAATGAGTACTAAACTAAATAAAAATGTATTTGGTGAAACTATAGAAGTATGTAGCAAAGAAACTATGACTGGCTATTTGAGAAGTGGATCATGTGAAACTCTAGATGATGATGTTGGCAGCCATACTGTATGTGCAAAAGTTACAAATAAATTTCTTGAGTATTCTAAAAGTAAAGGTAATGATCTAATCACACCCAGACCTGAATTTGATTTCCCAGGATTAAAAGAAGGTGATAAATGGTGTGTATGTGCTATGCGTTGGCTAGAGGCTTTGAATGATAATGTTGCACCTCCAATAGTAATTAAGAGTACAAATATCTTAGCTTTAGAAATTATAGATATCGATTTATTGAAAAAACATGCAATAGATTTATCTTAAAAAAGAAATATTTTTTTATGTATTATCTCGTAAGCCTCGTTAGCAAGTTCTTTTCTTTCTTTATTAGGAATAATCTCCTCAAAAATTGATACTTCAGTATGTATACCATTTAGTTTCAAAATATTTATTATAGAATCTATAAAAGTAATCTCCCCATAGTACGCAGGTGCAGATGTAAATTTATTATTTTTAAAATACCTTATGCATATAGGCAAAATGTTTTTATTTGAATTAATTGCAATCTGAAATAAATTACTTTTAAACCTTAAGAGCCTTGCTCCATCTGTTGAGCTTCCTTCAGGGAAGATGCAAATATGTTCACTATTTAATAAATCATTATCGATTGAATTTGTAATATTTTTAACATCTGAGGGTTTTTTTCTATTAATAAATATTGTATTTGTTTGTGACGCAAGAAAACCAATGAAGGGCCATTTCTTTACATCATCTTTAGCTATAAAAACCATTGGATGCAAAGAGTTATAAATAATAATGTCTAGCCATGATATGTGATTAGAAAATATTAGAAAGCAATTATTTTTAAAATGATTTATTAAAGTTTTTTTATCAAGAATTTTAACATTTAAAATAATTAGGAGTATTTCTGACCATTTTCTGATAATTAAATTCTTTAGATTTTTATTATTAGTGATAAATAGCAACGATATAATACACCCGAATATTATATGCATAAATATAAGAAATAATTTAATGTAGACCATGAAAGGCATTATATATCAATTTTTTTGTAAACAAATCGTGTAATAGAAATGTCACTAAAAAAAAATATTTTTGTAATATTTCAATATTATCATATTTATTCATATAAAAACCTCTTTAAGGAGAAAATATATGAGACAAATATTACCTCAAAAAAATTCATTTTTGAAAACCCAAGCATTCTTTCATAAAACAAAATATTTTTTTTCAAAAAATAAAATACAGGAAAATATACCGCAAATATATGCAACATGGGCAAAGACAAAGAAAGACATAAAAGAAGTACAAAAATTAAGATATAAAGTCTTTGCTAAAGAGATGGGTGCTAAAATTCCAGGAAGAATAGACAAAGACATTTATGATGATTTTTGCGATCATTTGATGATACGAGACGCATTTAATGGAAAAGTTGTTGGAACCTATAGAGTCTTAACACAAGAAAATAAGAAAAAAATTGGGAGTTTTTATACTGAGTCAGAATTTAAATTAAATAAGTTAATTACTGATAATGAAAGTGTAGTTGAATTAGGCAGAGCATGTGTGCATAAAGATTATAGAAATGGTGCTGTAATTATTTCGTTATGGAGTGAGTTAGGTAAATTTATGAAAGCTAATAATTATGAGAAGATGATTGGATGCTCAAGCATATCTTTATTAGACGGCGGTCAATATGCTTCTGATGTTTATAATTATTTATCTATACAAAACAAAATTAATTATAATTATGGAATAGAGCCAAAAAGATCATTTGACGTTCTCAAGTATTCTAAAAAACAAAATGTTCAGCTACCTTCATTATTAAAAGGATATATTCGAATAGGCGCTGAAGTTTGTGGAAATCCTGCATATGATGAAAATTTTAGAACAGCTGACTTTTTTACATTATTTGATATAAATAAAATAAATGAAAAGTATGCAAAAAGGTTTTTGAAGTAACAATATTCTATCAATGGTGGCTCGGGGCAGAATCGAACTGCCGACACGAGGATTTTCAGTCCACTGCTCTACCAACTGAGCTACCAAGCCATTAATATTAATAATAAATTTAGAAAAAAGTGAGTATACACTAATGGACTCATAGATGAAGTTAAGATTTAAATATATTATTAAAGAAAATACAGCAAAGAATAGAAAGTATTAGTATTTTATTATATTTAAATTAATAAGAATTCTTATAATTAAAATAAAAAATAGTTTTATAATCAATAGCTTATATTATGAAATTTGCATATATTTTGCTTGTAATTAAGGGTTTATTTTTATATTTAAATCCTTAGAATGTGAGTGTAGTTAAAAAAATATATATTAAAATAACTCGAGGATAAAACGATATGATTAAATTATTAGATTTTAGCAAAAAACTTTTTGCATCACTTCTAGTAGTAATCGCTTTACCAACATTAGCATTAGCAGGTGGGCACGGCGGTGCTCTTGATACTGGTGATTCGGTTGGGATTACTTTCTGGATAATTTCTATAGCAATGGTTGCATCTACAGTATTTTTTATTGTGGAGCGCGATAGAGTAAGTGCAAAATGGAAAACATCATTAACTGTAGCCGGCTTAATTACTTTAATAGCTGCTGTACACTATTTCTATATGAGAGAAGTATGGGTGTCTACAGGTGATTCACCAACTGTATTTAGATATATAGATTGGTTACTAACTGTACCTTTACAAATGATTGAGTTCTACTTAATCCTAGCTGCTGTAACAGCAGTTTCTGCTGGCGTTTTCTGGAGACTATTAATTGGTACTCTTGTAATGCTTATAGGTGGTTTTGCGGGTGAAGCTGGAATGATGTCTCATATGACAGGTTTCATTATTGGAATGATTGGTTGGTTATACATTCTTTATGAAATCTTTGCTGGTGAAGCTTCTAAAGCAAATGCTTCTAGTGGAAGTGCAGCATGTCAAACAGCGTTTGGTGCAATGCGTTTAATTGTAACTGTTGGTTGGGCTATCTATCCACTAGGATATTTCTTAGGATACTTAGCTGGCGGTACAGACCCAGCAACTGTTAATATAGTTTATAACTTAGCTGATTTTGTTAACAAAATCGCGTTTGGTGTAGTTATATGGGCAGCAGCTGTTAAAGAATCTGCGTAAGTAGAATTCTTAATAAGTTTAACTAAAGGCTCGCTGTAACTAGTGAGCCTTTTTTATTTCCTAGTATTTTTATGAAAAAAATTATTATCATTGGATCTGGTTTTGGTGGCCTTTCAATTACTTCAAGATTACGAAGTAAAGGTTTTGATACAACATTAATAGAAAAGCATGGTGATCTTGGTGGAAGAGCAAGAACATTCTTGCATAACAATTATAAGTATGATGCTGGCCCTACTGTTATAACAGCACCATATTTAATAGATGAGCTTTTTTCAATACATTCTGAAAAGTTAAGTGATTATGTAAACTTACTACCAGTAAAGCCATGGTATAGATTTTTATTTGAAAATGGAGAATATCTTGATTATGGAGATAAATTAAGTACTACGGTTAAAGAAATAAAATTAAAATATGGATATGAAAATGCAAAGTCATATTTAAAATTAGTAAAGCATAGTAAAAGAATTTTTAATAAAGCCTTTATTGAGCTTTCCGACGAACCTTTTGAAAGCCTTGGTAGCATGGTAAAACATCTTCCGGAATTAATCAGAATAAGATTTGATAGGTCCGTTTATCAGGCTGTAGATAAATACATAGGCAACAAAAATTTAAATCAGGCATTAAGTATGCACCCATTGTTAGTTGGTGGAAATCCATACAGTACAACATCAATATATCTATTAATACAATATTTAGAGTGGAAATGGGGAGTATTTTACGCAGAAGGCGGTACAGGAAAAATAGTGGATGGTTTAGAGAAGCTTTTATTAAATAAAGATGTTGAGATAAAGAAAAATACGGAAGCGCATAAAATAATTGTAAGTAAAAATAAAGTTATAGGTGTTGAAACGAATGAAGGAATTATTAGTTGCGATGCTGTTGTATGTAATTCTGACCCTACATATACATACAAAAATTTACTTGGATACAAACCTAATAAAATATCTAATAATTTTAACTTAAAACATTCAATGAGTTTATTTGTATTATATTTTTCTACTAAAAAAATCTATAAAGACGTAAAGCACCATACAATAGTATTTAGTAAGAGACACTATGAGTTACTAAATGATATTTTTAATAAAAAAATATTTGTTAATGATCCTAGCTTATATCTTCATAGGCCCGGAGCAACTGATTCTTCTATGATACAAAATAATAATGACACATTTTATGTTTTAGCTCCTGTACCTAATAACTTAAGTAATATTAACTGGGATGAAAGAGGAGATGAGCTATCATCTATAATAATTGATACATTACAAGAAAAAATTATGCCAGAATTGTCCAAAAATATAGTGGATAGTTTTTACATAACTCCAAATTATTTCGAGAATGAATTAAATACTTATGCTGGAAGTGGTTTTGGAATACAGCCAATTTTTACGCAATCCGCATATTTTAGATATGGGAATAAAGCGAAAGAAACAAAAGGGTTATATTTTGTGGGTGCAAGCACTCATCCAGGAGCAGGAGTCCCTGGTGTATTATCAACAGCAAAAGTAACTGAGAAATTAATTTTAAGAGATTATGGGGATAGTAAATAACAAAGATATAATATATCAGAATAGTAAATCTTTCTTCTGGGCAAGTAAGTTTTTACCTAAAGGCACCTTAGAAAAAGTAATAAATATTTATTCGTTCTGCAGAATTCAAGATGACATAGTTGACGAGGGATTGTTAATTGAAAATTCAAAGGAAGCTTTAGAGTTAAAAGCAATAATAAAATCATATGGCATTAGTGAAGAATTAATAAGTGAATTAATAGATGGAATTAATTCTGATATAAATTTTACAAGATATAAAGATAATGCAGAATTGCTAAGATATTGTTATAAAGTTGCTGGTGCTGTAGGACTTATGATGCTTAGTGCTTTAGAGATAAAAGCAAAAGATGCAAGATATTTTGCAATAGATTTAGGTATAGCAATGCAGCTTACAAATATATCAAGAGATATAGTTCAAGATTATAAGAAAAATAGAATTTATTTGCCAGAAAATACTGGAATAGATAAAATTTGTATGAGCAATATGACAGATCAAAATCAAAAAAAAATACAAAAAACCGTTAAAAACCTATTAATAAAAGCAGATATTTTTTATAAAAGCTCACTAAATGGTATGAGATTTATACCAATACAATCAAGAATATCCATACTCATAGCTTTGAGAATATATCAGGCTATAGGTAAAAAAATAAGAAATACTGGATTAATGTTCTTACATGAAAATATTTATGTATCTAAAAAAGAAAAATTATTTATAGTAATTAAAACAATATTTGAATTTTTAATATTTTTTTTAATACCTTTATTTAGAAAAAAACATAATAAATATCTTCATGAATCACTTATAGGATTACTTGATGTTAATGCAAAATAACTATGATTATATTATTATCGGGGCAGGTTGCGCAGGCTTAAGCTTAGCATACAGATTGTTAAATAAGAGTCATACAGTTTGTATAATTGAATCTAGTGATGATATTAATAAAAGAAATAAATTATGGTCTTTTTGGGATACATATGAGACGCCTTTTAATCATTTAATTAAAAAGAAATGGAAAAATTTATTGATCAGCAATGAAAATGAATCAATAAAAATAAATTGTGAAGATTATAATTATCAAAGTATAAGTTCATTAGATTTCAATAATTTCATTTTAGATAAAATTAATACTAGCAGTAATATTGATATTTTATTTTCTTTAGAGGTTAAACAAATAGTTAAAAAAAATAGTGATGTTGTAGTAATTACAGATAAAGATGAATACTTTTGTAGTCATGTATTTGATAGTAGACCAAATAATAAAAAAACATTTATGAAGCAGCAATTTTTTGGAGCTTACATAAAATCAAAAGAAGATATTTTTGATGATAAACTTGCTGCTTTTATGGAATTTACAACTATAAAAAATAAATTTCACTTCAATTATATTCTTCCGTTCTCAAAAAATATGGCATTAATAGAATCTACATTCTTCTCTTGCAATGAAGAAAAAAAATTGCTTAATAAGGAATATATAAATGAATATATGAGGGAAAAATATGGTGATAAGGAATATGTTATAGAAAAAACAGAGTTTGGGTCTATACCTATGGACATAGGAATAAATAGCCTATCAGAGCGATTTATAACAAAAATAGGGTCTTTTTCTGGGGCAACTAGAGCAAGTACAGGATACACATTTATAAATATTCAAAGGCAAATGGATTACCTTATGAAGATAATCCCAAACATTCAAAAAAATAAGATTAATAAACATTTTCATAAATTTATTCTAAGAAAAATGGATAGTATTTTTCTAAGAATTATTTCTAGAAATCCAGATTATATGAAAATTGCTTTGATGGATCTATTTAGAACAAGTTCGCATAAAGCGCAAATTAGATTTCTTTCAGATATGCCTAGTATTTTTGATATTATGAAAATAATATTTTATCTACCTAAATTAAAATTTTTATTATACGCGTTAGGGATAAGAGAAAAAAATGATAAATAAAATAAATAATTTTCAAAAAGGGTTATTTATTATATTGAGTACTTTTAGCTTAATATTTCTTCAATATTCTAATCTAGCAAATAATCTAAATAATCAGATATATTTACTATTTTTTTTAGTATCTTTAATCGGCATACCGCATGGTTTTTTTGATTTCTCAATAGGTAAAATAATATTTAAAAAGTATGCAAGATTTTGGTCATTATATTTTGTTACTATCTATATTTTCATTACTTTTGCATATTTTATAGCATGGTTTATTATTCCTGGAATATCATTAATATTCTTCTTATTTATAGCTGCCTATCATTTTGGATTTGAAGATTATAACTATTTTAAAAATGGAAAAACTATATATATTAATATTAATATTTTTATTAAAGGATTGATCATAGTTTTCACACCAATATTATTTCATTTTGATAATGTGAACTATTTATTTTATTTACTAATTGGGTATGGTGTTTCTGGAATAGAATTCAGTTTAACTCAAAAGACATTATTTATATTTTTATCAATATCTCATATAATTTTTGAAAAAGATAAAAATTATCTTCATAAATTTGAGGGTTTATTTTGTTTTGGAAATTTCATCTTACTTCCACCGTTGATATCTTTTACATTGTATTTTTGTTTTTTACATTCAGCTAGACATTTTATAGAATCAATTTATATAACGAAGCTTATGCCAGATAATTTTACTATTAAAGGGTTTTTAATTTTTATTATAATTTGTTCTTTATTCTTTTCATTGGCATCTGTTACATTGATTTCAAATATTTATGAGATATCTATCAATGAGACTATAATTAAATATATTTTTATTATTTTAGCTTGTTTGACACTTCCACATATGATTTTTAACATGTGGCCTTACGATAAAAAATAATTAATATTACTCGGGCTTGAAGTCTTTTGGTACTTCAGACCCTTCTCCAAAAAAAAACTTTTCCATTTCTTCTTCAAGAAAAGTTCTGGCTTTTGGTTCAATTGGGGTTAATCTATATTCATTTATAAGCATTGTCATATGTTTTAGCCAAAGGGCCCAAGCTTCTTTTGATATATTTTCAAAAACTTTTTCCCCTAATTCTCCTGGATAAGTTGGTCTCTCAAGACCTTCTAGCTCTTTTTTAAGCTTTAAGCACATTACCATTCGCATTAATCCAACTCCTCTTTTAATTTTTTAATAGTCATAATTACTGGTTTAGCTGAACCAATCTTATCATAAATATTTTTCCAGTAATAATCTCCCTGATCTATTTTTTTTGATAAGACAATTTTTAACACATTTATATCAAGCTTTAGATGTGTAAGTTTGTGATCAATATGGTAATAATTAAAAACTT
Organism: uncultured Gammaproteobacteria bacterium; assembly: GCA_913065025.1. Lineage (GTDB taxonomy): Bacteria > Pseudomonadota > Gammaproteobacteria > Poriferisulfidales. The sequence goes on from CAJYAP010000007.1 coordinate 18,575, forward strand.
TGCCAAGCATATTATTTTTCTCTAAAAATTTTTTATACTCTGCAATATTGTTAAAACTCGGAAGATTCCACAAATTAGACCAAATTCCATCTTTAGGATTTTTTTTCATCAATATTAAGTTTTTTTCTTTATAATCTTGAATGAGTAACAAATATAATTTTAATTTTTTATGTTTTAATTTTTGTTTTTTTTCTGGGATAGAGTGCGTTAAATTTAATCTAAATGCATCACAGTTTATACTTACTGGACATTTTTTACATAAAGGAATATTCTTGGTGCAAATCAAAGAGCCTAAATCCATAATCGACTGTGTGTAAACATTATTATTATTACTAGGTAGCAGTGATTCTGATATGTTCCATAAATTTTTTTCATTATTTTTTTCTCCTGTCACAGCAAAGTATCTTTTTATTACTCTTTTGACATTCCCATCTAAAATTGGATATTTTTTATTATATGCTAGTGCCAAAATAGCTCCAGCCGTAGATCTTCCAATCCCAGGAAGCTCTAGGATATCATCATATAATTTTGGAAATTCGTATTTGTATTTACTTTTTAAAATTTGAGAAGATTTGTAAATATTTTGGGCTCTTCTGTAGTAGCCTAAACCAGACCAGGATTCTAAGATATCATCAAGATTTGAGTTTGAAAGAGATTTTATATTAGGGTATTTTTGTATAAATTCTTTGTAGTATGGAAGTACTGTTTTAACTTGAGTTTGTTGAAGCATGACTTCGGATATCCATACTTTATAAGGGCTGATATTTATTTGCCAAGGTAAATCATGCCTACCATTTTCTTTATGCCACAAAATTAAGTTTTTGGAAAATGTGTTTAATTTATGCTTATTTTTCTCTTGCCCAATCACCTGAAGCACCACCCTTCTTTGATTCAAGTTGAATATCAGTGATTTTCATTCCCCTGTCTATTGATTTGCACATATCATAAATTGTAAGGAGACCAATTTGAACTGCGGTTAGAGCCTCCATCTCGACCCCTGTTTGACCTGATGTTGATACAGTCACTTCACAATAAACATATTTTTTGGAAGCATTAACTCTAAAAATTACAGAAACCGATGATAAATTTATATTGTGACAAAGAGGAATTAGATCAGATGTTTTTTTTGCTGATGTAATAGCAGCAATACGAGCAACTCCTAAAACATCACCTTTCTTATGACTCCCTTCTTTAATTTTTTTTATAGAACTACTGGACATATAAATCTTGCCACTGGCTAGCGCTATTCTATTTGTGTTATCCTTATCTTGGATATTAACCATATGCGCATCGCCAGATTTCGTAAAATGGGTAAGATTTTTTTTCATTTAAATATGTTTGTTGTTTTTTTATAGTGTACCAAAATATGAAAATAAAAGTAATTTACTTAGCAAGATTATCGGAGGACATGGGTAAAAAAGAGGAATATGTTGAATTACCAGAACCTAAGTCTACAATTAACGATATTTTCTTGAAGCTGAAACTTAATGAATTAAATTATAAAATTTATTCAGCTAAAAATTATGAACACTCAGATTTTACTTCTGATTTAAAAGATAATGATGAAGTAGCATTTTTCCCTACAATTACTGGAGGTTAGAAAATTATTTCAATAGGAGAAATGCTGTTCTATTACCTCGCTGAACATGAACTACAAGCTCTGAATCATTTTCACCCGAAACAATTTCTAAATCTTTAATCGCTTGAACAGGAATATTATTTATGGATAATATTATATCGTTTACTCTAATACCTACAGCATATGCTCTGCTATTTTTTTTGATTTTAATTATCTTTATTCCATTTATTTTTCCGTATTCAGGCATATCTTTTGTTATTTCTCCAAAAATTATGCCTTGAAGTCTAGTATTTATTTTTATTCCATCTTTTTTTGAATATTTTGGTTCTGTAATTTTGACATTAGTTTTGAAAATTTTTCCTTTTCTATTTATTTCCATAGAAATTATGCTATTAAGTTTTAGAAGGCCTATTTTATTTCTTACTGCCGCTGTATTTTTCACAGTTTCTTTATTAATCTTTATAATTACATCGCCAACTTTCAAGCCAGCAAGATCTGCTGGAGAATCTTTCTGAACTTGCGTTATTATTGCTCCTTTATTATTTGTATTTATTCCAAAAGCTTTAGATAAATCACTTGTTAGGTCTTGAGCTGATACGCCAAGATATCCTCTTCTAACCTTCCCGTATTTTATTAACTGTTCTGTTACGTCTAAGGCCATGTTTACTGGTATTGCTAATCCTATCCCAACACTTCCAGAGCCACCTCTTGAGCCAATAATGGCAGTATTAATTCCAATCAGCTCTCCTTTTAAATTGACTAAAGCTCCCCCAGAATTACCAGGGTTAATTGATGCATCTGTTTGTATAAAGTTTTCATATGCCTCAATACCTAAACCAGACCTTCCTAGTGCACTAACAATCCCAGATGTTACTGTCTGTCCAATACCAAATGGGTTCCCAATAGCTACAACAAAGTCACCGACTCTTAGTCTCTCAGAATCAGAGAATTTTAATGACGTTAAATTGTCTGGCAATATTTTTATAACAGCAATATCTGAAGCAGGGTCTGCTCCAACTAGAGTGGCTTTAAATTCTCTACCATCATGAAGCTTAACTTTTATATCTTTAGCTTTGGCGATCACGTGATTATTAGTGATTATATATCCTTTTTTATCATTTATTATTACGCCCGAACCTAGACCTGATCTATTTTTTTTTCTTGATTTTTGTTGACCAGGAATATTAAAAAATTTTCTTAAAAAAGGATCGTCAATATAATTACTTCTTTCTTGAGTTTCACTAATAGTATAAATATTTACAACGGCAGGAGTTACATTTTCTAGCATTGGGGCAAGAGAAGGAACTCCAGCACTAAATAGGTTTGAGTCATTAGAGTAAGAAGATGCGGAAAAAAGCATCAAAGTCACCAAAGTTATTTTTTTTAAGATACTCATATTAATTTAACTTTTATTTTCAAATCTTCCTAAATCTATATTCTTTCTTACATTATCAGAACTAAATATCTTACCACTCATTGCTATATAAACACCCTTATCTAATGTTTGAGCAGCTGCAAATGCATAACCTGAATTAAATATTGCATCTGTTTTTTTAAATCTTGCTGGTTGCATTGCCCCTGTTAAAACTATAGTTTTATTTTGGATATCTTCTAAGAATTTAGCTGTTTCAATCATAGTATCTGTGCCGTGAGTAATAATTATTCTTTCTTCTTCACACTCAATAACAGATTGCTTTATTAATTCCCTTTCTTCTTGATTTATATCAAGACTATCTTTTTTTAAGATAGATTGGACTCTATAGTCAGAAGTTACGTTTCCTTCATCAAGGATCGAAGATATGCAGGGTTCACCAATACTATATTCACTGTTAGCATCAAAATATACTTTATCAAATGTGCCTCCAGTTGTAAGGATTGCTATGTTCATAATTACTATTCTCCAATACTATTCAGACTATGTTATTATCTAGAATGTGTAATTCTTCACAAAAATAAGAAATAAGCAAATTTATTTTATTTATCAATATTTTGAGATAGTTAATATGAGAAAAAATGGACGAAAGCCTGATGAATTAAGGAATATATCGATAACAAAAGATTATATTTCTCACCCAGAAGGATCAGTTTTAGTAGAGTTTGGAAATACTAAAGTTATATGTAATGCAACAATTGAAAATAACGTACCTCGCTTCCTAAAAGGAAAAAATATGGGTTGGGTAACAGCGGAATACGGAATGTTACCTAGATCTACAAACGAAAGAATGAGAAGGGAAGCAAAAATGAAGCAAAGTGGAAGAACAATGGAGATTCAAAGACTCATTGGTCGTTCTTTAAGATCCTCAGTTAACCTTGATAAATTAGGAGATAGATCGATTACTATAGATTGCGATGTAATTCAGGCTGATGGGGGCACTAGAACAGCTTCTATAACAGGTGGTTTTGTAGCGCTTTGCTTGGCATTAAGAAATCAGGATAGCGATGATTTTAGTTCTACTGATGCTATTAAATCTTTCACAGGATCTGTTTCATTAGGAAAAGTTGATGGGGAGATTGTATTAGATCTTGATTATGAAGAAGATTCAAATGCAGAAACGGACATGAATTTTATAATGAACGATGAAGGTAATTTTATTGAAATTCAAGGGACAGCTGAAGAAGGCTCTTTCTCGCAGAATGAATTAAATGAAATGGTTGCTTTAGCAACTCAGGGAATTAAAGACATTATTGCCATACAAAAAAAGACATTAAATAGTTATGAGTAAGATTGTTTTAGCCTCAAATAATCTTCATAAAATAAAAGAGTTTGAGGCAATATTAGGTAGAGAAAATATAGAGTTAATTCCTCAATCTCAATTAGAGATTCCTGAAGTACCAGAAACAGGCCTCACTTTTGTTGAAAATTCAATATTAAAGGCAAGAAATGCTTCTTTGTTAGCTAATTTACCTGCTATAGCAGATGATTCAGGAATAGAAGTCGATGCATTGTCAGGAAGGCCAGGCATTTATTCAGCTAGATATGCAGGCGAAGAGTGCGATGATGAAGCTAATAATAAATTACTGTTAAAAGAGCTGAAAGGTGTCCCTTTAGAAAAGAGAACTGCAAGATATAGATGTTCAATAGTGTTTTTGAGAAAATATGATTACCCAACACCTAAAATCTTCGACGCAACTTGGGAAGGCTTTATAGGGACAGAAGAAGTTGGGAAAAATGGGTTCGGCTATGACCCTTTGTTTTATTTGCCAGAATTTCAATGCACAGCAGCGGAATTACCAGAAAATCAAAAAAATTCTGTTAGTCATCGAGGAAAAGCTCTTGAGGCCTTTCAAATGGAAATCAAGGCATTATTTGCTAAAAAGATATAATATTTTGGTAAAATAAATTTAAATAAATGTTGATTTTTTTAATTTTTGTTTAAAGCCTAGTAAAAAATGAGGGAATTTATTCACAGTTAATTTTTTTGTCAACTTTTTTTACATATTTATTAAAATATTTTTAAAACATATTAAAAGAAAATTTATGTATATTTATCAATAACTTATATTGTACAAAAATTGAACAATTTGATAGTTATGAAAGAATGTTTGAAGGTTAGTGAAAAAAATAAGTTTTTTGCACAGACTTATCCACAATTTTTGTGGATATAAAAAATTCCTCTAGAAAACAGATATTTATGTTTATTAATTAATATGAAATAGCAAAGTACAACCTAAATATAGGTGCTTTTCTAATTAAATTTAGTATTTAGGGCAATTTAGCTTGTGACTACATCTTACTTTAGGTATCATTCATTTTCTTAAATTTAATGATATTATGAGATTATGAAAAAAGATATTCATCCTGAGTACCGAGATGTTTTATTCCACGACACTGGCGCGGACACATATTTCTTAATAGGCTCAACAATAAAAACAGATGCAACTAAAGAATGGGAAGATGGGAAAACTTATCCATATTGCAGTCTTGATATCTCGTCTGTTTCTCATCCATTTTATACGGGCAAACAAAAAATCATTGATACTGCTGGCCAGGTAGATAAGTTTAAGAAAAGATATAACAAAACATAAATTTCACTTAATTCTTCTTTAAATTAGCAATCTTTTTGGGCAATATGAGCTTATGGATAGAAGATCATTTTTAAAAGCATCAACTTTATTTTCTCTAGGTGGAACTCTCACATCTTGTGCAACAAATCCTGTTACAGGCGAGAAAGACCTAATTTTATTAAATGAGGACGAGGAAGCAGAATTAGGAAGAAATTCGCATAAGCAAGTAATGAAGGCGTATAGTTCCTATAACGACCCTGAGCTCCTCAAATACGTTACATACCTTGGAGAAAAGCTAGCTACAGTTAGCCATAGAAACGAATTGATCTACCATTTTTCGGTGTTAGATAGCCCACAAGTAAATGCTTTTGCTATACCTGGCGGGTATGTATATGTTACTAGAGGTATGTTGGCCTATTTGGGCAGTGAGGCCGAATTATGCGGTGTTCTTGGTCATGAATTAGGACATATTACAGCTAGACATGGTGTGAAACAATATTCAAAAAATCAAGTTACTAATATCTTTACAACAGTAGTGTCAATCCTAGTAGGAAATAGAAGTATTGCAAATTTGAGTCAATTAGCAACCGCAGCAATACTAAGAGGGTTTGGAAGAGAAGCAGAGTTAGAAGCAGATAGAGTTGGGGCAGAGTATATTGCAAAAGTCGGTTATGATCCTGATGCTCTTAAAAATGTTATTGGAGTTTTGAAGAACCAAGAAGAATTCGATAAGGTTTTAGCGAAAGAAGAAGATAGAGAACCATATGCTTACCATGGTGTTTTTGCTACTCATCCTGATAATGATAAAAGACTTCAGGAAGTTATAAAAGCAGCAAAAAGTAATATTAATAAAATAAAATTAGATGAAAACAAAGAAAAGTATTTGAATATTATTGAAGGAATGCCATTTGGCCCTGGAGATGGGCAAGGGTCAGCCAGAGGGGCAAATTTTTACCATACTCAATTAGATTTTACCCTTAAATTTCCATCTGGCTGGAAAATAGAAAACCTACCAACATCTGTTCTAGGTACATCAAAAGATAGAGAGACATTAATAGAGCTAACAATGAGAGATTTGAATAGAAAAATTACAGCTAAAGAATTAATAGGCAGGTTGTACGGGAAAGATTATACAAATGGGAAGGAAATAAACTCTTCTGAGTATAAAGGGTATGCAGCAAACGTAGAGATTAATACAAATTTTGGTGATGGTCACAAGTGCAGAGTAGCAATATTATATAAGAACAATAAAGAGGCATTTCAGTTTATAGCAACAACAAAAGACGAAGATAATTTTGAGAAAAATAATAAAATTTTTGATGACACAATAAAAACTTTAAGAAAATTGAAACCTGCTGAAAAAAAACTAGGTGAGCCTAAAAGAATAACTTTATATAAGGTGAAAGAAGGCGATACATTCAAAAAATTATCATTAAAATCATCATTCAGCACTCATGCAGAAAATAGACTAAGAGTTATTAATAATATGTTTCCTTCAGGAGAACCAAAAACAGGAAGTACTATTAAATTAGTTTACTAATATGAATAATATTTATTTTTTTTTAAAAACTTTTTTTTTATTTTATCTTTTATTTAGCAATTCATATTCAGAAGGCCTGTTTTCTAAAAATAACGATACTTTTCTGAAAGCTGAAAAAGCATTTATTGTATCTGTAGAGCAAGAATCTGAAGATTTATTATTAATTAATTTCAATGTAGCAAAAGGATACTACTTATATAAAGATCAAATTAAAATTATTCTTGATAATAAAGAAATCAATAATATAAATTTTCCAGAATCAAAAATAAAAGAGGATGAATTTTTTGGAAAAAGTGAAATATATGATTCAAGCTTTATATTGAAAATTAATATAGAAAATAATAGCAATTTAGTAAATGTATATTATCAAGGGTGCGCTAACAAAGGCCTATGTTATCCACCAATTAGAAAGAATTTTGATTTAAGAGGAAAACTAAAAACAGATTTTTCAGACCAAGAAAAAATATCCGAGTCAGAACTTATCTATGGAAAGATATCATCAAATAACGTGATAACTAATATTTTATTATTTATTGGTTTTGGTCTTCTTCTTTCTTTCACGCCATGCGTTCTTCCTATGGTACCAATACTCTCAAGCTTAATATTAAAATCAAATAATGAAAACTCAAATAAACCGTTTCTACTATCATTTTATTATGTATTAGGGTTATGTGTTCTTTATTTCTTAGTTGGTTTATTTATAGGATATTCTTCAGACATTTATAATATTCAGAGTATATTTCAAGATCCACTTTATTTAATATTTTTTATTTTAATACTTATAGTTTTATCATTGTCTATGTTCGGATTATATGAAATTAAAATCGCAAATTCATTTCAGCGACTTGTAACAAATTTTAGCAATAGAATACGTATTGGAGGCTATGGTGGTTCTTTTATAATGGGATTTTTGTCAGCACTAATAGTTGGGCCTTGTGTTGCACCACCATTAGCAGGAATTTTTATATATATTACTTCTGAAAACCCTGGAGCTGCTGTAACAGGATTATTATTTCTAAGTCTTGCAATAGGAATGAGTTTACCACTCTTATTTTATGGGACATTCATGGGTAAAATTATTCCTAAGACTGGTAAATGGATGAAATATATTAATTACCTTATAGGAGTTTTATTATTAATTGTTGCAATAACATTTATTGATAGATTGGTGCCAGTTTTAAATGTAAGCAACAACGATTCAAGCTTAGTATTCAAAAAAATTAAAAATGTTGGGGAACTTAATAGGTTTTTAAATACAGAAAGTGATAAGATAGTTTTTTTAGATGTTTACGCCGACTGGTGTATTGAATGCAAATTAATGGAACAAAAAACATTTAAAAATATTAATGTAGAAACATTACTAAAAGAATTAAATCTAATAAAAATTGATGTAACAAATAATAGTAAAGAGGATATAGCGCTGCTCAAATATTTAAATGTTTTAGGACCACCTGCATATAAATTTTACGATAGAGAAGGCATTGAAATTAAAGGATATAGTATTCAGGGCTACATGAATGCGGAAAAATTTCAAAAACATTTAGAAGAAATTATAAGCATTGATTTAAATTAGATTTAATGTTATTTTAAAGAAAATCAACGAAATTAGAAGAAATTAGAAGAATTTATGAGTAAAATCCTTATTCTAAATGGACCAAATCTTAATCTTTTGGGTGAAAGAGAACCTGAGATATATGGATATGAATCTCTAGATGATATTTCAGAAGGCCTTAACGAGGTTGCAACTGAAATAGGTGTTGAGCTAAATCACCAACAGTTCAACTCAGAGGCGGAACTAATAACTGAGATTCATACAGCAAAGAAGGATAAGGTAGATTTTATAATATTTAATCCTGGAGCATTTACACATACCAGCATAGCTTTAAGAGATGCATTGTTAGGCGTATCAGTTCCATTTATCGAGATTCATATCTCAAATGTTTTCGCTAGAGAAGATTTTCGAAAAAAATCATATCTTTCAGATATTGCAGTTGGTGTTATATCAGGTCACGGCATATTTGGCTATGAATTAGCTTTAATGTCAGCTTATAATATTATTAGTAAAGGGAAATAGTATGGATATAAGAAAAGTAAAAAAATTAATGGAGATGCTAGAAGAATCATCTTTAGGTGAGATGGAGATTATTGAAGGCGAGGAATCTATTAGATTAAGCAAATCCTCAAACATACCAACTCAGAATTTAGTAAATCAAATACCATTACCTGCAAGTATAGAAACAAGTAAATCCCAGGAAGTTTCACAGAGTATGAATGAAGTTGAAGAAGTTGCTGAGAATATATCCGGGCATGAAATTAAATCCCCTATGGTTGGTACGTTCTATGAAGCGCCGTCACCAGGATCAAAGCCTTTCGTTAGTGTTGGTGACGTTGTTAAAGTAGGGGATACTCTTTGTATTATAGAGGCTATGAAAATGCTTAATCAGATTGAATCAGATAAATCTGGAGTGATAAAAGCTATTATCGCTGAAAATGCTCAACCAGTAGAATTTAATCAAGTTTTATTCATTATAGAGTAGAAAATGATTAAAAAGTTATTGATAGCAAATAGAGGTGAAATTGCATTACGTATTTTAAGGGCATGTAAGGATTTAGGTATTAAAACCGTTGCAGTCCATTCAGAAGTAGATAGAGATCTCATGCATGTAAGATTAGCAGATGAATCTGTATGCATAGGACCGGCAGACTCAAGAGAAAGTTATTTACTTCCATCTTCTATAATTAGCGCTGCAGAAATAACTAATGCTGATGCTATACATCCAGGATTTGGCTTCCTATCTGAGAATTCAGACTTTGCTGAACAAGTTACCCAGTCAAATTTTATTTTTGTAGGTCCAAGGTCTGAAACTATAAAGCTTATGGGAGACAAGATACTTGCAAAAAAAGCTATGAATGATGTTGGTATAACTGGTATACCTGGATCAAAGGGACAAGTTTCTAAAGATATTTCTGAAAATAAAAAAATTGCAAAAGAAGTTGGGTACCCAGTTTTAGTAAAGGCTGCTCATGGTGGTGGTGGTCGAGGAATGAGAACAGTTGAAAAGGAAGAAGATCTTGAGGAAGCAATTAAGTTAACTAAAAATGAAGCTAAATTAGCATTTGGTAATGATACAGTTTTTATAGAAAAATTTTTACAAAAACCAAGGCACATAGAATTTCAAGTTCTGTGTGATAATTTTGGCAATGCAATATGTTTAGGTGAAAGAGATTGCTCTATGCAGAGAAAACATCAAAAAGTAATTGAAGAAGCGCCAGCGCCAGAAATTACTCATGAAATTAGAGAAAAAATGAGTAAGTTAGTAACGGATGCTTGTAAAGAAATAAATTATATAGGAGCAGGAACTTTTGAGTTTTTATATCAAGATGGTGAATTTTACTTCATAGAAATGAATACAAGAATACAAGTTGAGCATCCAGTGACAGAAATGATAACAGGAATAGATATTGTGAGACAGCAGCTACTTATAGCATCAGGACAAAAAGTCGGCTATACACAGGATCAAGTAGAAATAAGAGGGCATGCAATAGAGTGTAGAATAAATGCTGAGAATTCTGAAACGTTCATACCATGTCCAGGAACTATAGATCAATTTCATGCTCCAGGAGGTCCTGGTGTGAGAATGGATACACACATATATAATGGATATAGAGTGCCACCAAACTATGATTCAATGATAGGAAAACTTATTTCATACGGTAACAATAGAGATGCTGCAATTAGAAGAATGAGTAATGCATTAAATGAAATTGTTATAGGTGGCATTGAAACAAATATAAATCTCCAAAAAAAATTAATACTTGATGATGAATTCCAAAAAGGCGGGTTCAGTATAAATTATTTAGAAAATAAATTTAAAAAAGAAAATGGATCAAAATAAATCAAGGAAATTGTTGAGAGAATTTGTAAGTCAAACCATGAGAGAGTATTTTGATAAAATAGATGGTTATCCAATAGATAAAGTTTACAATTTAGTAATAGGCGAAGTGGAAAAGCCTCTCATAGAGGAAACAATAAAATATTGTAAAGGAAATCAATCTAGAGCCTCTGAATTACTAGGATTAAGCCGAGGTACATTGAGAAAAAAAATGAAGCAGTATAATATTTCATAAATTTAAAGGTGTAATATTTTGAGTAAAAATAAAAAATTTGCATTAATAAGTGTTTCAAATAAATCAAAAGTAGAAAATATAGCGAATTATTTAGTTAAAAATAATTTTGAAATTATATCAACAGGTGGGACATATAAAATATTAAAAGAAGCAGGCTTCCCGGTTATATCAATATCTGATATCACTAATTTTCCTGAAATCATGGATGGTAGAGTTAAAACTTTACACCCTAATGTGCATGCCGGAATTTTAGCAAGAAAATCTGATGAAAAAATATTAAGTAATTTAAATATCCAAAGGATTCAGGTATTAATTGTGAATTTTTATCCGTTTGAAACAACTATCAGCAAGGATAATGTTAAATTTAAAGATGCTATAGAAAATATAGATATAGGTGGCCCAGCTATGGTAAGAGCTGCGGCTAAAAACTTTGAGAATTGTTGTGTACTAACAGATCCAAAAGATTATGATAATTTTATTAATAATTTTGATCCAGAATTATCATCTAATGAATATTTAAATAAAGAAATGGCATTGAAAGCATTTGAAATAGTGGCACATTATGATATTTGTATAGCAAACTATCTCGGTAAAGAGATAGGTAAAGAAACATTCGAAAAATATTATTCTCTACAAAAGATAAATGATCTAAGATATGGTGAAAATCCACATCAAAGCGCAACACTTTATAGTGATTCAAAAAATGATAGAACTAGTATTGTTAACTCAAAGCAACATCAGGGAAAAGAATTATCATATAACAATATAGTTGATGCAGATTCAGCACTATCGTGCGTTATAAATTTTAAAGAACCATCATGTGTGATAGTAAAGCATGCAAATCCTTGTGGTGTGTCAAGTAACAAAGATATAAAACAAGCCTATGAAAATTCATACGCAACAGATCCTGTATCAGCTTTTGGTGGTGTAATTGCTTTCAATAAAAAAGTTGATGAAGATTTATTAAAAAGCGTACTTGATAATCAATTTGTAGAGTTAATAATAGCTCCAGCTTTCTCAGACAAAGCTTTAGAATGCGCGAAAGTTAAGAAAAATATTAGAATTATGGAGTATTTTGAAAAATCTAATACAGAGAAACAAAATTTTAATCAAATAAAAACAATTAGTAATGGTGTTTTAATACAGCAAGAAGATTACTCGAAAGATGATTTACTAAAAAATTATAAAGTTGTGTCAAATAAAAATCCCACAGACAACGAGTTAAAGGATTTATGTTTCGCATGGGTTGTTGCAAAATATGTGAAATCAAATGCTATTGTATTTTCAAAAGACAATAAAACTCTAGGTATTGGAGCAGGGCAAATGAGTAGGATAGATTCAACATCTATTGCTTCAGCAAAGGCTGAAAATCAAAATATTGATTTGAAAAATGCTGTTATGGCTTCTGATGCTTTTTTCCCGTTTCCTGATAATGTTGAAAAAGCAGCAGAATTAGGCATATCAGCAATTATTCAGCCTGGCGGATCACAAAATGATGACGAGGTCATAAAAAGGGCAAACGAGTTAAATATAGGTTTAGTATTTACCGGAATAAGACATTTTAGGCACTAATTATGGACATATTAATTATTGGCGGAGGAGGAAGAGAGCATGCAATTGCTTGGAAAGTTTCAAAATCTAATAAAGTAAGGAATATATATGTGGCTCCAGGAAATCCAGGAATAAAAAGTGAGAATAAAGTTCATTTAATAGAAGTAAAAGACCCAAAAGTTGAAGATTATCTAAAAATAGCAAAAGAAAAAAATATAGACTTAACTATCGTTGGCCCTGAAGCGCCACTAGTTGAAGGAATAGTAGATGAATTTATTAAAAATAATTTATTGATATTTGGACCTAATAAATTAGCAGCACAGCTAGAAGGATCTAAGAATTTTTGTAAAAAAATTCTAAACTCAGGGAATATTCCTACAGCTAAACATCAATCTTTCACAGATTCTAAAACAGCTACTAATTATATCAAAGATCATAATATGCCAATTGTAGTAAAGGCTGACGGTTTAGCAGCAGGTAAGGGTGTATTTATTATGAATAATTATGAAGAAACTTGCGAATTAATAAATGATTTGTTTGATGGAAAAATTGACGGGATTAAAACATCCTTAATTATTATAGAGGAGTTTTTAAAAGGTGAAGAAGCTAGCTTCATATGTCTAGTATCTGGAGATCAAATCATACCATTAGCATCATCAAAAGATCATAAAAAATTAAGTAATGGAGATCTTGGTCCAAATACAGGTGGGATGGGAGCATACTCTCCAACTAAACTAATTGATAGTAAAACAACCAATATGGTTATTGATAAAATTATCTCTCCAACATTAAATGAATTAAAAAAAATTGGTATAGAATACAAAGGTTTTTTATATGCGGGACTTATGATTGATGAGTATAAAAATCCATTTGTTTTAGAATATAATTGCAGATTAGGAGACCCAGAAGCTCAAGCAATTCTAATGAGATTAGAAAGTGATATTGTTGATATGTTCCTTGGTGTAGCTAACGATAATTTAGATAATATAGATATAAAATGGAAAAATGAAAGTGCTTGTACTGTTGTTTTAGCTTCTAAAGGATATCCTGGAAAGTATGAGAAAGAAAAAAGAATCGAGGGTTTAGATCATAAGGTCAATGATACAAAAATTTTTCATTCAGGAACAAAAACAAACGATGGATTCTTCGTTACAAACGGTGGCAGGGTCTTATCTGTGACTGCACTCGGAGTTAATCTACAAGTAGCTCAAGCAAAAGCATATGATAGGTGTAATCAAATATCTTGGGAAGGAAAAATTAAGAGGCATGATATTGGCGAAAAAGAAATAACTAATAAATTTATCTTTTCATAGAATCAAAAAACTCATTATTTGTTTTTGTAGTCTTAAGCTTATCAAGTAAGAATTCAACGGCCTCTATTTCATCCATCGAATGCATAAATTTCCTTAATATCCACATTCTTTGAAGTTCTTCTGGTGAAGTTAACAGCTCTTCTCTTCTTGTTCCAGATTTATTAATTCCAATCGCAGGATAGACTCTCTTCTCAGCTATTCTTCTATCTAGATGAATTTCACTATTTCCTGTACCTTTGAATTCTTCAAAAATCACTTCATCCATTTTTGAGCCTGTATCTACTAATGCTGTTGCTAATATTGTAAGGGATCCACCTTCTTCAATATTTCTAGCTGCACCAAAAAATCTTTTAGGTCTATGCAACGCATTTGCATCAACACCACCAGTTAAAACTTTCCCTGAAGAAGGCGATACCGTATTATATGCTCTTGCTAATCTAGTTATAGAATCTAAAAGGATTACTACATCTTTTTTATGTTCAACTAATCTTTTTGCTTTTTCAATTACCATTTCAGCAACCTGAACATGTCTTGTAGCAGGCTCATCAAATGTGCTAGAAACAACTTCGCCATCAACCATACGAGACATTTCAGTAACTTCCTCTGGTCTTTCATCAATTAATAACACAATTAGGTGACACTCAGGATTATTTGTTGTAATACTTTGTGCTATATTTTGAAGCATTATTGTTTTACCGGCTTTTGGCGGTGAAACAACTAAGCCTCTTTGACCTTTTCCTATAGGAGAACATATGTCTATTATTCTTGCCGTAATATCTTCGCTACTTCCGTTACCTCTTTCTAATTTAATCCTTTTCTCTGCATGTAATGGGGTTAAGTTTTCGAATAATATTTTTCTCCTAGCATTTTCAGGAGATTCATAGTTTATTTGGTCAACTTTTAACATCGCAAAATATCTTTCGGTATCTTTTGGCGGTCTAATTTTACCAGACACTGTATCACCAGTTCTTAACCCAAATTTTCTAATTTGACTTGGAGAAACATAAATGTCGTCTGGTCCTGCTAAATATGAACTATTCGAAGATCTTAAAAAACCGAAACCATCTTGTAAAATTTCTAAAACACCGTCACCGAAAATATCTTCACCATTTTTAGCATGTGATTTTAATATTGAAAAGATTACTTCTTGTTTTCTCGCCCTTGCAATATTCTCAATACGCATATCGGCTGCCATAGCCATCAAATCTGACGGACTTTTCTTTTTTAACTCTGTTAAGTTCATATTATTTTTATCCTGGATTTTGCTAAAGATTATTTTATATAATTGCTATTTGCGCTATTTAAGTTTTAATTACGCGTGAGTTTATTTCTTTGAAGTGCTAAATCTTTAACTGAATTTGAAAGTTAACATTAATTTTAACATTCGTCTAGCATTTTTTTTTAAATATTATCTTCAATAAACTTAATTAGGTCGCTCTTACTTAATGCTCCAACCTGCGTCCCGACAGTTTCTCCATTCTTAAATAGCATTAAAGTAGGTATTCCTCTTATGCCGTATTTTGGCGGAGTTTGAGAATTTTCGTCTACATTCAATTTACCAATTAAAACTTTACCGGATAATTCTTGTGCTACTTCTTCTAATACTGGCGCTATCATTTTGCATGGTCCACACCACTCTGCCCAATAATCTACTAAAATTGGAATTTCTGATTTTATCACTTGGTTTTCAAATTCTGCATCTGTTAGCTTTAAAATTGTGTCTGACATAAATTTTCCTTAGAATTATTTTATTAGATTTTTATTATACATATTATTAGATTAAATCAATATATTTCTTAATATTATGTATCTTCATGTAAAATTCTCCATATACCATCTTTTTCTTTTTTCCAGAATAATTTTTTATTTGATGATGTTTTAAAATTATTACTTTCGTAGTGTTGCCTAAAATCTGATAATATCAGGTCTTGATTTTGTGGATAGTAAAATAAGTTTAAATTTTCAATTTTAACTTTAATATAAGTTTTATTTTTAATTATTCTTAATATGTGAGCAACTCTCTCCTCGAAATTATGTTTATCACTGCTAAAATCGATTGAGTGTTGAGAAATAAATTCATGAGGATCAAGGCTTTCCCAAGTATCTTTCCATTCAAAAATTATTTCATTAGCAATATTTTTATTTTGATGCCATACATTTCTTTTTATCCAATTAACTTTTTCTACTAAGATTACAGGCGTTTTACCAATAGCTATGTATTTTTCTAGTTTTCTTAACGTATGATTGCTTGTTACAACACATCCCTCACTTGATAATGGCGGCCTACTATAAACATCTCTTGGTACACCATGGATCCAAATTCCATAGCCAGTATTTTTATTTTTCTTATCCCAAGTATTTGGATAGTTTATAGGGTAAGCTCCCTCACCATATAGCTCAGGTAAATCTTCATCTATTAAGTAAGAAGTAATATTATAAACTCCCACGGGTGTTTTATTATCACCAGAAGTTTTTTTATTAAAACCTTCTTTGCCAATTGACACATAAAAATCTGATATAACTTCTGGTATTCCATTTTTATTTTTCACTAGATACAATCTTGACTTGGATAGCTCGATTAAAAAAGCATATGGTGTATCTTTAGATAATTGAATTATTGACCTAGGAAGCAAATCTTTTTTTTTATATATAGAATTAAAATTTATTCTTGCTTTTGCTTCATTTTTTAAATCAATCAGCTCTTTATCTTGCGAGTTGCTACTAAACATAGGTTTTTTTTGAAGATATGAAGATAAAAGATCCGCATAAATAATTTTGCCGAGTTTAAAATTTGGATAATTTTTACTTAATTCCGCTGCAACTATCAAAGCTTTTTCATTTTGACCGTTTCTCATATAGTCAATAACTTGTAATAACTCTATTTCTGCATTCTCACTAGGGGCAGGTATATTATCAGAGTATGTAAATTTACTCGTAAATAACAATGTTATTGTTAGTATTAATTTAATTACAAATCGCATTATTTAAGAATATATTCCCCTGTAATCTTTATTCTTCCATCTATAATGACTGCAGTTGTATGTTTCTTCACTACATCAGAAAATGAGTCAGAATTATATGCTTGGGTAAATTGTATTAAAATATTTTTTCTATCATAACTAATAATATTAATATTAGTTATATTAATTTTAATGTTTCTTTTATTCTCGATTTTCTCTTTTCTATCTGATTGCCATGATTTTTTAGATTTGAAATTTTTTGGAAAGTAATTACTCTCATAACAATTAAAATATGCAATATAATCTTTACTTTCCCAATATTTTGCCCAATTAGTTATAAAATCTTTAATACCATTAGGCTCTATATCAGGACTTTTAGTTTCATTTTTTTCATCTTCTAATAGTTCTTGGGGTAAAATATTTTTATTTTTTAGTCTTAAATTTTTTATTAATGATAATTCAACTGCATTTTCACTGGATTCTTTAATAGACAATGCTTCTTCATAAAGTATGTTTGCTTGAAATGCATATAGGTTTGTTAAATTTTTATATATAACATCTATATCTTTATTATTGCTTATATGCCTTCTTAGGATTTTTATAGCCTCATCTATATTTCCAGATTTTGCTTCAATATAAGCAATATTATTTATTATTTGCATATTATTTGGATTTTCTTTAAGGATTTTTTTTAGTAGCTCTTTTGCTTTATCAAGTTCCCCAGAAACTATTAAAGCATTAGCATCATCAAATCCTTTTGATATGTCTATAGAATATGAGGGGTAAATATATAGATTTACTAATAAGAAAAAAATTACTGTTTTTATGCGCATTTAATATTATGTTTAGTTGCTGTATTATAATAATTATATAACATAACATTATATGTTAAACAGTTGATATTACAATAAATCTTAAATAGTGGATGAGTATGAATATAACAATACTTGGTGGAACTGGTTTTGTGGGCCGAAGCATTATAAATTGTCTCTCAAAGACTAAAAATAATATAACCATCATTACTAGAAACAGAGAGGCAAATAAAAAAATTCTGGTGTACCCAAAAGTAACACTAGTTGAAGCTAATATTCACGATCTTGAAGAGCTAACCCAGTGTACTAAGAAAACTGATGTGTTGATAAACTTGGTTGGAATTTTAAATGAGAAAGGCCACTCTGGAAGAGGCTTTAGAAAAGCGCATAGTGATTTAGCAAGGATAATTCTAAGTGCCTGCAAAGCTAATAATATAAAAAGATTGCTTCACATGAGTGCGTTAAATGCAGACTCAAAAGGACCAAGCCATTATTTAAGAACAAAAGGTGAAGCAGAAAGTTACTTGATGACTTATGGCAAGAGATTCGTAAATATAACTATATTTAAACCATCAGTTATTTTTGGAAAAAATGATAGTTTTGTGTTGAGGTTTAGCAATTTACTCAATTATGTTCCATTCGTATTCCCATTAGCATGTTATAATGCAAAATTCGCCCCAATCTTTATTGATGAATTATCAGAATTTATAGTTGATTCGATAAGTAACACTAAAAGCTTCAACAGAAAATTTAATTTATGTGGTCCTAAGATATATTCTTTAAAAAATATTTTAGATTTAATAATAAAAACAAAAAATATTAGAACAAAAGTTATACCATTATCAAAATCTCTATCAAAAATTCAGGCTGCAACAATGGAATTTATTCCCGGTAAACCTTTTTCTCTTGATAACTATAATTCTTGCAAAATAGATAGCTATTGTGACTCAGACTATGATTTTTATTCTGATCTAGAGACTATAATCCCAACTTATATAAACTCAAATTAAAAATATGAAAGTATACTTAGTTGGCGGCGCTATTAGAGATAAATTATTAGGTCTGACCCCTAAAGAAAAAGACTGGGTTGTCGTAAACAGTAACCCAAGTCAATTAATAGAATTAGGATATAAACAAGTTGGAAAGAAATTTCCTGTATTTTTACATCCAGAAACATTCGAAGAATATGCTTTAGCTAGGTTAGAAAGGAAAACGAACAAAGGTCACAAGGGTTTTGAATTTGATACGAGCGAATCTGTTACTTTGGAACAAGATCTTTTGAGAAGAGACATTACAATCAATGCAATAGCTCAGGATGATAATGGAGATTTAATAGACCCGCACAACGGTATAACAGATTTGGAAAATAGAATTATACGGCATGTTTCTGATGCATTTTCAGAAGACCCACTAAGAATATTTCGAGTTGCAAGATTTTATTGCGTATTAAGTGACTATAATTTTACAATACATGAAGCGACATATGAGGTAATGAAAAATATCGTTAAGTCGGGAGAGATTGAGGAGTTATCAAGAGAAAGACTATGGACAGAACTCTCTAAAGCGTTTAACTCAAAAAACCCTTGGAAGTTTTTTGATGTTTTGATTAAAACAAATGCAGCTGAAAAATACTTCCCGGAAGTTATGAGTAATGATTTAATTAGGAAAAAAATAATATATTTCTCAAATACAAATATAGAAAAAGACATATTTCTTTCAATACTAGGATTTTCTGTTGACTTTATAGAATCATTTGGTTTTCCAAAAAAGATTATAGATTTATACTTTATATTTAATGAATTTATAACTAAATTTATTTCTCTTGAAATGCAAGACAAAAGCATACTCAATTTTTTAAACTCATTAGACGCATTTAGAAGACCAGAAAGACTAAAAGCTTTTTTAATACAAGCTCAATATTTTCTAGATTTTCATAAAATGAAGGAAGGTGAAAAAATAAATATATTTATTAAAATAAATAATATAATAGAAAATAAAATAGATTATGGAAATCTAACTAACAAAAATGTCGAGGACATAAAGAGAAATATAGAAAATATAAATTTAAATATTATAAATTCTATACTATTAAATAAAAAATACTAATAAAAATACTCCAAGAATTATTCTATAGATCATAAATGGGTAAAAACCAGTTCTATTTATGTAATATATAAAATACTTAATGACATAAAAAGAAACTAAGAAAGAAATTGCTATAGCTAATATAGATTTTAAAAAAATATCAATGTTGATTAATTGGAAATCAAATAAATAAATTTCATATAACATTGCTAAAAGTATTACTGGAAAAGCTAAAATTAGAGCAATTACTATTGAACTTTTTTTATTATATCCAAGAAGAAGTGCGCCTATAATAATTATTGCAGATCGAGAAGTTCCTGGGATTAGTGCGATAGATTGAAATAAACCAATAATAAGAATATCGATATTAGTAATGTCGGTTATATCTTTCTTATTTTTTCCAAAGTATTCTACCAGCAAGAGTACGAGAGCTATAAGTATAGTAAATATGCTTATTATCTCAATAGATCTCAGATTGCTAGATATGTGATCATAAAAAATAAAACCAAAGAATAATACTGGAAATGATCCTATAATAATTTTCTCTTTACATAAATAGTTTAAGGGAAATTCAGTATTGGCTAGTTTATTTTCGTATCTCAAAAAATAATAAGATACTGCTAAAAGAGAACCAAAATGCATTGATACATCCAGAAAAATGCCTTGATCACTCCAACCTAAAATACTAGGAATTAGAATTAAATGAGCAGAACTTGATATTGGTAAAAATTCTGTAATACCTTGTATGATAGAAAGAACAATTATTTGAAATAGCTCATTCATAATTTATGCCTGTAGTCTTTAAAACCCATATTAAAGTCTTTATTCATATGATCACACAATATCATCATTTTAAAATTTTCACCCATATCAGAAGGAAATAATAAGGATTGTAAAATATTCTTTTTCTCAAAGGGATTAATAATACCTTCAGAATTTTCAAGAATATTTGTATTCAAGAGAAATTGTTCTTGTGTTGTATATGCAAGAATTTCTAAATCAAATAAATTTATAATTCTTTTAACTCGAGAAAAGTCAACGCTTGCAGATATATCAAAATTTCCTTGATCATTTAATGGCTCTTTTAATTTTTTATGATTTTTATAATACTGTAATGTTCCTAAAGATCTTTCGGGGTGATAAAATTCTTTCTCGTGATATCCATAATCTATTATTATGAAAACAAAATTGTTAATATTATTGAATATCCCAGAAAAAAAATTTTCATATAACATATTTATCTCAAAATTATAGTCATTTGGTATTTTATATTTCAATCTTTTTTCAATATTTTTTATTTTTTTTTCTAATAAATTATTACAATCTAAATTAGAAAAACATAATTTATTATCTTTCAATTTAATAACCTTTTCATAAAATTTATTTTCCTTCTTTAAAAATCTTTTAGTTGGAATTGCATCTAGAACTTCATTTGCTATTAAGAAAATATCTTTTAAATGACTAATCTCATTGACCCACTCTACTCTACTAGAGTATTTTTTTGAAAGCATACTAATTTTGTTTTTTTGTTGTTCTTTTAAGTAATTACTTTTTTCTAAAATATAATATTTTTTTGGTAAATAATCATTTCCAGCATTAAGAAGAAAGTTGTAGGCCATTTCTCCGCTACCAGCACCAAATTCTAGGACATAATTTATTTTTTTATATTTTTTGCAGTCTTTGTAAAATTTTAATATAGACTCAGTATATAAAGATGAAATCTCTGGGCCGGTGATAAAGTCAGAATTTTTAGGGTCTAAGCTTATATTTTTATTATTGTAATATCCCAAATTTGGGTAATAAAGGCACATGTCCATGTAATCGTCAAAAGTGATATGGCCATTTTGTTTAGCTTTTGCATGTATTTTGCTAAGTAATTCCACGTAGTATCCTATTGTTTGTTAGTTAGTAGAATAATCTAAATATCTAGTATAATGTTTTTATGAATCAAAA
>CAJYAP010000008.1 GCA_913065025.1 uncultured Gammaproteobacteria bacterium
GTGAAAATAATTTCTGCTCTATCCAGAAATCCTGCTTTTAAATAATCTTTTGCTAATTCTATAGAGCACTCCTGTCTTATCCTGGGTTGCAATTCGGGTCTTGCAATTAGATTTTGGTGAATTCTTATTGCTCTATCTACCTCCCCTCTATTTCTGAACATATTACCGAGAATTATATGTGTTTCAGCTGTGTCCTTACTGACTTTAACCATTGACATAAAAGTATCAAGCGCTTTATCATGCTGATCCGTCATAAGATAATTCATACTTTGCAAGAATTCAACTGGTATTGGGTTTGATTTTTTCTTGAGAAACGATTTTATTGCAATATAGAATAATACTGCTGATATTATTATTATAAAGAAAATTATGATTGATATTGCTGTATACATTTTTACTCTTGAATAGGCATTCTTCTTAAATTCTGTACTTCTTTACTTATTAATTCATGTTCCTTTTTTAAAATTTTGTATTTTTTCCTTATGTTGAAAATAATCCCTAATATGAAAAAAGTAGATACTAATACTCCAAAAAGCATAGATATGAATAGCACTATTCCTAATGGCACATCAGAGAATTGAATAATATAAAAGTCTATTGGATAGGACGTATTATTATAGTAAACGGCTACTACACTTATTACACACATTACTACTGCCAATAATAAAGCTATAAATTTAAACATATAATTCAAATATTTGTAAAATATGATTATATTATATGGTTTTT
Source organism: uncultured Gammaproteobacteria bacterium (assembly GCA_913065025.1). Taxonomy (GTDB): domain Bacteria; phylum Pseudomonadota; class Gammaproteobacteria; order Poriferisulfidales. The sequence goes on from CAJYAP010000008.1 coordinate 730, forward strand.
ATTAATCCATGTCGTGCAAATTATTAATTTTATTGCGTAAAACCTTCCCAGGCTTAAAATGAGCTGCATTTTTACCTGGTAATGATACTGAGTCACCAGTTTTTGGGTTTCTACCAATTCTTGGCTTTCTATAATGAACCGAAAAGCTTCCAAAACCTCTTACTTCCGTTCTATCCCCTTTCGCTAAAGAATCTATAACCTTATCAATTAAAGTTTTAACTGATAGCTCTACGTCTTTACTACTTAATTGTGGTATTTTAGTTGAAATCTTTTCTATTAAGTCAGATTTTGTAATCGATTGTCTCTTTTCTTCCATGTCACTATACCGTGATATTAATTTTAATTAGCTAATATTATTTGTCCATTTGATCTTTTAAAATATCGCCTAAAGATGCTCCGACAGATTCATTATTTTTATTATATTCATCAAGCGCCTTATTCTCATTCTGTTTTTCTAAAACTTTCATTGATAAGCTAATCGCTTGATTTTTCTTATCTATATTTGTGATTATTAAATCTAATTCATCTTCAACTTGCATTGAATCAATATTTTTATCTGATGCAAGTTCAGATAATTTTAATGTTCCGATAACTGACTCGTTAAGTTCAATTGACAAGGACTTTGCTAATTTTTCTACTATTTTTCCTTTTACAACTGATCCTTTCTGAATTGTTTGGACGTATTCTTGAAATTTGTTTACTGTTAATTGTTTAACTCCTAACGATATTCTTTCTCTATCAATATCTGCTGAAATTAGGATTGTTTTTAGCTCATCTCCTTTTTTATAATTCCTTACCGCGGTATCACCACTTTCTGTCCAAGATAGATCTGATAGGTGAACCAATCCATCAATACCGTTATCAAGGCCTATAAAAATACCAAAATCTGTTATTGATTTAATTTTACCAACTATAATATCTCCAACTTTATGATTATCTATAAATTTAGCCCAAGGGTTTGGTTGACACTGCTTTATTCCCAAAGATATTCTTCTTCTTTCTGGATCAATATCTAATATTAATACTTCAATTTCTTGACCAATAGTAACTAACTTTTCTGGATTAGCGTTTTTATTTGTCCAGTCCATTTCAGAAACGTGAACGAGGCCTTCGACTCCGTTATGGATTTCAACAAAACAACCATAATCAGCAATATTTGTAATTTTCCCTTTTAATTTAGAACCTTCAGGATGGTCCTTACTAATTTCAAACCAAGGGTCTTCATTTAATTGCTTTAACCCAAGTGAAACTCTAGTTTTTTCTTTATCAAATTTTAAAACTTTTACATCTATTTCATCACCAATATTTATAAGCTCTGATGGATGCCTAACTCTTTTCCATGCCATATCAGTAATATGGAGCAGTCCATCAACTCCACCTAAATCTAAAAATGCTCCATAGTCTGTAATATTTTTAACTATACCTTTTACGACAGAGCCTTCCTCTAAATTAGCTATCAACTCATCTCTTTCTTCACTGTTTTCTGATTCCAAAACTGCTTTTCTTGAAACAACAACGTTGTTTCTCTTTTTATCTATTTTAATAACTATAAACTCTAAATCTTTACCTTCTAAGTAAGTTGTCTCTCTTACTGGCCTAACATCGACCAAAGAACCAGGCAAGAAAGCTTTTATATCAGCAAGATCCACTGTGAAACCACCTTTTACTTTACCGGTAATTCTTCCTTCGAGAATTTTCTTTTCATCATAAGCTTCTGATAATGAGACCCACGCTCTAGCTTTTTTTGCTTTTTCTCTAGATAATTTTGTTTCCCCAAAACCGTCTTCTATTGCATCAACCGTTACTTCAACAGTATCACCTTCTTTGACCTCAACTTTTCCGTCAAAACCAATAAATTGATCGATAGGAATCATTCCTTCTGATTTAAGACCTGCATTAACGACTACTAGATCTTTTTTCACGTCTATCACTGTACCATTAATTATAGTACCAGCTTTGACTTGTAGTTTAGAAATACTCTCTTCTAATAAAGTTGAAAAATCTTCGCTCATATATTTTTTAAATTATCTCTTATAATGTTTATGGTTCTATTGAATACTTCAGAAGCATCAATATCGCTTGTATCAATTATTATTGCATCTTTTGCTGGTATCAAAGGAGAAATTAATCTCTCTGTATCAGCTTTATCTCGTAACAAAAGTTTTTGTATGAGAGCCGGCAAGTTAGCACTAATTCCTTGATCTTTCAACTGATTTAATCGTCTTTCTGCTCTTTTTTCTATAGAGGCTGTTAAATAAAATTTAGTATTTGCATCAGAAAAGACTTTTGTACCCATATCTCTTCCATCAGCTACCAACCCTGGTGCAGAAAGGTACTTTCTTTGGTATTTTTCAAGCATATCTCTTGCTATCGGGTCTTTGGCAATATTTGATGCAAGTATTGCAACTTTTTCTGTTCTTATTTTATCTGTAAAATCTTCATTATTGACAAATATTTGAGCTTTCTGACCGTCTTTATATCTAAAATCTATAGCTATATCAGAGATCCAATAATCTAAATTTTTTAAAACTTCATCAAAATTATTATTTTTTTCGTATAGTTTTAATGCCAATGACCTGTAAAGTGAACCACTATCTAAATAGTTATACCCAAGCTCTTCTGCAATCATTATAGCTATAGTTCCTTTTCCAACACCGCTCGGACCATCAATTGTAATTACTTTATGATTCAAATATTTTCCCTCTTAATTTTTAACCCCATCTTACGCATTAAATTATCAAACCCAGGAAAAGATGTTGAAACATTCTCGGTATTTAAAATAGTTATTGTACTTGATGAAGCTATTCCAGCAATTGCAAATGACATTGCTATTCTATGATCATCATAACTGTCTATAGTTGCACCTGATATTTTGCCACCTTCTATCTCTATACCATCATCGAGTAAGGTATTATTTATATTGCATTTTAGTAAGCCTTTTGACATTGAAGCAAGTCTATCGCTTTCTTTAAATCTTAGCTCCATGGCATTTTTAAGTATTGTTTTCCCAGAAGCATTTGCAGCAGCAATAAATAATATTGGAAATTCATCAATTGCGTTCGCAATATATTTTTCAGGGATATTAATACCTTTTAATTCTGAAGAATAAATTATTATATCTCCAATCTTTTCAGGGCCATATTTTTTTATATTATCAATTTGAATATTTGCGCCCATTAACTTTAATATCTCTATACCACCTGTACGTAATTCATTTAGTCCAACATTTTTGATTGTAACTTTTGATTTTCTTGATATTAGGCAACCTACGATAATAAACATAGCTGAGGATATATCTCCTGGAATATCTATATCATTAGAGACTAATTTCTTTTCAGGATTAACAGTAATTTTATTATTTATTATAGTGATACTTCCTCCTAAATAATTAATCATATTTTCTGTATGATCTCTACTTTTAATATTTTCAATAATATTTGTTTTTTCTGAAGAATATAGACTTGCTAATATTATAGATGATTTAATTTGCGCGCTATCAATTGGCATTTTATATTCGATTCCAGATATCTTTGTTACAGGACTAATACTTATTGGTGCTGTATTATTTTTTGATAAATTTATATTAGCTCCCATCATTCTTAGTGGCGAGGATATTCTCTCCATTGGTCTTTTACTTAACGAGCTATCTCCAATTAAATAACTAGGAAATTTTTGCCCACATAGTAATCCAGAAAGTAACCTCATACTTGTTCCTGAATTACCGCAATCTAAGCTATGGTTTGTGCCTTCTAGACCATGAATACCTTTACCTATTATGGTATATATATTTTCATCATTCTTAGTAATTTCTACACCAAGCATTCTAAAAATATTTAGTGTGGCTAAACAATCATCAGATTCTAAAAGACCAGTAATTTTACCAATGCCATCAGATATAGATAATAAAATCAATGATCTATGAGATATTGACTTGTCCCCCGGGACAGAAGTTATGCCACTTATGTTAGTAGATGGATTTACGGTATATTTTTCTGACATATATTATTATTTTTTAGGTGTTGCTCTATTTAAAAAAGAAACTATATCATCATGATTTTTTGAACTTATTTTAGATTTTAACTCTTTTAATTCTTCAAGATATTTATTTATATATTCAATCATATTATCCTCATTGTCACTGAAAATATTAGCCCATGATTCAGGATCACTATTTGAAATTCTAGTCATATCAGAAAGACTTCCTTTAGAATAAATCCATGGAAATTTTTCATTCGTATTAAGGTCATTAATCATTTTAGATAATGAAAAAGAAATAGCATGTGGAGCATGACTTATTGCAGCTAAAATTTTATCATGTTTAAAAGCATCAATCTCAACTATATTGCAATTTACTGATTCCCACAAATATTTAACAGAATTAATATTATCTAATTTTGAAGAATGTAGCGAGCTGATAAAAGTTATTGCTTCATCATAAAGATTATCTAAAGAATTTTTTATACCAAAATTTTCTGTACCTGCCATTGGATGAGAAAGAATGAAATTATTTACATCTTGAAATTTATTGTCTTTTATAAAATCTAAAACTGTTTTTTTTGTGCTTAGTGTTTCTGTGAATACTTTATTGCCATTAAAAAATGATTTTGCTATTTTTAGTAAATTTTTAATTTGGTCTACTGGCACACAAAAAACTATTATGTCTGAATCTTCTATTGCATTCCCAAGATCTAATTCAAAATTGTCTATATAATTATTATCAAGAGCATATTCCATGACTTCTTTGCTAATATCATGGCCATTTATATTATCGTAACTATTATTTTTTCTTAAAGATCTGCATAACGAAGAACCAATTAATCCTAGGCCAACTACTAAGATTTTTTTATTTTTATTATTTACTTTATTTGACATTTTTTGTATTTACCGCAGCAGGATATGAACCTAGAAATCTATATAAACTTGCTTCCCTTTTTATATCCTCATTAGCTTTTTCTAAAGACTTATCTTTTATATGCCCAATTAAATCTAAGTAAAAAATATATTCCCAATTATTATGCTTAGATGGTCTTGATTCTATTCTTGTCATGCTTACATTATTTTTAGATAGTGGTTCTAACAAACTATATAATGCGCCAGAATTATTTTTTGCAGATACAATAATACTAGTTTTATCGTTCCCAGAGGGTTCTGTGTCTCTTTCACCTATTACTAAGAATCTAGTTGAATTATTACGGTTATCTTCAATATTTTTACTTAGCGTTTGTAATTGATATATTTCAGCTGCTACTGTACTTGCTATAGCTGCAGAATTATTTTCTTTTGACGAAATCAAAGCAGCCTCAGCATTACTAGAAGAGTTTATTTTTTCTGATTTTGGAAGATTTTTATCTAACCACTCTTTACATTGAGAAAATGATTGCGGATGTGCATAAATCTTTTTTATTTCGTTTAAGTTATTAGATTTCGATAAAATGTTATGGTTGATTGAAATTTCAATTTCTCCAGAAATTCTTAAATTTGACCGCATAAACATATCAAGAGTTGATGCAACAATTCCTTGTGTAGAATTTTCTACTGGAACTACTCCATAGTGTGTATCTCTTTTTTCTACTGAGCAAAAAACTTCTTCAACATCAGAATACGGCATAGATAATACAGAAGATCCAAAATGATTTTGCGCTGCTAGCTGTGTATAGGTTCCTTCGGGACCAAGATATGAAACTTTTAGTGGCGCCTCTAAAGAAAGGCATGCTGACATTATTTCTCTATATAGTCTACAAATATTATCTTCTGACAACGGTCCTTTATTTAATTCTTTGATACGTCTAATTACCTGCGCCTCTCTTTCAGGATTATAAAAATTATCAGAACCTTTAGATTTTTGTTTTTCTTTAGATATATTTACAGCCTGCTGAGCTCTTTTATTTAATAACTCAAGGAGTTCATTATCTAATGAATCAATATTGTCTCTAATTTTCTTAATATCTTCTGTCATTTTTTTTAATTTATATTTCTTCGACTTTTTCTTCTTCAACTTTTTCAATTTGAGATAGTTTTTCATCTTTCCCAAGTTTTTGCAATCTTACTCCTTGTGTATTTCTTCCTAACTGAGATATATCTTTAATGGATGTTCTTGCTAAAGTACCATGATCAGTAATTAACATTAAATCATCATTTTCTTTAACTTTTAGAGCCCCTATGACATTACCATTACGATCTGAAGTTTTCACAGCTATGTTTCCTTTACCTGCCCTTTTTTGAAGAGAAAACTCATCTATTTTTGTTCTTTTTCCATAACCGTTTTCAGTTGCAATTAAAATATCGTCTGTATCACCTTCATGACTTATAATCATACTAATTACTAACTGATCTTTTGCAATAGTTATTCCTTTAACCCCTGAAGCACTTCTTCCTACACAATTTACATCCGATTCATTAAATCTAATAGTTTTCCCTGCGCTAGAGAAGAGCATGATTTGTTTTTTTCCATCTGTAACGCTAGCTTCTATTAAGTTATCACCATCTTTCAAATTTATTGCTATAAGCCCTGATGGCCTTGGTCTTGAAAATTCTGTTAATTTTGTTTTCTTAATTATTCCTTTGCTTGTTGACATCAATACAAATAAATCTTCATCATAATTACTAATTTTTTGTATTGCAGTAATTTTTTCAAACTGCGCAAGAGATAATATATTCACAATAGCTTTTCCCTTTGCAGATCTTCCAGATTGCGGAATATCATAAACTTTTAACCAATAGACTTTTCCCAGACTTGAAAAGCATAAAATTGTATCGTGAGAGTTAGCAACAAATAATTTCTCAATAAAGTCTTCTTCTTTTACTGTAGCTGCAGTCTTTCCTCTGCCTCCTCTTTTTTGAGAGCTGTATGTATCTACAGGTTGTGCTTTTACGTAACCAGCATTTGATAATGTCACAACTAAATCTTCTTCTTTTGTTAGATCTTCTTTTGAAAAATTAATAAGCTTTTGAAATTGCGTTCTTCTTTTATCTCCATATATTTTTTTAATTTCTTCAAGTTCTTCTCTAATTAAATTCATTAAAATTTTATTATCACTTAAAATGAGTTGATAATGCTTAATAGCATCAATAAGCTCCTTATAATCTAATAGAATTTTGTCTTGCTCTAGGGCTGTTAGCCTGCTCAATTTCATTTCTAATATAGCTTGAGCTTGAATTTCTGATAGCAAATATTTGTCTTTAGTTAATCCAAGATTGGTATTTAAATCATCTGGCTTTGTGATAGAGCTTTTTGAAGAATCTAACATCTTTAGAATAAGGCCAGCTTTCCATTTTATAGATAATAATTTTATCTTAGCTTCTTGAGAATTTTTTGATTCCTTAATAAGTTTAATTATTTCATCTATATTTGATAGTGCGACAGCCAGACCTTCCAATATATGGGCTTTTTCCCTAGCTTTTTTTAGCTCAAATATTGTCCTTCTTGTTACAATCTCTTTCCTGTGTTGTATGAATGCTGATAATATCTCTTTTAAATTTACTGCTCTTGGTTTCCCATCTATCAATGCAACCATATTAATACTAAATGATGTTCTCATTTGAGTTTGTTGAAATAGATTATTTAAAAGAACGCCAGAAATTTCAGATTTTTTTAATTCAATTACCACCCTCATACCATCTTTATCTGACTCATCTCTTAATTCAGAAATTCCCTCTATTTTTTTATCTCGAACTAGCTCTGCTATTTTTTCTATTAACCTAGCTTTATTAACTTGATAAGGAAGTTCTGTAATTATTATTTTTTCTCGTGATGTTTTTTTATCTATCTCGATATTTGTCATTGCTTGCATGATGACTCTGCCCTTACCTGTTTTATAAGCTGACTCAATTCCATTTATTTCATTCTTATCTGTAGTTATAATTCCTGCTGTTGGGAAATCAGGCCCAGGTATATATTTCATTAAATCTTTAATATCCATATCAGCTTTTTTACTTAATTCTATAACAGCATTAATTACTTCTGTTAAGTTATGAGGTGGTATATTTGTAGCCATACCAACAGCTATGCCAGAAGAACCATTAACTAATAAATTTGGAACTCTTGTTGGAAGAACAACAGGTTCAATTTCTGTTTCATCATAATTGGGTCTGAAATCAACTGTCTCTTTATCTAAATCTGAAAGAATTTCATGTGCGATTTTAGCCATCCTAACTTCTGTATATCTCATAGCTGCTGGCGAATCGCCATCAATAGAGCCGAAGTTACCTTGCCCGTCAACTAAAACATATCTCATTGAAAAGTCTTGTGCCATCCTTACGATAGTATCGTATGCAGCAGTGTCGCCATGAGGGTGATATTTTCCAATCACGTCTCCAACTACACGTGCAGATTTTTTATAAGGTTTGTTTGAGTAATTGCCCATCGACTCCATTGCATACAAAACTCTTCTATGAACTGGCTTTAATCCGTCCCTAATATCTGGCAAAGCTCTTCCGATAATTACACTCATAGCATATTCTAGATATGCTTTATTTGTTTCTTTTTCAATTGAAACTGGTAATAATTCTTTCGCAAATTCTGCCATTATGACTCTATAAATTAAATGTTTGGAATGTTTATATTCTAACATGAGTGGGCTTTTTTCACTAGATTATCGTCTAAAAATTGGTAAATTATAGGCGCTATTAATGCTAATTTATAATAAATGGGATAATATGTAATGATGAATGTAGACGATAAAGAAGTTCAAAAATTTGATGATATTTCATATAGTTGGTGGGATCCTGAAGGGCCATTTAAACCACTGCATATGCTAAATCCTGTAAGGATAAATTTTATAAAAAAAAACATTGATCTTGAGAATAAATCATTAATAGATGTTGGTTGTGGTGGTGGCCTCCTTTGCGAAAATTTAACTTCTAAAAATACAAAAATAAAAGGTATTGATATGTCAAATGAAGCTATAGAAATAGCCAAAGCTCATCAATCTCTAAATAACCTAAATATAGATTATCAAAAAATAAGCTTGGAAGAATTAATAAAAGAATCAAAGAAAAAATATGATGTTTTAACATGCCTTGAGTTAATTGAACATGTGCCTGACCCCGAAAAACTAATTCAAGATTGCATAAAAATTACTAAAAAGAATTCTGAATTATTTTTTTCTACACTAAATAGAAATTTAATTTCATACTTAGTTTCTATAATAGGAGCTGAATATATATTCAATATTTTGCCGCGTGGCACTCATGATTATAAAAATTTTATAAAACCTTCTGAATTCTGCAGTCTACTAAGAAAAAATTCTTTAGAAATTAAAAATATAAAAGGTATTAATTATAATATACTTAATAAGAGTTTTTATGAATCCAGTACTCCAAATATTAATTACATAATATATTGTAAAAAGAATAATGATTAATAGAAAAATTGATGCAATGCTTTTTGATTTTGATGGAACACTTGCTGATACATCTTTCGATATGGTGAATTGTTTAAATATTTTACTTAATCAACATAATAAAAAAGAGGTAGAATTAGAATATGCTAAAAAATATATTTCAAGAGGTGCTGGTGGTTTAGTAGATTTTTCATGTCCTGAGTTGTCTAAGGATGATAGAAATAATTTTATATCTGAATACTTAGAAATTTATAAAAATAATTTATTTATTAACACTCATTTATTTGATGGAGTTGAATACATTATTAACACTTTAGTAAAAAAAAATTATAAATGGGGTATTGTCACAAACAAGCCTAGTTTTCTTGTGTTACCAATTATTGAGATGCTTAACTTTACCCATACACCTAATTGTATTGTTGCTGGAGATACTCTTAATGTGAAAAAGCCAAATCCAGAGCCGTTGTTGTATGCTTCTAAACAAATATCATGTGACCCTATTTTTTGCGCTTATGTTGGAGACGATATTCGCGATATTACCGCTGCTAATTCAGCAAATATGTTCTCTGTCGCTGCAGCTTATGGGTTTATCGATGACATGAGTAATGTAAAAGAATGGGGAAGTGATTATATAATCAATTCCCCATTAGATTTAGAAAAATTTATTAATTAACTAAGATTTAATGCTTGAACAATTTCTTCTGTAGTTTTCTTCGCATCACCTAACAACATCATTGTTTTATCTCTAAAAAATAAATCGTTATCAACACCTGCATAACCAGAAGCCATAGATCTTTTTAAGAATAATGTTGTCGCGGCTTTCTCTACATCTAATATTGGCATTCCATAAATTGGGCTTTGGGGGTCTGTTTTTGCTAATGGATTTGTAACATCATTAGCACCTATTACGAATGCTACATCAGCTGTTGCGAACTCGTGATTAATTTCTTCAAGTTCAAAAACTTCATCATATGGGACATTGGCTTCAGCTAACAACACATTCATATGCCCTGGCATTCTTCCTGCTACAGGATGAATTGCATATCTTACCTCAACACCTTTTTCTTTAAGTATGTCACACATTTCTCGCAATGCATGTTGAGCTTGCGAAACAGCCATACCATACCCTGGAACAATAATTACCTTTTGTGCATTACTCATAATGAAAGACGCATCATCTGCACTTCCTTGCTTAACATTCCCTTTTGGTCCACCTGCTGCTGCTGCTGCTGCTGCATCGCCATCACCACCGAAACCACCAAGTAGAACGCTTACAATTGATCTATTCATTCCTTTACACATGATATAACTTAAAATGGCCCCAGAAGAACCAACCAGCGCACCAGTTATAATTAATGCTGTATTTTGAAGTGTAAATCCAATTCCACATGCTGCCCATCCAGAATAAGAATTTAACATTGATACAACTACTGGCATATCTGCGCCACCAATTGGAAGAACAACTAAGAAACCTATAAAGAAAGATAATCCAACAATCATCCAAAAATATTGTTCTGTAGAAGGACTCATAGGATCTACAGCTGTCATATAAATTAAAGTTAATATTCCTAAAAATATAATAAGGTTAATTAAATGCTGACCCTTAAATACTAATGGGTTTCCACTAACCAAGCCTTGCAGTTTTGCAAAGGCAATAACCGAACCAGAAAATGTTATTGCTCCAATTGCTAAACCTAGACTCATTTCTATCATACTGCCTGTGCTTATTATTCCGCCATCAAAAAATGCAGCTGGATTCTTATATGCTCCGATGGCAACAAAAACAGCTGCTAATCCAACCAAACTATGAAATGCAGCAACTAATTGCGGTAAAGCTGTCATGCTAATTTTTCTAGCAAGCACAGATCCAAAGAGACCACCTATTGCCACCGCTATAATAATATTTGTGTAACTTGATAATTCTAAGCCTGATCCTGCTCCATAAAGAGTAGTAGCTACAGCTATAGTCATTCCAAGCATCCCGTAAGTATTTCCCTTTCTAGCTGAAACAGGTGAAGAAAGACCTTTTAATGCTAAGATGAAAAGTACTCCAGAAAGAAGATATGCAAAACCAATTATTGTTGTATTCATTTATATTTACCTATTTATTTTTTCTTTTTAAACATTGCTAGCATTCTTTGTGCAACCATAAAACCGCCAAAAATATTTACGGATGCTAGAAGGACAGCGATTAATCCCATTGTGCTAGATAAATCTATAATACCTTTACTAGCGACTGCAGCAATAAGGCCTCCAACGATGATTACTGATGATATTGCATTTGTTACAGCTAACAAAGGAGAATGTAATGCTGGAGTTACACCCCACACTACATAGAACCCTACAAAAACTGATAACACAAAAATTGAAAACAAACTTAAAAAATCCATTATGAAACTCCTTTAACGATTTCACTTACAATACTTCCACCTTTAGTAACTAAAGTATTTTTTACTGTCTCATCTTCCCAATCTAACTCTAGTTTGTTTGTTTCATTGTTTACATGCGGAGAAAGAAAATTAAGTAAATTTTTTGCAAACAAAGTGCTTGCGTCTTTTGGTAGCTCGCCAGGTAAATTATCAAATCCGACAATTTTTACACCGTCAGCATCAAAAATTTCATTTCTTTTTGTCAACTCACAGTTACCACCCATCTCTGCTGCCAAATCAACTACAACTGATCCTGTTCTCATTGAATTCACCATTTCTGCTGTCACTAATTTTGGAGCAGGCCTTCCTGGTATTAAAGCTGTTGTTATTACTATATCCTGATCTTTGATATGCTTTTTAATAACCTCTTGCTCTTTTTTCTTATATTCCTCGGTCATTTCCTTAGCGTAGCCACCTGAAGTTTCTGCTTCTTTCATAGCCTCTTCATCAACAATAAGAAATTTTCCACCTAAACTCTCAACTTGTTCTTTTGTTGCGGCCCTAACATCATATGCGGTGACTATTGCACCCATTCTCTTTGCGGTTGCAATGGCTTGCAGTCCTGCAACACCTACTCCCATTATAAAAACTTTAGCTGGGGCCACAGTTCCTGCAGCTGTCATCATCATTGGGAAAGCGCTATTAAAGCTACTTGCTCCTTTTATAACTGCTTGATATCCAGATAAATTAGACTGCGATGATAAAACGTCCATTGATTGTGCTCTTGTTATTCTTGGCATTAGATCCATAGCAAAAGTTGTTAATGAAGCTTTTGCATATTCCTCAGAATCTTTCTTTGAAACTAATGCTGACATATGTGCAAGTACCATTGCATCTTTCTTACACATTGAAATTTCATCAATTTCATCATTTGATGTCATTAAACGCTGTATTTTAAATATAATATCCGCATTACTTAATGTAGATTTTGTATCGGACGCAATTTTAGCACCTGCCTCTTTAAATATCTCATCTGTAAAACCTGAATTTTGCCCTGCACCACTCTCTACAGTTACCTCAAAGCCCATTGCCGTAAATTTTTTGACTACTTCTGGAGAAGCTGCAACCCTGGTCTCTCCAACCCTATTTTCTTTTGGAATTGAAATTTTCATGTTATTACCGTTTGTTTAATAATTGTTCGTCTTGATGGTACGACAATATATTCTAATATTCCGAATTACTCAAGAAAAAATACCCAAAAAGAGCTATAAAGGTCGAAAAAAGTAATAAATCTTAGTATTTTTAATGAATATTATCTTCGTTATATTCTTCTGCCTTAGGATCAATTAAATCATTATCTTTTTCATTATTTAAATTTGTATCTAACAAGCCTAGTTGTTGTTTTTCTTGCTCTGAAAGCTCTATAATATCATCAAGTTTGGGCAACTGATTTAGAGTTGTTAGATTATGTGAATCCAAAAATTCTTTTGTTGAGCCAAAAATTGCAGGCTTACCAGGCACATCTTTATAACCCAAAATTTTTATCCATTCTCTTTCAAGAAGAGTTTTTATAATATTGCTACTTACGCTAACACCGCGAACGGCTTCAATTTCAGTTCTTGTTATAGGCTGTTTATATATAATTAATGCTAAAGTTTCCATTAATGCCCTTGAATATTTTTGAGGTTTTTCGGGATAGAAATTTGTAACCCACTCGTTACATTCTTCTGAAACCTGAAATCTATATCCAGTAGAGACTTTTTTTAAATTAACACCTGAATTTAAATATTGTATTTGGAGCTCAGAAATTAATTCTTCTAATAATTTTAAAGAGATTTTCTCGTCAGAAAAAAAGTTTCTTAGCTCTTTTATAGATATCGGCGAGGAAGACGAAAATATTAAAGATTCAATAATTTTTTTTAATTTAGAATTTTTCAAAAGATACTCTCTTAAGTTTTTATTTTAATTTGATAAATATAGCAGAATCATTATTTGCTTGAGCACAGTCTATTAATGTTAGTTTTATTAATTCTAGTATAGCTAAGAAAGAAACTATTAATCCTGACTTACCTTCACTTGAATTCAATAAATCTTTAAAATCGATAAATTCATCTTGTTTTAATATGTTTAAAATTAATGTCATTTTTTCTCTTACAGATAAAAAGTCTTTTTTGACATCATGTGGAGTTAAAAATTTTGTTTGCTCCATTAACTTATGAAAAATAATTACAAGTTTATCCAAATCAATATTTTGATAAGCTTCATCTTTTTTTACAGTCTCATAAGGAACCTTATTTAGAATATAAAAGTCCCTGTCTATTCTAGGTAAAGCATCAAGATTAAAACTTGCTTTCTTATATCTTTCATATTCTTGCAACCTTCTTATTAATTCTGCCCTAGGATCGTCTTCCTCCCCCAGCTCTTCCTCAATTGATGGTAGTAATAATTTAGATTTTATCTCGGTTAATGTGGCAGCCATTAACATGTATTCTGCCGCTAACTCTAATTCTAAGTCTTGCATTAAATCTATGTACTGAACGTATTGCTCGGTTATTTTTGCTACTGGTAATTCAAGAATATCAAAGTTTTGACTTTTTATTAAATAGAGCAAAAGATCTAAAGGACCTTCAAATGACTCAAGAACAACTTCTAGAGCATCAGGTGGTAGGTACAAATCTTCAGGTATATTTAGATATGGCTCACCTTTTACATAAGCTAAGGGAATATTAATATTCTCTAAATCTTTAAGCTCACCAGGTTTTGTATCCATTCACTTATATTATGTTATTATTTAATAAATATTATATCATTATATGAAATTAACTTAACATATTTCTAATTTTTTTGGGGTTTATTTTGAAAGCATTTATTGACTTTATTCCTGTCTTTTTCTTTTTTCTATCTTATATTTTTTACACAGATATACCAATCAGTTACATAAATGATGTAAATAATATATTTGGTATTTCATTAAATTCAAATAAATCTAACGGAATATACTTTGCAACTTTAGTTTTAATGATTACTTATTCTGTACAATTTTTGGCGCTATTTATTACCAGTAATGTTAAAAAAATACACTACATAACATTATTTATAATATTAATTGCAGGTTTTAGTACGCTATATTTTAAAAATCCTTATTTTATTAAAATAAAACCATCTATAGTTTATTGGGGCTTTGCAATATTTTTTATACTTAACAATATTTTTGGAAAAGAAAATATAATTAAAAAATTACTTCAAGAGCAAATAATTCTTGATGATAAAAAATGGTCCCTACTATCAAATTCGTGGATAGTATTTTTCATACTGTGTGGCTTTTTAAATCTGTATGTTGCAAATTTTTATTCTGAGGTAAAATGGGTTGAGTTTAAGTTCTATATATTAGGAATAATATTACCAGTAGTATTTATAATACTAAATGGTGTTTACATCGGATTTAATACGAAAAAATAAAAAATTATTAATCGGCAATATCAGAAGTTAAACTAGAATCGTCTAAGTCTCCATCAGCAATATCAAATTCTCTTTGCTCTAAATATGCATCTTTGTACAATGTATATTTATCATCTGATATTTCACTAGCTATGTCTTCCTTGGCAAGTAAATTTGATCTCGAATCAACCGCATTTACTCCTACCATAATATTTCTAAATGAAACATCATCTAACCAAGCCAATGGATTTAGATACATAGACAATATCCTGCCAGGCATATCTCTGACACTACTTGAACCAAGAAGTGGTAAAACAACATATGGTCCTGCCCCTGCTCCAAGAGCTCCAAAAGTCTGTCCTAGATCTTCTGGCGCGTGAGTTAATCCCATATGTGACGCAACATCAATTATTCCGGCCAATCCTATAGTCGAATTTATAGCAAGTCTTCCGATAGAAGTTCCGAATTGATTTGGTTTACCTTGAAATAAATTATTTAAAGCATTATCAATTTCGTTAAGATTTGAAAAAAAGTTTGTCACACCAGTTTTTACTGGTTGAGGCGTAATTGCATCGTAACCTTTTGCGAGAGGCTTGAATAAAGCCTGGTCAAAAGCATCGTTAACTGCGAAAACAGGTCTGTTGACAGTCTGCCAAGGGTCATTTGAATCAGACATAGAATTTCCAGAATAAGTAGCACATCCACTTAATACTAATGAAGCTAAGGCTAAAGATAGTACTCTTAAATTTCTCATTTTCTCCTCTCAACTGCCTTTTAAAAGCAATATTTCATTTTTATGAACTAATAATAAGCTGGATAAGAAAATAAGTACAGTATTAGTTTTTTAACTTATTTTTTAATCTTAAAGCGTTTAGTGCTATAAAACCTTGCGCATCTTTATGATCATAAGATCCCTTGTCATCATCAAATGTTGCAAGATTCTCTTTATACAAGCTATTATTTTCAGACTTTCTTCCCTCTATAATAATATTCCCCTTATATAAGGATAATCTAACAAAACCGTTAACAGTTTTTTGAGTGGCATCAATAAATGTTTGTAAATTTTCTCTTTCTGGGCTCCACCAAAAACCATTATAAATAATATTAGCATATTTGGGCATTAGTTCTGTCTTTAGATGAGCTACTTCTCTATCCAGAGTAACTGACTCTATAGCTCTTCTTGAATGGAGTATAATTGTACCACCTGGAGTTTCATAACAGCCTCTTGATTTCATACCCACATATCTATTTTCGATTATATCTAGCCTTCCTATAGCATGTTTTGCACCCAAATTGTTTAGAGCCTCCAAGATAATGGCAGGACTCATCTTCTTTCCATTTAATGCTACAGGATCTCCTTCGCAAAATTCTATTTCTATTTCTTCAGCTTTATCTGGAGCATTATGTGGGGCAGTGGTCCATCTCCACATACTCTCTGGAGGAGAAGCCCATGGATCTTCTAAAACTTTACCCTCGTAAGATATATGAAGAAGATTCGCGTCCATTGAATATGGGGGAGCATTTTTTTTATCCATATCAATTGGGATATCATTTTCGGCAGCATAAGATAAAAGTTTATCTCTAGAATTTAAATCCCATTCTCTCCAAGGCGCAATAATTTTTATTTTTGGGTTTAAAGAATAAGCTGATAATTCAAAACGAACTTGATCATTACCTTTCCCTGTTGCCCCATGAGAGATAGCATCAGCATTACATTTTTCAGCGACCTCTACTAATTTTTTTGAAATCAACGGACGAGCTATTGCGGTACCTAATAGATACTGTTCTTCATATAAAGCATTTGCTCTAAACATTGGAAAGATAAAATCTTTTGTAAACTCTTCTTTTAAGTCATCTAAAAATATTTGAGATACACCAAGTTCCTTTGCTTTTTTCTTTGCGGATTCAATTTCACCTTTTTGTCCTAAATCGGCTGTGTATGTTATTACTTCACACTTATAATTGTCTTGCAGCCACTTAACTATAATAGAAGTGTCTAAACCTCCAGAATATGCCAAAACAACTTTCTTAATATTTTTATCTTTCATTATTTTTTATGAGTTAGCTTCATCTATCATTTTTTTTAATTCACCTTTTTCATGAAGCTCAAGAGTGATATCACATCCACCTATAAATTCACCATTTATATAAACTTGAGGGAAAGTTGGCCAATCAGCAAATTTAGGTAAATTTTGAAATATTTCTGGATCCATTAATATATTTACATACGCAAATTCTGATCCACATTGTTTTAGAGCCTCGGAAGTTCTACTTGAAAATCCGCATTGTGGCATTTGTGGCGTACCCTTCATATATATGATTACCTTATTACTCTCTACTTGCTCTTTTATTCTTTCTAAAACGTCCATAATTTCTCCTGATTATATATCTTAGTCTAAATTTTCCTGAAACCATAATTCGGTAGCTGCAGCATGCCACAACTTATTTCCATCTATAGCGGTCTTATAATTATTAGGCATCTTTAATAATTTTTCTATATATTTCCTATTATAAAGATTCCTATTATTACATTTTCTAGAGTTAAGAATATCACAAACAAAATCATAATATTCGCCCCTTATATACTTTAGTGCCGGCATTGGAAAGTAGCCTTTTTTTCTGCTAATTATATCTCTGGGTAAAAGATTATCAGAAATCGCTTTTAATATATTTTTTCCATTTCTTTTTAAATGCAACCTAGGGTCTATTTTTGCAGATGCCTCAATTAAATCATGATCTAAAAAAGGTACTCTTGCTTCTAGCCCCCAAGCCATAGTCATATTATCCACTCTTTTTACAGGGTCATCTACAACTAGAGTTGTAATATCAAGATTTAAAACATTTCCTATTAACGTTTTAGAATTAATCAAATTTAATTTATCTTGTACCAGTCTAGATGTGTAGTCATTTTTAAATTTTATTTTCAAGAATTCTTTTAATTCTGCATCACTTCTATCGACATAGTGTTTTAAGAAATTATTATAGTTATTTTCTTCTAAAGCAATTTTCTTGTACCAAAAATATCCCGCAAATCCCTCATCAGCGCCTTGTCCAGATAGAATAACTTTTACATCTTTACTGACTAGCTCGGATAGCATATAAAAAGCTACTGCATCTTGGGCAACCATTGGTTCTGACATAGACTTAAATGCATCTGGCAACTTAGATAAAACGACAGCATTATCAATAATATATTTTTGGTGATTAGTGTTAAATTTTTTTGCCACTTGATCAGAATAAAAGAATTCACTTCCTTTTTCCTCTTTGTCGTCTTCAAAACCTATACTGAAAGTTTTTAATTTGGGAAATTTATCTTTAGCTAAAGCAACTATTAAGCTTGAATCCAAACCCCCTGAGAGTAAAACTCCAACATCTATGTCAGATGCTGATAATCTTTTTTCAACAGACTTTGATAATAAGTCTCTAATTAAACTTATCGCTTCATTTTCGTCTTCAATAAGATTATTGTCTTTACTATCAAGTTCCCAATATTTTTCTAATATTACTTTTTTTTCTTCGTTAATTATTAAATAGTGCCCAGGTGGAACTTTTTTTATATTTTCAAATATAGTATTTGGTGCAGGTACTACAGCATGCAAAGAAAAATGCATATGTAAAGACTTAGGATCTAACTTCATATCAATATCTTTATTTACAATAATTGATTGTAGCGTTGAGCCAAATCTAAAAAATTTTTTAGAATACGAAAAATATAATGGCTTTACGCCAAATCTATCTCTTGCAAGAAAAAGACTTCTTTTTTTTATATCCCAAATAGCCAAAGAAAAATCTCCTTCAAACATATTCAAACATTCTTTACCCCATTCTATATAAGATTTTAGAACCACTTCTGTATCTCCAGAGGTTTTAAAAGAGTGATTTTTTTTAATTAGTTTATTTCTTAGATCTACATAATTATATATGCAGCCATTATAAACCATACTTAAATCTGCTTCTTTGTCTTCAAATGGTTGGTTAGAAGCGCTAGAAAGATCAATTATAGATAATCGTGAGTGACCTAAACAAATATGATCTTTTATTTTAAATCCTGAATAATCTGGCCCTCTGGACTTAATTTTGTTGAGCATTAGTTCAATATTGTGATCACCACATTTATTATTAAAAAAATATTCGCCTACAATTCCACACATTGTATAATTATAACAATATTATTTAAAAAGACTTGTATGAAATCACAATTATTAAAAAGTAAAATTAAAGATTGGGCGCATGATCTTGGATTTAATGATGTTGGTTTCACAGATATTGATCTTAAAGAAGATGAAACCCATTTACTAAATTGGTTGGAGAATAAGTTCCATGGTGAAATGCACTACATGGAAAAGCACGGGGTTAAAAGATCACGGCCTAATAAATTAATGCCTGGTACTGTTAGAGTAATTTCATTCAGAATGAACTACTTGCAAGAAAATACATATGATTCAAAAAAAGTCTTAGAAAATAAAAATCTTGGCTATATATCTAGGTATGCCCTAGGAAAAGATTATCATTCAGAAATGAGAGATAGGCTTCATATAATTGCTAAAAAAATTAATAATGAAGTTGATGATTTTAAATATAGAGCATTTGTTGACTCGGCGCCTGTTCTAGAGAAAGCAATTGGTCAAAAATCTGGTTTGGGGTGGATTGGTAAAAATACTTTATTAATTAATAAAAAAAATGGATCTTATTTTTTTCTTGGCGAAATATATACCAATATTGAATTTGATATAGATAAGAAATCAGAAAACTTTTGTGGCCAGTGCTCAGAATGCATAGACAAGTGTCCAACAAACGCAATAATATCACCATATGTTTTAGATGCTAAAAAATGTATTGCATATTTAACAATTGAATTAAAAGGCTCAATCCCGAATGAGTATAGAGATAGCATTGGTAATAGAATATTTGGTTGCGATGATTGCCAATTAGTTTGCCCATGGAATCGATTTAGCGAAGAAACAAGAATCGAAGAATTCACTCACAAACATGAATTAGATTCCCCAACACTGATAAATTTATTTAACTGGACTGAAAAAGAATTTAAAGATAACACTAAAGATACTCCTATTAATCGGATATCATATTTTCAATGGCTAAGAAATATAACGATTGGTTTAGGGAATTCTGAAAAGAGCCAAGATATAATTCAAGCTCTCAAGAAAAAAAAGAAAAATCAAAACAGTGAAATATTAAACGAGCATATTGATTGGGCTATAAGAAAACTAGAATGCTCTAGCTAAGATATTTTTTTATTGTTTCATTATTTATTTTTTTATTTTTATTTTTTGCCAATTTTATATCTTGATATATTTCCTTAGCTTTAATTTTCCCAATTTCAACAGCCCATTGATCAAATGAATTAATTCCATACAATAAGCCTAAAACATAAGTCTTGTGTTCATAAAATGCTAATAGCTCACCGAGCGATTCAGGAGATAGCTTATTTAACAAAATTGCGTTAGCAGGTTTGTTACCTGATAGTATTAAGTTTTTAATAACTAAATTTTTATCTAAACCAAGTTTTGAAAATTTTTTCTCATACAACTCTTTTGCTTGTGATTCCGAAAAACCCTTATTTAAAATTTCTAGATGACTTAAAAAATTAGAAAACAGCATGTTATGATTATCTTGGCTACCAGAATCAGTCTTTTTAGAAATTATAAAGTCAGCTGGTATTAATAAATTACCTTGATGTAGCAATTGATAAAAAGAATGCTGAGAACAACTTCCTGAACCACCCCAAACTATATTTCCAGATTTACTAAAAATATCTTTACCAAAAATATCTAAGGATTTTCCGTTACTTTCCATTTCTACTTGCTGAATATGATCGTGCAAAAATCTCAGTCTAAAATTATATGGTAAAATTAGATGACTTTGTGTGCCAAAAAAAGATGTATAGTAATAAGACAATAAAGCCATAATCACAGGAATATTTACGCTATATTTGTTTTTATAAAAATGTGCATCCGCATTTTCAGCACCTTTTAGAAATTTAGAAAAGTTACTAAACCCAATAGATATGATAAGTCCAATACTTACTCCTGACCAAATAGAGTATCTACCACCTATCCATTCCCATATTTTGATTATATTATCACTACAAATACCAAGCTTTAAAGCTTCTGCTTCATTCTCTGTAACGGCTAAAAAATTACCCATAATATTCTTCCCATTAAAATCCTTATTTAACCAATATTTAATTTTTTTTATATTTTCTAGCGTTTCAATCGTTTTAAAACTTTTAGAAACAACAATAAATAAAGTTTTTTCAGGATCTAATGAAGAAAGCAAATCTTTATTTTCTGTGAAATCTAAATTGGAAATAAAATGAAGATTAATTTTTTTTGAACTATAATTTTTTAAACCTTCATATGCAGCTTTAATTCCAAAATATGAACCTCCAGTGCCTACTGACACAATATCGGTAAATTTCTTCCTGCTAAATGATTTTTTTTTACCTGAACGAATATCATTTGATATTTTTTTTAAGATTTTTTTATGGCTATCAATATTTTTGACTATACTTTTATCAAGAGATTTTGTAACGCCTCGCAGTGCTGGATGAAGAACTTTTCTTTGTTCTGACGTATTTATTTGATAACCATTGATTAATTTTTTATAGCTATTTTTTATGTCAATAATATTAGCTAATTTTAATAATTCACTTAAAGTTTTTTTATCAACAATATTTCTTGAATAATTAAAATATAAGTTATCTGTTTCTAAAAAAAAATTTTTATTGTTTTTTAATGCTTTCTTTGAATTTTTAAATCTTAGAGTTTCTTTTTTTATTTTTCTTGTTTGTTCTAAAAAAATTTTATTCATTTATTTTATATAATAATTATTACACTAGCTGCATTGCTATGCTCGCAGTCTTCTTAATAATTTTATTATCTTCGTCGAGATATATTAAGATTGGCTTATGTTTTTTTATTTGTTCTTTTGGTACATCTATATATGAGCATATTACTAATTTATCTCCTGGGCTTGCCTTGTGTGCCGCCGCGCCATTTACTGATATTATTCCACTTCCTGGTTGAGCTAATATCGTATACGTTGAAAGCCTCTCTCCATTAGTAACATTATAAATATCAATTTTCTCATATTCATGAATTGATGCTTGTGCCAAAATATCGCTATCAATAGCACAAGAGCCATCATAATCTAACTCTGAATGTGTAACGCGAGCTCCATGTAATTTTGATTTTAAAAATGTTAAGTTCATTTAAATGCCTTTGTATATAATTCTATTGATTTTAGGATCTAGATTTTATAATCATATTATCAATAAGTCTAACTCCCTCTAAGTAACAAGCTATAATTGCTATTAAATCACTATCATTTCCATGCTGCAACGATTTTAAATTTCTTATAGTAAAATACTCTAATTTCAAAGGAGTTTTATCAAAAAAATCATATATGTTTTCAATTATCCTATCTAATGGAACATTATTATCATATAAATCCTTAGACAAGATTAATGATTTAAAGATACTATTAGCAACAATTATACCATCTTTTGAAAGATGAGAGTTTCTAGAACTTAAGGCAAGGCCTTCTTTATTTCTAACAACTGGAGCAGAAATAACGCTAATATTGTAGTCACAAATTTTTACAAGTTCTTTAATACAAATAATTTGCTGAAAATCCTTTTCTCCTAAAATAATTTTTTCTGGTTTAATAATTTGAAAAAATCTATGAATAATATCCATAACCGCTAGGAAGTGGCCTGACCTATATTTACCACATAGATCAGTGGTTAATTTTTTTGGCTCTAATTTAAAATCAAAAGCCTTAGAATATTTATTTATATCTTGCTTACTGGGAATTAATAAATAATCAACATGTTTTGATTCAAGCTTCTCAATATCTTGCTTTAATGTGATGGGGTAGTTATCGAAATCCTTCTTATCAGTAAATTGGTTTTCATTTATATATATGCTTACACATACATTACCGTAATCTTTTTTTGCCACATCTATTAATGACAAATGGCCTTCATGAAGATTTCCCATTGTTGGAATAAATATGTTAACTTTTAATTCAGAACTAATAAATTCCTCTATAGATTTAAAAATCTTCATAAATTATTTAATTCTTAATTGATTTAACATAATTATAAAAATCTTTTAGCGCCTTTTTAATACTTCCATTTTCTTTTAAAAAGTCTTTTGAAAATTTTGGAGGGTTATTTGAAACACCAATTAAATCGTATAAAACTTGGACTTGACCATTACAGAACTCTCCAGAACCAATTCCAATAACCGGTATTTTTACAGAGTTAGTAATATCTTTTGACAACTCTGAATTAACGCATTCAAGTAAAATCATATTTGCCCCAAGTTTTTCTAAACTATGGGCTTGTTGGAGTAATTTGTCTCTTTCATCTCTATCTTTCCCATAAATTCTAATATCTTGTATTGATAAAGCGTATTGAGGCAGTAGTCCAATATGCGCACATACGGGTATATTTTTTGAAATTAAAGTTTTCACTATTTCTGCATGATTATCTTTATATTCTATTTTTACAATATCGGCTTTTTTGTCTAATAATTTTTTTGAGTTTGTATATGCAATTTCAGGATCTTTATACGAATTTATAGGCAAGTCAGCCATTAAGATAAAATTATTTTTGTTTTTTGCTACACACGATGTGTGATATAAAATATCTTCAATAGTTACATTGTGAGTGTTAGTTTCTCCCTTGATAACCATTCCCAAAGAATCTCCAACAAGGACAATGTCAATACTAAGATCATCTAGAATTTTGCTGAATGATGCGTCGTAACATGTAATACAAACTATTTGATTTTTTTCATCAATATAACTATTAAGTTTTTTTTTAATATTACTCATTTATTATACTTGCCAACGGATTAAAGTAGTGTCTTCCTTTATCAATAGAATAAATCTTATCTAGTAAATTTTTGTAATCAATTGCATTATTAACAAAATCAATATCTTCAGCATTTACAATCAATAAAGGGGATCCATCATAATTACTAAAAAATTTTAAATACATAGAGTTTAATCTTTCAAGGTATTCTGTATTAATATATTTTTCAAAATTTCTACCTCTTTTTTTAATTCTTTTCATCAAAACATTTGCTGGCGCTTGCAAGTAAATTAATAAGTCAGGCTTAGGTATATCTACAGCCATATATGAATATAGTTGATCATATAAATCATATTCCTCATTATTTAATGTAACTTGTGCAAATAGCCTATCTTTTTGTAACATAAAATCAGAAACCCTAGTTTGTGAAAAAATATCCTGCTGTTTAAAACTTTGAACCTGTCTAGTTCTGGTTAATAAAAAGTAAAGCTGGGTCTGTAGTGAGACTTCTCTTGGATTTTTGTAAAATTTTGATAGAAATGGATTATCATCAACATTTTCAAGTATAAGCTCTGCATCCCATTCAAGTGCTAGCTTATTAGATAAACTGGTTTTACCAACCCCAATAGGGCCTTCAATAACAATATATTTAGAAGTTAAATCTTTCATTATTTCTCTATTTTTTTAATATTTTTATATAAACAATTTTTCACCAAATCTTTTGCGAAACCTTTATTAGGTATAAATATATCAGGATTTATATCTAAAATAGGAAATAAAACAAATGCCCTTTCATGAGCATACATATGTGGGATTGTTAGAAATTCTGATTCATATGTTAAGTCACCATAAAGAATTATATCTAAATCTATTATTCTTTCGGACCATTTTACTGAACTTTTCTTTCTCCCCATAGAGAACTCTATATCCTTTAATAATTTTAATATATCTTCTGGGGATTCGCTACTTTTAAACATAACAGCAGTATTTAAGTAATTATTTTGGTCGCTTGGCCCCATTGGAGGGCTTTCATAAAAACTAGAACTTTTAATATCATTTAATTTATCTAGTTGAGATAAAAATTTTATAGCTTTGTTTAATTGAAGAATTGGATTGCTTAAATTACTTCCAATACCAATGTATAGATCTCTAGAATTATTTACTTTTTCTTTTTCCATTACGATTATGCTTTCTATTTATTTTTTTACTCTTAACGCTTTTTTGTATTTCATACCATTTATGAGCATATTCCTTTAAATCTGGTTCAATTAAAGATCTAATATGAAAAAAATCATATGCCGCCCTAAATTTACTTAATTCTTTAACATACTGAATATTTCTAGAGCTCAAATTTAAAAAACTACTTTGCAATGACCATATCGTGAATATTGTTGATTTAAAAAAATCAGGTATAGATATGTACTTAGCTTGTGATTCAATAACACGCCTAAAAATACTATCAAAATCTTTTACGTCAGGGCTCGTTTCTTCCATTTCTTTAAAATATGGCCATAGAAAAACTGCATAAATAAATGAAGGATTAACATGAAGTCCGTCATTAATTCTTATGTCAGTATTTTTTAATGCCGCCATAAAAAAGTCGTTATATTTTTCATCAATAATAAGAATATTATTAGTATAAGGAAATAAATATTTAAATAAATCATGCTCTCTTAATTTTAGGTATCCTTCTACACCCTTTCCTGAATGCATTATTTTTAATATTTCATCAAAGAGTCTAAAAGGAGAGACATTGTTAATAAGATGCGACATTTTTTTTATTGAGCTGCTACATTCTTCAGTTAATCTAATATTTAATTTTGATTCAAACCTAATAGCTCTTAACATTCTTACTGGGTCTTCTTGATAACTTATTGAAGGCTTTTTTATTAACTTTAATTTTTTATTTTTTATATCGTTAATACCGCCAACATAGTCATGAAGATTTTCACTATCTAAATCTAGATACAAGGAATTAATTGTAAAATCTCTTCTTTGTGCATCTTGGCTTATAGTTCCAAATACATTATCTCTTTTAATCATTCCATGAGTTTTTTTAAATTTTTTTTCATTATTTTTTTTTCTTGCATCGGATCTGAATGTTGTGACCTCAAAGTACTTTTTATCAGATACATAAACGTGAACTATTTTAAATCTCCTACCGATTATTCTAGCATTATTAAATAGTTTACATATTACCGATGGGCTTGCATCTGTAGCTATATCAAAGTCTTTGGGTTTTTTATTTAAAAGAATATCTCTAATGCAGCCACCTACTAGGAATGCCTGAAATCCATTATTTATTAATATATCAGATACTGTTATAACATCAGGATCAATGTCCTTTTTATATATTCCATGATCCTCTTTAGAGAACTGTTCTAGGCTAGTTTTCATCTTATCTTTAATGTAAATGAACATGATATATTAAATACAATGACATATCACTTTTAGATTACGATTTACTTTGTTAAAGATAGAAGTAATATCTTGCAGAGCTATATAAAGTCTTTTGCTAATTCAAATCTTACACTTTCAGTAATTATATGGGAGGCATCGTACTCAGGATGACTTACTCCAATAGAAACAGGACTTCCATTTTTAAAGTCATGAATTTGATTTTTACTAAACTCCCATCTCAAGAAATGAACTGCTGAAGTTTTAGTATCATCTTCTCTCTCCAAGTCTTCATCTGCAATTGGATACACTAAATCGTTAGTACCAACTTTTATCCAAATTTTCTTTTCTACGCCTTTTAATTTCTGTAATTTTATTTTCCTTTCAGAAACATCTGAATATTCTATCAACATAGTAGCTTTAAGATTTTTTCCCTCTGGAATTAATGGATTATAGGTGTCAAGTTCTTCTTGAATTAATTCGGATTCAAAAATTTTCTCTATCCTTAGCATTTCTTGAATTTGATATTTTATTGTTAAAGAATTTTCAAATAGTAAATTTATATGATTACCAACTAAAATTGATCTGTGTTTCTTTGTCGCAAGAACCTCAGATTTAAATTTTTTCCTTTCTATAGAATATTCTTCTAATTTATAAAGATCTTCTTTTTTTAACATAATATTCTCCATGTCATTTAAATTTCGTAAGCAGATTTCAAAATAGATATTGGATGTAACTCTATTTCAATATTATTTTTATTAAGTGCATTTCCTATATGTTTTGCAGCCATTGGACAATCACTTGTAAAAACTTTATATTCATCTTTTTCAATCCTTGATACTACTGGTTTTCTTATTTTTAAAGATTTTTTGAAAGACTCTAATTTTATTGCATATGTTCCATCATGTCCTGAACATCTTTCTATCATTGTAATTTCTGATCCTGGTATTTTAGATAGTATATTTTTTGTTTTAGGGCCAAAATTTTGTACTCTTTGATGACAAGCAGTTTGGTATGCTATTTTTCCAGTAGAATTTTTAAATTCAGAATTGAATAAACCTTCCTCATCTCTAAGATTCAAATATTCAAATGGGTCAAAAATACTTTTCTGAACTAATTTAACGTCTTCATTATCTGGAAATAGTAAAGGTAACTCTTGTTTAAACATTAGTACGCAAGATGGGACTGGGGAAACAATATCATAACCTTCTTTTACCGCTTTTACTAAATTAGGTATATTTTTCTTCATTAGCTCTTCAACAGATTTTAAGTCTCCTAGTTCAAGTTTTGGCATACCACAACAATTTTCATTATTAAAAATTTCTGTTTGAATATTGTTATGTAAAAAAACTTTTATTAGATCTTCGGCTAATTCTGGCTGGCTACTTGTACAATAACATGTTGAGAATAATTTTACTTTTCCATTTGTTTTTTGAGTCTTAGTAATATTTATTTTGTAATTTTTTATTTTTTCAAATCTTTTTTTAATATTATTAGAATTCATTAATGGTAAGTCAGCATCTCGGTGTATTTTTAGCATCTTTTCCAATATTATTCTTACGATTCTATTTGTTAATAAATAGTTTATTAGATTTGATATAATAGGGTATGAGCCATTTTTAAAGACTATATCTGTAGAGCTTAGAATATAATTTCTTAACTTCATCATTTTTTTTGTATTGCTATTTTGTGTTTTAAATTTTTCTGCTTTGGCTCTCAACATCAAATGAGGGAAATCTATCGCCCATTCATGCGGCGGCACGTAAGGACATTTAGTTTGATAACATAAGTCGCACATATAGCATTCGTCCACGACTTTAATAAAGTCTTTTGTATCTACAGATTCTAAATCAAAGTTTTCTGATTCATCTATTAAATCAAATAAAGTTGGAAATGCCTCGCAGAGACTTACGCATCTTCTACATCCATGACAGGCTTCGAAGACACGACTTAACTCATTATTTATTGACTTTGTGTCGTAAAAGAGATCTTCTTTCCATCCTATATTATGTCTAGTTGGGGCCGACAAACCGCCTTCTGTTGTATTCACAGACATACTATTACTCCACTCTGATAGATAAATACTAAAGGAGCTTCCTTTCTCCTTTAAATATTATTTTATTAAGCTACTTCATCCAATGCTTTTTGGAATCTATTTGCATGAGATCTTTCAGCTTTAGCTAAAGTCTCAAACCAATCTGCAATTTCATCAAATCCTTCGTCTCTAGCAGATTTTGCCATTCCTGGATACATATCAGTGTATTCATGAGTTTCTCCAGCTATAGCTGTTTCTAGATTAGCCACTGTATCTCCAAAAGGTTTACCTGTTGCAGGATCGCCACATTCTTCGAGATACTCTAGATGACCATGAGCGTGACCAGTTTCACCTTCTGCTGTTGATCTAAATACTGCTGCAACATCGTTATATCCTTCTACATCAGCTTTAGCAGCAAAATATAAATACCTTCTATTAGCCTGTGATTCTCCAGCAAAAGCATCTTGGAGGTTTTTTTCAGTTTTTGAACCTTTTAAGTCCATGATATTTCTCCTATTAAATTTAAACTTCAATTCAATTATCCTTATTAGAAGTATTGATTCAAGACGTTAAAAACTATATTATATATAGATAATAACTATTAATAATTAAACCTTATAAGGTTTTAATAATATATGAATATACGAGATTTAGAATATTTAATTGCAGTATCAAAACATAAAAGTTTTGTAAAAGCTTCGTTAGAATGTCATGTATCCCAACCTACTTTAAGTGGTCAAATAAGGAAACTTGAAGGTTACCTTGGAGCTCAAATCTTTGAAAGGACTACCAAGCAAGTGACAGTGACCAGCTTTGGAAAAGAAATTATTAATAAAGCAAGAGTAATAATAGATAAGACATATGAGATAAAAAATTTATCGACTGATTATCAAGACCCTTGGCATCAACCAATTAAGATTGGTGTAATTCCATCTTTAGGACCTTATTTGATTCCTAATTTCATATTGAACTTGAGAAAAAATAATAAAAGCTCAAAAATATTTATAGATGAAGACATTACCGAGAATATTACAAAAAAACTTGAAAGTAGAGAGCTTGATGTTATTTTATTAGCAACTGACGTTGATAGTGAAAAATTCGAACAAATTAAACTTTTTGATGAGCCCTTCTGGGTGGCATATTCAAAAAATAAAGAACTTGATAAGCTCGATGAAATAAAAACAACAGACTTAAACTTAAAACAGATGCTTCTTCTTTCTGATGGCCATTGTCTTAGAGATCAGATAATGGAAATTTGGGAGGCTTATGATAAGAATAATATATTGCATCGATATGATACCAAAGCTTCAAGTTTAGAAACATTGGTAAATTTAGTATCTGTAGGAGAAGGGTTTACATTTGTTCCTGCTCTTGCACTTCAATCAGCATGGACAACTGATAAAGGCATACAGGTAAGAAAATTAAATCACAAGAAAGCCTATAGAAGAATAAGACTTGTTTTTAGAAGAAATTATTATAAAAAAGATTTATTAACAAACCTATCAAAAATACTTTTAGAATTTCTTCCTAACACTGTTAAGAAAATATAAATTATTATTTTTTCTCAAGTTTTAATAAACTTCTTTTTATAAACATCATATCTCCATTTTCTTTTATGTCTTCTCCAGAAAAACCTCCAATATTATTTATTCCTACAACTCTGTGACAAGGAACTAATAATTGAATAGGATTATTCCTGCATGCATTACCAACTGGTCTAGGATGAGTTTCATTTAATTTTGCTATTTCAGAGTAAGTAATTGTATTTCCATAACTTATTCTTGCAACTTCTTTTAAAATTTTAGCTTGATATTTAGTACCTGATACTTTGAAAGGAACATCAAATATACTTAGTTTCTTATTAAAGTATGAATCTAACTGCTTACAAACTTCTTTTAGAAATATATTTTTTGGCTTTATCTTCTTTAATTTTTTATCAAACTTTAATTCATTAATTACTTCATCATAAGTATTAATTCCTATTGGTCCAATTGGACTAATAAAAACCATTTCATAATTTTTTACCATTAATGATTATTTTCTTGGGGCCAGCTTTTCTTTAATTCTAGCTGCTTTACCTGACAGTTCACGTAAATAATATAATTTTGAACGCCTCACTCTACCTCTTCTTTTAAGCTCTATACTTGCTATTAAAGGGCTATGAGTTTGGAAAACTCTCTCAACACCTTCCCCATGAGATATTTTTCTAACTGTAAAAGATGAATTTACTCCACGATTTTTCAATGCAATAACAACACCCTCAAACGCTTGAAGTCTTTCTCTTTCACCCTCTTTAACTCTTACTTGAACAACAATATCATCACCTGGTGAAAACTCAGGGATTTCTTTAATTTGCTCTTTGTTGATTTCGTCAATTATATTCATTGTGATTCTCTATTTAGAAAACAGATGATATCTTCTGTTGACCTTTTATGAAAGCTTTTTTTTGATTAAATCGCTTCTTTTGTTGTTTGTGACCAGCATAGCCTGTTTTTCTCTCCAAACCCTTATTTCTTCATGATTCCCACTCAATAAAACTTTGGGAACATTTTTTCCCTCTACTTTCTCTGGCCTTGTGTAATGCGGATATTCTAAGTATCCATTAGTAAAAGACTCCTCTTTATTTGAATCTTCATGTCCTAAAACACCAGGTATCATTCTTGCTACAGCATCAATTATCACACACGCAGCGACTTCGCCTCCGCTTAAAATATAATCACCAATTGACCACTCTTCATCAACTTCTAGGTCAATAAACCTTTGATCGACGCCTTCATAACGGCCAGCTATAATTATTAAATTATCATTGTTAGCTGTTTTCACAATCATTTCTTGATTAACTTTTTTTCCTTTTGGAGATAAGTATATACATTTATAATTTTTTAATTTAGATTTTACGTATCTAGTTGCATCAATCAAAGGTTGTGCTTGAAGAACCATGCCTGCACCTCCACCATATGGTTTATCATCTACATAACCATTTTTATCTGAAAAATCTCTTAAATTAATAGTTTCAATATTAATTAAAGATTTATCTTGTCCTTTTTTTAAAACACCATAATTTATAAAATCTCTAATTAATTCAGGAAATACTGATATTACATATATATGTCTCATTTCACTACTCACAATACATCTTATTAATGATAATTTTTTTTTCTTCTATGATTACTTCTTTGATAGACTCTCCAAATATATAAGGAATCAAAATTTCCTCATCTCCTTTTATAATTAAAACATCATTTGAACCTGTCTCTATTATATCACTAACCACTCCAATTTTTTTTTCACTATCTAAGTAAGCAGTTAAACCGATTAGGTCATCCCAGTAGAATTGATTTTCTCGGAGTTTATCCAACTGATCTCTTGCTATAAAAATATCTTTTCCAATATAGTCGTTAGAATCTTCCCTGCAATTAAAATCTTTAAATTTTACTTTTATAGATTTTCCAATCAATATATCTTCTACATATAATTGGATATACTCTCTACCTTTTAAAATATAAAAATACTGGTAGCTTGAAAATTTCTTTTTAGTTTCTGAGAATGAGTATATTTTTAACCAACCATTTAAACCTTGGTGGGCTTGAATTTTTGCAATGAGAATTTTTTCAGAGTCTTGCAACTTTTAAGTTAATCTTGCTTTAAAAGCTTAGCAACTCTATCAGATGTTTTTGCGCCTACAGATAACCAGTAGTCAATTCTTTCGCTATTTAATCGAAGTTTAATCTCTTGCCCAGTTGCCATTGGATTAAAAAAACCTAATCTTTCGATATAACCACTTCCTCTTCTTTTTCTAGAATCTGTAGCAACCAAATGATAGAAAGGTTTTTTCTTGGCACCACCTCTTGATAATCTTATTTTAACCATATTCTTAACTTCACATTTACTTATTTATTTGTAAGAGTCGCTATTCTACTTGAAAACATATCAATAAGTAAAGATTATACTTTCCTAGAGTGTATAATATTTCTAATATGCCGCTGTGGTGGAATTGGTAGACACGTCGGATTCAAAATCCGATTCCCGCAAGGGAGTAACGGTTCAAGTCCGTTCAGCGGTACCATGCGAAAAATTGCCCTGATGGCACAACTGGATAGCGCGTCCCCCTCCTAAGGGGAAGGTTGCAGGTTCGACCCCTGCTCAGGGCACCATTAAATATTTAGAAAATTACATAATTAATAATTATCAATAGTTTCTTTTAGAAAATTTAAGTTTCGATTTATAGTTTTCTTAAAAACTGACTCACCAATAAAAGGTGGTAGCGACATTGTTGCTAAAAAATTTGAATAATATGTAACTTTAGATTTACCAATATTTTGACTAGATTTAATAATCCATGAAGTTTTACCTGATCTCATTGGACTTTCATCACTGGGCATCACTTCTGAATTAATAACGCAATGACTATTATCTATACAATAACTTAATATAGATTCATACATTATCATTTCCCTACAAAAGAAAAGTATACAATCCCTAAATGTACTTTTTAATACTAATCTATCAGAGTCTCGACTTTTTATCTGTGTGCCAACTAACGAAGGATTAAATCTATGAATATTTTTAAAATCTGTTAAAAGATTAAAATTTTTTCTTACACTATTAGATGAGTTAAAAGAAAATTTAATATCAAAACTTCTAGAACCATCGCTGTTTTTTTTAACAAAAATTTCTTCAGAATATGCGTGTGTACTAAAACCAAAAGAAATTACAGCAATGATTATTACTACAATTCTTTTCATTATTATTTAACAATTATCTATAACAAAAAATTTCTTAAATGAACTTTTTATAGTCCAGACTGACTTAATGCCTTTATGAAAAAGTACTACGTCTCCTTTATTTAGATTATAATTTTCTGTTTCCGTTTCTATTAATAAGCTGCCTTCTAAAACATGAATATACTCATCACCCGGAAATTCATAGTCAAATTTCATAGGCTCACATCGCCACAGTCCTGAAAAAGTCGGCAGGTCACTTGAATTAGTTGTGCCAAGCCAATGAACTTCTCCTGCCTGCTTATCTCCAATCATGAATGGTTCATATTCATTTGCATTAACTGTTGTTTTTAGAAAACCTGTGTTATTAACCATTATTACTCCTATTTTTTATTTTTGTTTTTATGGGGAAAGTCTCTCAACTTTCCAATCTGAACTATCCTTATGAAATTTTAATCTATCATGAATACGACCTTCATGTCCTTGCCAAAATTCTATTGTCTTAGGAACTATGATGAACCCTCCCCAATGGTCTGGTCTAGGTATTTTTTTGTTTTCGAATTTTTTTTCTAATTCTTCTAGTTTTTTGGTAATTACCTCATAATCCTCAATAACTTGGCTCTGGTTTGATGCGTGTGCACCTAATTGGCTTAATCTTGCACGCGACGAAAAATATTCATCTGATACTTTTGAATCAATTTTTTTGATTTCACCCTCTACCCTTACTTGTCTTTCTAACGCGTCCCAAAAAAAATTAAGAGCAACATTAGGATTTTCAATAATTTCTTTCGATTTTCTACTTGTGTAATTCGTATAAAATATAAAGCCATTTTCGTCGAAAGATTTTAAAAGAACCATTCTTGATGACGGAATACCATCTTTTGAGGCAGACGCAACATTCATTGCATTAGGATCTTTTAGTCCAATTTTTTTAGCTTCATTAAACCAAATTTCAAACTGCTTGAAAGGGTTACGATCTATGTTTTCTTCAGTTAGGTACATATTTTAAGTTTATACTAGATACAATTAAAAATTAAGTTTATAATGACCTATACATTTCAATCACACAAAATAGAATAAAATGGCAGAGACACTACTAAGAAAAAATGAAGATGCTGGCTACATAATAGCTTGGAAACATAAACAAAATCACGATGATTTAGGAAAATTTGACAAAGAAATGACTTATGGCGAAGCTCTGAAAGAATGCGATAAACTCATTAGTGAAAATAGCGAGAAAACTTTTTGGCCTGAAAAGTCAGAAGAATCAAAAGAAGGATTTGCTTTTCCTTAATTTATATATCTAAATTTAATCCTAATCCCTGAATTCCACAATATCCTTGCGGATTCTTCGCCAAGTATTGTTGGTGATAATCTTCTGCATTAAAGAATCTTTCGTTCATTTTTATTTCTGTGGTAATCAATTTATTAAAATTATTTTTTTCTAAAGTATCTTGGTATTCTTTTAGTAAACTAATCGACAAGTCATGATAAACATCATTATTAGTATATATGCATGATCTATATTGTGTTCCTATATCGTTACCTTGCCTCATACCTTGTGTTGGGTCATGATTTTCAAAAAAAACTTTTAATACTTTTTTAAAGATATTTTGCTGTTTCTCAAATACAACTTTTACCAACTCAGCATGTCCTGTTTTTCCAGAGCAAATATCTTGATAGGTTGGATTTTTTGTAAAACCTCCACCATAACCAACCGAAGTTATATGGACATATGGCAATTCCCAAAATAATCTTTCAGCTCCCCAAAAACAACCAAGACCAAGAAAAACTTCCGAATAATTATCAGTATGATAATTTTTTACACTATTCTTATTTACATAATGATATTCATTTATTTGAATTTCATTTTCTCTGTCAGGCAATGCACTATTTTTATTTACCTCTATCATTTTTTTATTTTTAACATATTAATTTACATAAAACAAAGGCCGCAAAAGCGACCTTAAGAGCTCAACATATATATTATTATTATTATTATTCTTTAGTTAGGACCATATGCGAATGGTGATGCTAAACCAACCTTCCCTGTTTGAGAGAAGTTTTTACCATTACCTGTATATGTATTCTTAACAGATTTGAATACTTGAATATCGAATGGAGGTGCAACTGCTAATGGCATGTTACTAACTTTAACAGCACCGCCATCCATTCCAGTTACAGCAACAAGTTCTTCGTGACCTACATCACCTATTTTGAGAAGTTTCTTTTCACTAGAATCTTCTATAGTGATTGGAGCTTTCTCAGCACTCATTACTTCTCCTACTAAACTAGCTATTACGGCTAAGTGGCCGCCATGATTTCCGCTCCACAATTCGCATATTGCATTGAATTGCTCGTCTGAAGCACCGTCATCAACATATAAAGCCAATGACCATCCACCATCAGTTAAATTTCCTGTTTCCCCTTTACATGGGGCATGTAGCCAAGCAGCAACTTTTCTTCCACTTAAATCTACGCCATCTAAGTTACCCTCATCTATTGTCCATCCCACTTGAGCTTCACAAAAACCTTCTGTTGGTGGCTCTAAAAATATGCATGGACAAACTAAATCACAATTACATGATTCAAAATAATTACCCTTTACGCTCCAATTGTCTGACATTATCTTCTCCCCTAGTTAATTCAATTTTTTATACATACAATTACTATCAATGATTAATACTTTATCTTTCCTGTTAATAATGTCAATCTTTTAGATAAGCCAATAAAATCATATATTTAAGATACATAATTTTTTTAAAAGTATGATTTATAAAGAAAAATAAACATTCAGCATGTTGAAAAAATACTTACAAAGTATAGAATTCTACGAAATAAAAAAAATAATTAAGGGACTTGCATGTCTAGTCAAGAAAATTTAAGCAGAATACAAAAAAATACTGTTATCGCAGGAATACTAGCTGTTTCATTAGCTGGCTGGTACTTTCTTTTTGCTATGGATGCGAATATGAAAAGTATGAATATGGATATGTCTAGCGGCATGCACATGAATATGAAAATGGAACAAAAATCCAAAACAAAAATGGAAATATCTGCATCTGAAATGAAAATATCAAGACCTGTCGTTAGACTTGTGCCTCCAAATTTAGGCATGACAGCTGGCTATATTACATTGGAGAATTTATCTAATGAAAATGTAAGCTTAATCGGAGCTTCATCTAAGGACTATAATAGTATTGAGATTCACGAAACTATCATTGATAACGACAAAGCAATGATGAATGCCATTGAATCACTTGAAATAAAAGCAAAGAGTAAATCAGAATTAAAGCCTTTAGGATATCATTTAATGTTAATGGGCCCATTAAAAGTATTTAAGGAAGATGACAATGTAATAATCAATCTTATCTTTGCTAATGGAAAACAAATGAGTGTTGACTTTACTGTTAAAAGAAATGTTATGGATATGGAAATGGATATCGATATGGATCACGGTGATATGGGAATGATGGATGTAGATACCTGGTTACCAAACACATGGTGGATGCCACCAATGCACAATGTGTGGAGCTCAAATGACTTTTATCAGCTTGTTATAATGTGGTCAATAATGATGGTGGCAATGATGAGCCCAAGTATTATTCCCACAGTTTTAATGTTTGCTACTGTCAATAAAGCAAAACAAAAAAATAATTTACAATACACCCCAACCTACATTTTTTACTTTGGCTACCTGATTGCATGGATATTATTTTCAATTGCAATTTCTATTATTCAATATCCTCTCCACCAGATCAGTCTAATAAATCCTATGATGGCATCGATGAATAATTATTTCTCTGGTCTAGTTTTAATACTTGCTGGAATATATCAATTAACTCCTTACAAAAATGCTTGTCTAGATAAATGTCGATCACCTTTATCACTAGTTATGTCTAAATGGAAAGATGGTAATTTTGGTGCATTAAGAATGGGGCTTGGACATGGATTTTATTGTGTATTTTGTTGTTGGTTCTTAATGGCTATCTTACTAGTAGCCGGTGTTATGAATATGTACTTTGTAGTTGCTCTTACGGTTTTTGTTCTTTTAGAAAAACTAATTTTGACTCCAGAATCTTTTGAAAATACTTTTCAGAAATTAATTACAGTAGTTCCAGGCATAGCCTTTATAATAGGCGGTATATACTATTTATTTAGCTAAAAATATTTTCTTGCAAAAACTATAAATACTGGTTTATCATAGAAATACGTATAAAGTTTCTCTTTATACAGCCATAAAGCATGGGGAAAAAGCTTACCTTAAGTTACTTTATAAGGAGGCAATATGTATAAACTTGCAAAAATAATGGCGGCACATCCAAATAGGAAAATCAATGGCCAGTACAGAAGATTGTACTATCGTGGAGTAATGCCACACAAGCTGTAAGCTATACTTAACCTAATGTTAAGAAAGAGTCCATCTATTTATAGATGGGCTCACTTAGGTTCATTAGTTATAAAAAAATTTTCTACTCTTTTTTTTAAATATAATTCAGATAAATAAAACGGTAACATGTCACGACATTTTAATCCTAATTTCTCAGCTGCATTTACATCTTTTTCTTTATTTTTTTTTGTTACTTCTTTAGCCTCTAAAACTTGAGGATCTTTTTCTTGAATCTCTTTTTTTAAAACCCCACCTAATAAAAAAATTACTCTGCTAGCATGTCTGTTACCAAGTAAAAATTCGTCTATGTCATTAGATACCTCTTTTGAAGTATGGTTTCCTAAGCTATCAAAATTTAATTTACCTTCTTTTTTGGCTACAAACTCTTTATTAATTAAATCAAATAATTTTTTTTCAAATTTTTTAAATTCATTGGGGCAGATATGATTCTCAAAGCATAATTTCAATATTGTTTGATCTGGCGATGAGCTATAAGGTTTTTTATTTGTAATCAACTCTGATAAAGCAACCGTTTTAAAAAAGTATCCTATCATATATGGATCTGTCCACATTTTTTCAGGTACTTTTTTTTCTGGTGACCATTCTTCTATAGAACTTAATAAAGTAGATAGAGATTCGTAAATTTTTTTTGCCTTTGAAGCTTTTGATAATCCAAACATATTTTTATTATATTATTCGCCCATTATATTAACAATTACTTTTCGACTGTAACCACGATTTCTATGTTCATATAAATACAAACCTTGCCATGTCCCAAGCTCTAGCTTCGAATTAATTATTGGTATAGAAAGACTTGTGTTTGTCAAAAGGCTTCTTATATGTGCTGGCATATCATCAGGTCCTTCAGAGTTATGCTCGTATAGATTTTCATCTTCAGTTACCAGCCTTTTAAAAAATGATTCTATATCTCTTAAAACAGATGGGTCTGCGTTTTCTTGTATTATTAATGAAGCGGAGGTATGTTGTATAAATAAAGAACACAATCCATTTTGGACTTTTGAGTTTTCCACTTGTTGAGAAATTTCATAAGTAATATCAATTAAGCATTTTGGTTTAGTATTGATGTTGAGATTTAAATTAATAGTCTTCATAATTTATTTAAAGTATTATATAAATAATATTTTTGCAAATTCGTTTAACATAGTTATATTTTATAAAGACATATGATCGTTAAAGAACAATATGATTATCAAATTGGTACTGATACATTTCAGGGATTCATTTGTTATGATAATGAAATTGAAAAACCCCTTTCTGGAATTTTAGTATCTCATCAATATTCAGGATGCTCTAAGTTAGAAGAAAGAAAATGTGAGTTTTTAGCAAAAGCTGGATATTTTGCATTTGCTGTCGATCTTTATGGAAAAGGGATAAGAGGAAAAACACCAGAAGAGTCTTTAGATTTAATGAATGAACTATCGAAAGATAGAACTGTAATATCAAAAAGATTAAATCATTGCTTAACTTTATTAAAAGATCAAAAGCTGGTTGACAGCAATAAAGTCGCAGCAATTGGATACTGTTTTGGCGGGAGATGTGTTCTTGATTTAGCTAGATCTGGTGCAGAATTAAATTTAGTTGTTTCTTTTCATGGAATATATGACAGGCCAAATATAGGTAACCCTAAAAATATAAAAACTCCAGTACTAATATTGCATGGTGACGAAGATCCTTATGCAACAGAAAATGATCTTAAAAATCTCCTAACTGAATTAAAAGAAAAAAATACAAAATGGTTTGTGCATATCTTTGGTGGTGTTGCGCATGCTTTTACTAATCCAGATGCCAATGACGAATCAAATGGTCTTAAATATGATAGGGATGCAATGCATATGTC
>CAJYAP010000009.1 GCA_913065025.1 uncultured Gammaproteobacteria bacterium
CTTCCCCAGCCGCAAGAGAGAATATATCTGTTTCCATTTTATGTGCTATATCTATACCTTTATGAAAATGCATTTTTTTTGAAAATGGGTTTTCCCTATTTCCATAGTCAGATGATATGTATCCTTTTTTTGAAGGAAAACCTGTGGGTAGAAATTGCTCCTTCATCTCCATATTATTTACTAATTTAAATAAGTATTTAAGATTATTTTCTTTTATTGATAAATCTATAAGCATCTTGTCTAAGTATTTATCAAAATCTGAATTATATTCAAATTCAATATTAATTTTATTTGTTCCACCTATATACCTTGGTTTTTTAAAGTTAAATTCTTTTTTATTAATTTTCGCAATACTTGATATTTTGTGGCCTAATGCATTGAGACTCTCAATTTCAGAAGACATAGTTATTAATTTTTGAGAAAAAAACTGCATTTTATCCTTATTTTCTTGTTTAACTAGTTGAATTTCATTTTTATATTTTTCTAGCTCAAAAACTGTTTCGTCAAAGAGGTCCTTGTACCCAATTTTGTATCCATATATATATATTGATGAACTTAACAAAAAAACTAGAGATGATATCAAGAAACCAATTATAATAATAAATGTTGAACCATTAATCTTGTATGATGATGATTTATTTTTACTAGATTTGAAAATTATTATTTGCATTTTTTTTAAATTTTATTAAAGATTGTCATTATACAACTAATTTATGTTAATAATATTATATATATGAAAAAACTTAGTAGCCAAATTGATATTAGTATATTAGAAAAAGCTAAAATACTTGAAATGATAACAAAATATATAACTAAATATACAAATTCTCAAATAATCTGTTTTGCTTGCAATATTTCAGACAGTATTTTAATTTTAGGGGCAACTAATAGCTCTAATCTTAATTCTGCTAGGAATTATCAACGAGAAATCTTAAAAGATGTGAATTCCGAGTTTTCTAGTTTACTAAACAAAGAAGTAAAAAAAATTAAATTTAAAATTATCAAAGATCCTTATATTTAATTAAACTTCAGCATTGCTATATGCATCTATATAGTTTATAGGCAATTCTTCAGATGATTTATACCCTACTTCTTCCCAGGCATCTTGGGTTTCTAATAATTTTCTAAGTAACTTATTATTTAGATCATGCCCAGATTTATAACCTTCAAAAGATCCAATTAAACTTTTACCAAGCAAGTATAAGTCTCCAACGGCATCTAAGATTTTATGCTTCACAAATTCATCTTCATATCTTAATCCATCTTTATTTAGAACTCTATGATCATCAACAACAACAGCATTTTCTAAGCTTCCACCCAAAGCTAGATTTTTAGACCTTAATAATTCTACATCCCTCATAAATCCAAACGTTCTTGCTCTGCTTACTTCTTTAACAAATGATACTGTTGAAAAATCTAATACTGCAGAATGAGTTTTATCATTAAATACAGGATGATCAAATCCAATAGTAAAAGCGACTTTAAAGCCCTCAAAAGGCGCGAATTTTACCCATTTTCCAGTGACGTCATCTTTAACTTCAATTGGTTTCAATATTCTAATAAATTTTTTTGATTTTGCTTGCTCTTTAATACCAGCTGACTGAAGAAGAAAAACAAATGGTCCTGCACTACCATCCATTATTGGAACTTCCGGGCCATCAAGTTGTATATATAAATTATCAATTCCTAGACCAGCAATAGCAGAAAGAAGGTGTTCAACTGTTGAAACTCTGACTGTTTTTGATATTAATGTTGTGGAAAGAGTAGTATCTCCCACATTTTTTGGGCAAGCCTTTATTTCAATTTTCGGCTCAATATCTGTTCTAACAAATATTATTCCAGTTTCTGCTGGAGCAGGAATCAGAGTCAATGTTATTTTTTCCCCTGTATGAAGTCCGATACCTGTAGCTTTGATAGTGTTTTTTATTGTTCTTTGATTAATCATAATTATTTATTTTTATTATTTATTATTTATAATTTTACTACCTATAGAAAAATTTATAGATATTATATAAATTATGCACATAATATGCCAATTTTATATTTTGTATACTAATATTATTAATTAATTATAAAATAAACTTCTAAATAGCTTCTTTGCTGCGTGAGTGAAATCTTCATTTACTGGGTCTATTTGAGGGTTAAGCTGCTTTTGTGCATATAATAGCAAACCTACGCTAGTAGCATATTCAGGGTTTTTCACGATATCCTCTGATCCCCCATATAAGTATTGTGGTATTCCAATTCGTACTTGCTTATGAAATATTTCTTCTGCAAGATCTTCAATACCTTCTGCTTTTGAACTTCCGCCTGTAAGAACTACACCGGCAGGTATTTTTTCTTCAAAACCACTTTGAGAAATCTTCTCATTTATGAAATTAAAAACCTCTTGGTACCTCAAACTCATAACCTCAACTAGTGTATATCGTTGTATAGATCTAGGTGCTCTATCACCTACTCCCGGAACTTCTATAATATCATCGCTGGATAATTCATTAGCTATACATCCATGTGTGATTTTAAGTTCTTCTGCATTATATGTGGATGTTTTTAATGCTTGAGCAAGATCATTTGTAACTTGATCTCCACCCAATGGAACAGATGAGGTAAATTCTATAGCTCCGTTACTAAATATTGCTATATCAGTTGTGCCTCCTCCAATATCAACCAAACATACACCAAGATCTTTTTCATCTTCGGTTAGTACTGACATACTAGAAGCTAACTGCTCTAGGACAACGCCCTCAGGCTCAATTGAACATTTCTTTATGCATTTCTCAATATTATCTCTTGCATTTTTTGCTCCAGTTACTAAATGATATCTTCCATCAAGAGCAATTCCTGACATGCCAAGAGGGACTTTAATTCCATCTTGACCATCTATTTCGTAGTCTTTTGCAAGCACGTGTAAAATTTCTTGATCATTTGAGAGAGTGATGGCTTTAGCAGATTCTTCCACAGATTTTAAGTCTTGGCTTGATACTTCTTTATTGTCTGAAATTGCTGCTCTACCTGTAGCATTAAAACTTTGTATATGTTTTCCTGAAATACTTACATGTGCGGAATGAATCTTATATCCACTAACTAGTTCAGCTTCTTCAATTGATTTTCCAATTGATTGAACTGTTGAATTTATATCAATTACAACCCCTCTTTTCATGCCTAAAGATTTTGAACGCCCAACTCCGAGAAAATCAATTTCATTATCCTCATTAATAGAGCCAACAATAGCTTTGACATATGAAGTTCCTATATCTAAACCAACTATTAAATTTTTATCATTTTTTGCCATAATCCACCAACTTTATTTCCACCCAACAGAAAATCCATTTGAATACCTCATGTCAATATACCGCATTTTACTTAAATCGCTACTATTTAGTGTTTGGTAAACTTTGAAAAATATATCAATTTTTTCTTTAACATTTTTAGATCCAAGCTTAATAGTAATGCCTGATGATAAAATAACAGATATAGACCTAATATCATCTTCTATAATTTTCACAACTTTCTCATTTATATTATGTCTTATAAGATCATTTGAAAATAAAGAAAGATACTCGAAAATAATTTTATTTTTATTATTTTTTGAAATCAATATTGGAAATTTATTATTTTTTTTATTTGCAGTAAAAATTTCTCCGTATTGATTTAAATAATCTTTATTATTCCATATAGCAATAGGAATATGTTCTGTTACAAATATTATAATTTCATTTGGATAGGATCGTCTAATATTTGCGGAACTAATCCAATCAATATTCTCTATTTTGCTTTGCAAATAATTAATATCAACATTAAAAAAAGATTTTGATCTCACATATTTCTTCGCTACTTCTCGTATATCATCCACGCTTGAATTTTCTATATTTTTTAAATCAATAGTTATATCTGTAATCTGAAAATATGTTTTTTCATTATTCAAATTATTTTTTATAATAAATGCAATAATAATTATTATAATTAATAATAATATAATTGTAATTTTTTTTTTTAAAATCATAGATTTTAATCAAAAGACGTATCTAAAATTTTTAGTACTAGATCATCGAAATTTATATTATTTTCTTTGGCTGCCATAGGTAATAAACTATGTTCCGTCATACCTGGAACTGTATTTATTTCTATCACCCATGGTTTTTGTTCTTTTTCATCTAATATAATATCAACACGTCCCCACCCATTGCATTCTAATGCTTTAAATGTTTTTAATGATAGTTCTTTCATATGCTCTTCGATATCTTTAGATAATTTTGAGGGGCAGATATACTTCATTTTTTTTGAATTATACTTTGCATTATAGTCATAAAATTTACCTGGTGGTTCTAATTTAATTGCTGGTAATGCATAATTATTTAGTATTCCAATTGTATATTCATTTCCCTTT
Source organism: uncultured Gammaproteobacteria bacterium (assembly GCA_913065025.1). Lineage (GTDB taxonomy): Bacteria > Pseudomonadota > Gammaproteobacteria > Poriferisulfidales. The sequence continues at coordinate 4,388 of CAJYAP010000009.1, forward strand.
ATATATTCCTCCAATATAAAATCATTGCTTATTTTTGTATTATCTAATATAGCTTTCTTACAATCTTTTTCATTTTCAACTATATGTACTCCAATACTAGAGCCTTCTGAAGAAGGTTTTATTACAAATGGATAATTAAAACTTGCTTCTATTTCTTCAATATTTGTCTTGCTGTTAATTTGTTTATATTCTGGTGTTGGTATGAGGTTTTCTAAAAGGATTTCTTTAGTATATCTTTTGTTCATGCAAGCCTTTGAGGACTTACTACTACTACCAGTATATGGAATAGATAGTTTATCAAGATATGATTGTATTTCTCCATCTTCTCCGCCTTTACCGTGTAAAACTATAAATACTCTTTCTGGCGATATTTTTTTTATATTCTCAATATTATTTTTATCTAAGTCTAATTCTAATGCATCAACTCCTGAAGATATTAATGAATTATATACACTTTTTCCTGATATTAGAGATATCTCTCTCTCGTTTGACCAGCCGCCCATTATTACAAGAACTTTTCCATATGTTTTCATCATTGTTTAATACCTATAAATTGCACTTCTGTTTCTAAATATATATTCTTCTCTTCATGCACCTTCTTTTGTATATAACTGATTAATTCTTCAACATCATTTGATTTAGCATTTTTCTCTGTAATAATAAAATTAGCATGTTTTTTAGATATGTAAGCTCCCCCAATTCGATAACCTTTTAGTCCTAATGAATCTACTAAGTTGGCAGCATATAAATTTTTTGGATTTTTAAAAACAGATCCACAACTTGGCAAACCTGTAGGTTGCTTAATTCTTCTATCTTTTAAAAATTTTTTTATTATATCTAATGAATCATTTAATTCATTTAATTTTAAGTCGAATGTTGCGCTTATAAAAAAATTATCATCCTTTAACTCAACATTTCTATAACTTACATCAAATTCTAGTCTATCTTTTTCAACTAATATACCTTTTCTGTTCATTAAAATTACTTTTGAAACATTCTCCCATATGTTACCACCATAGCACCCCGCATTCATTCTTAATGCTCCTCCAAGTGTTCCAGGTATTCCACAAAGAAATTCTAAACCTTTATAGTTTTTTTTTGCTGTGATTTGAGCAATTTTCATACAGGATAAACCAGCTTCAAAAACAAATTGTTTGTTATTATTCAAGTAATAGTTATTGAGTGATTTTTTTAAACATACGACAAATCCTTTTATTCCGTTGTCACGAATAAGTACATTACTTCCATTGCCTATAAAAGTTATTTTTTCATCATTTAGCAAACTTAAAAAAACTTTTAAATCTTCTACGTCATATGGTTCAAATAAATACTCTGCTTTTCCACCTACTTTCCACGTATTGTAATTTTTCAAAGATATATTTTCTTTTAGATTTCCTCTAATTTTCTTCTTAATTTTATAAATATTTTTCATTTTAATTTAAAGTATTTTTATAATAATTAACAAATTTTGAAATATTTCCTGCACCCATAGTTAATAAAATATCTTTATCTTTTATTATCATATTTATATAATCTGACAGTTCTTTTTCTGAGTTTAATAGCACTACATTTACTTTATATTTTTTAATTTCCGCTACTAGTGCTTCTGAGGTAATATTTTCTATAGGTTTTTCGTTTGCTGGATATATATCCATTAGAATTAAATTTTGAACATTTTTTAATATATCTACGAACTGATTGAAATGTTCTGCTGTTCTGGAATATCTATGTGGCTGGAAAACTGTTATCACCCTTCTATTAGCCCAAACTTTATTGATTGTTTCAATAACTTCTTTCATCTCTGACGGATGATGTCCGTAATCATCTATCCAGGTAAAGAAATTGTTATTTACTTGAAAATTGCCTATTACTTCAAATCTTCTACTGATACCAGGAAAATTTTCTATAGCCTTTTGTATAGTTTTTATTGGAACACCTAATTCTCTACATACGGCTAGTGCTGCCAATGAATTTGAGGCGTTATAGTGTCCTGGCATATTTAACCTTATTTCATACTCTTTTTCATTTTCAATATATAAATACTTTGAAGGTATCGAATCAAAATTAATTGACTTTGCTTTGTAATCGGCGCTTATATCAATTCCAAACGTCTTTACTGGTCTTGATACCTTGCTAATTATTGATTTGGTATTGATATCGTTTATATTTAAAAAGCACAATCCATAAAATGGTAAATTATTTATAAATTCTAAGAAATTTTTCTTAAGTACATCAAAGCTATTTTCATGATTCTCAAGATGATCTTTGTCGATATTGGTAATAACTGACATTAATGGCTGTAGATGTAGAAATGAAGCATCGCTCTCATCGGCTTCAGCGATCAGATAGTCGCTAGAACCTAACTTTGAGTTTTCTGAATTAATAATTTTTCCACCGATTATATAAGTGGGGTCATAATTAGCCTCATTGAGAATATGAGAGAGTATTGAAGTTGTTGATGTTTTTCCATGTGTACCTGCAATAGCAATACCATAACTAAATCTCATTAATTCAGCTAACATCTCTGCTCGCTTTATTATTGGGATATTTAGATCTTGCGCATATTTATATTCAACATTGTCGCCTTTAATAGCGCTTGATACCACAACAACATCTTTTGATAAAATATTATCTTTATTATGTCCTATCGAAATAACAATACCTTTACTAATAAGTGACTCGGTAGTTTTTGAAGAATTTAAATCTGATCCTGAAACAATATAACCTAAATCAGATAATATTGAAGCTATACCTGACATACCACTTCCGCCAATACCAATAAAATGTATTTTTTTTACCCTACTCATGATTTTATTTTTTAAATCACTTTTCATTTTAATTATTTTCTATTTCACTAATTATTTCATCGCAAATATTTTTTGTAGCATCTTTTTTATTCAGTTTTAAAATATTTTCTGATAAAGACTGTTTTAATTCTGGATTCTCTATAAATGACTTAATTATGCTCGCTAAGTGATCATGCGTAAAATTTTTTTGATTAATTACAATTGCTGCATCATGACTTTCCAAGTACCTACTATTTTTCATTTGGTGGTTATCTGTCGCATATGGAAAAGGAACTATTATAGATGCAATTCCTAAATTCATTAGTTCTGTTAATGTTATAGCGCCTCCCCTACATATAATAATATCGCACCATTCGTAAACATTGATCATGGGATCAATATATTCTCTTATATCAATATTTACGTCAATATTTCTATATTGATCGGTTGCAGTTTTAATTGTTTTTCCTGTCTGATGTATAACATTAATTTCATATTTCGTAGTTTCTTTTAAACTATATATTGTTTTAGGTATTACTTCGTTGAATATCTTGGCTCCAAGACTCCCTCCTACCACTAAAATATTAATTTTTTTTTCAGATTTTATTTTTACTTTTTTGTTAATATTTTCATACCTACTTGGATTTCCTAAATATTTATATTTTATATTTTTTAAATTCATTGGAAAACCCAATATAACTTTTTTAGATAAATGCCTTAAAATATTATTAGCCATTCCAAATATTATATTTTGCTCATGAATTACAATTGGTATTCTTAAAAGATAAGAAGCTATGCAACAAGGAAAGCTAATATAGCCTCCCATAGATAAAGCAATCTGAGGTTTATATTTTCTAATTAAGACAATAGATTGGATTATTGCTCTTAACAAGCTAAATGGAAGCTTTATATATGCAAGTAACCCTTTCCCCCTTAAGCCAGAAAAGTTTACATATTCTATTAGTATTTCAGCTTCTGGCACTATCTTATTTTCTATACCTTTTTTAGTACCAACCCACAATACTGAAAAGCCATTCTGAATCAGTTCTTTTGCTATAGAAATTCCAGGGTAAATATGTCCACCTGTACCAGCTGCAAAAATTACTATTTTATTTTGGTCGCTATTCATGTATTACCTTAATGAACTATTTAAGCTTTGCTTATAAACATCTCTATATATTCTTAATACTATAGTTATTGATAATATAGAAACTAAATAATTACTTCCACCATAACTAAAAAAAGGCATAGCTAATCCCTTAGTTGGAGCGATTCCAAGTGTTACAGCCATACTTAAGAAAGCCTGCAATGTAATAAATATTCCAATTGCATATGATAAATAACCTTGAAATATTAAACCAACTCTTAAAGCTTTATCTCCTACAAAAAAACACTTCTTGATAAATAAATAAAATAAAATAATTGTAAATACAACTCCAAATATACCAAGTTCTTCAGCGAGGATAGCAAATATAAAATCTGTATGTGCTCCATATAGATATGAAAGTTTCGTTGTGCTAGCACCCAGGCCTTTCCCAAAAATTCCTCCACTTCCAATTGCCATTAATGACCAGCATAGATGATATCCATCACCCAAATAATCACTGCATGGTTCAATTAAATTAAATCTCGATAATCTTTCTGGGCTAAGATATATCAAGATAGAAGCTCCTATTGCTCCTGAAAAAAATAATGTCATAAGGTGAAAAATCTTAGCTCTTGCAATAAACAGCATGACGAAAGTCATTAGAAATATGACTGCTGTTGATCCAAAATCAGGCTGCTTCAAAAGAAGAATAGCACTGATAAAAAAACATAATATTGGAATTATAAAAATCTCAAATTTGTGAATATTTTTTTTATTGTAATCTAAGTATGCACACAGCCAAATTACATAGAATAATTTAAAAAATTCGGATGGTTGAATATTAAGCCCACCGTAGCTTAACCACCTAGTACTATTATTTACAGTTTTACCTATATCAGGAATAACAACTAAAACTAGTAAAAATAGAAAAAATAGTAAAAACACTTTGTAATTTTTTTTTAAATTTTCTGAACTTAAGAATAAAAAAAAAGAACATACAAAAACACTAAAAATTAAATAACCTATTTGCTGAAAACTATAATAAAATGGTTCACCATAATTTTTATAAGATAATTCTATTGATGATGTTGTTAAAATTAATAGACCAAATAATATTATTGTGACTATAAGAAAAAAAAAGCTCAAATCGAAAAATGGTTTAATTATATTACTTAAATTGTTTTTATTATTTTTTTCCATACACTAACTGTAATTTTCCATTACAAATTTTTTAAATAAAATCCCCCTCTCTTCAAAGGATTCAAACATATCATAACTTGCACATGCTGGAGAAAGTAAAATACAAACAGGCATACTTTCTTTTTCTATAATTTTTTTAGCATATAATCTTGCTTTTTCTGAAGCAGCATTAATGTTATCAGCCAAAAAAATATTACTTATTGATGTAATTTCCCTATTCAGTAAATTTTTGCATTCTCCAAATAATATTAAGGCTGATACTTTTTTACCAATAATTTCGTTTAACTTTTTATAATTATTAGTCTTTGACTTACCTCCTAAAATTAAAATGATATTTTCATCTAATGAATTTAGTGCTGATATTGTTGATTCTATATTTGTTGCTTTAGAATCATTAATCCATTTTATATCATCTTTGTAAAGAAACTTCTCCATCCTATGGTCTATACATTCAAATTTTCTTATATATTGTAAGGCATCATTTACATCCTCGCCTATAGATTGAATTATGCTTAAACAAGAACATATATTTACTAAGTTATGTAGACCTATTAATTGTATCTCATCTTCTTCTAAAATTTTCTTATTGCCATGATAAATATATTTTTTTTTATTTTTTATACGTATTCCAAAACTGTTATTATTTTTAGGTTCATCACTTCCAAAAGTGTACTTGTAAATAACTTTCTCTTTTCTAATATTGTTATCATTCCTGTTTATAATTATATTTTCTGCATTATTAAATATTTTATGCTTTATATTAATATAATTCTCAAGTGTTTCATGTCTATCAAGATGATCTTCAGTTATATTTGTTATGAGTGATGTAATACAATTAATTTTTTTTGTCATTTCAAGTTGAAAACTTGATAACTCTAAAATATTATATTCATAATTTTCATAGGTTAACTCTAATGCTGGAAGTCCAATATTTCCTCCTGCTTTTACCTTTTTTCCCATTTTTCTCAAAACGTATTCTAAAATTGCTGTTACTGTCGTTTTTCCATTAGATCCCGTTATGCATATTGTCTTGCCATTACATGACTCATTAAATAAATCAATATCAGTTTGTATGTTTTTTTTATTTTTTATTATTTTTTTTAAGAATTGTTTTTCTATTTTAACGCCTGGGCTTACTATGAAGTAATCATGCTTATCTATAAAACTTTTTTCTAATTTACCTAAAACTATACGCTGACTATCAACATATTTTTTTATTTCATCAGTAATTTTTAAGTTTTCTCTTGTATCGTATGCTATGAAATTTTTATTGTTAATTTTTAAATATTTTGCAACTGACACACCTGTTTTCCCAAGTCCGATTATTGCTACTGGTAAGTTGCTATTTTTCATAAGTGCTATATTCTTTATCTTAGTTTTAAAGTTGCCAAACCTATTAAAATAAGTATAAAGCTGATAATCCAGAATCTTACTACTACTTTAGGCTCAGGCCAGCCTTTTTGCTCAAAGTGGTGGTGAAATGGCGCCATTAAAAAAACTCTTTTTTTTCTGTATTTAAAAGAAAGCACTTGAATAATAACTGATAGAGCTTCTAATACGAATATTCCACCCATAATAATTAATACAATTTCTTGCCTCACAATTACAGCCATTAGCCCTACAGCGGCTCCCAATGATAGAGCCCCCACATCTCCCATAAATACTTGCGCTGGATAAGTATTAAACCATAGAAAACCTAATCCAGACCCAATTAGCGCTCCTATAAATATTGTTATCTCAGCAGAATCTTTTACATACGGAATTAATAGATACTCTGAGAAATTAATATTTCCGCTTAAATAAGCAAAAACTCCTAAAGCTCCGCTAACTAAAACTATTGGCATTATTGCTAGCCCATCAAGTCCATCCGTTAAATTAACAGCGTTGCTAGTAGAAACTATTACAAGTATTGTTAAAGGAATAAAATATATGCCAAGATCAATAACAATATGCTTAAAAAAGGGTATTATAAATTGCTGTTCTTGCACTGATTCGATCTGACTAAACATCAATATAGAAATTATTCCAGCTACAAAAAACTGTAATATTATTTTTAATCTTGCAGGCATTCCATTTTTATTTTTTGTCAATTTTTTATAGTCATCAATAAAACCAATAGCAGCAAAGAATAAAGTTGTGAGGATAAGATACTGTGTATACTTATTTTCTAGATCAGACCAAATTAAAGTTGTTATTAATAAGGAAGATAAAATTAGTAGCCCTCCCATAGTAGGTGTTCCAGCTTTACTTATATGGGACTTAGGACCATCATCTCTAATTACTTCAGATAAATTATTAATAGAAAACTTTTTTATAATATAAGGTCCAAGAAGCAAAGAAATTAAAAGCGCTGTAATAATACTAAATATTGCTCTAAGAGTAATATATTCAAAAACTAAGAAATTAGTATTTAAACTACTTAAATAATCTAGTAAAAATAAAAACATTATTAATTACCCCTAATTTTTAAAAAATTAACATACTCTTCAAGCTTAGCTGATCTTGAACCTTTTATAAGTATGCATGTGTACGGATCAATATTAGTATTTAAATATGATTTTAAACTACTAGAATCATTAAAATGCTGGCCATCTAAACCAAAAATATCAGATGCATATTTACTATGTTTACCAATACTTAAGAACTTATCAATACCCATAGTTTTAGCATATCTACCAATATCTGAATGGTATTTTTCAGTATCTTTTCCTAACTCTACCATATCACCCATTAAAACCAATTTCTTAAGATTAATACTTGATAAAAAAGATATTGCTGCTTTAAATGAACTTGGATTTGCATTATAACAATCGTCAATGATTTTAATATTATTTTCTAATTCATGAATTTTTAAGCGTGAGGATATAGTCTCAAATTTTTCTAACTTTTTTTTAATTTCTTTTAAACTAATTCCTAAAGAGATAGCAATTGAAGCAGCACAAGCTGTATTTAAAAAATTATGGTCGCCATTTAAATTTAGCTTAATAGACTCTTCATGTGAATTATAATTTAATTTTAATATATTACTTTCTATTTTTTTTATAGTTAAAAAATTTGTTTTATAAAAAATATTTCTAACTGTTTTTTTTATTTTATCGTAATTATTTTTTTCATATCCAAAATATATTTTTTTGCTCTTTTTATTAATAATTTTTCTAAACTTGTCCTGATTATTTATAACTGCAATTCCATTTTTATCTATATATTTAAATATACTATATTTTTCCTTTGCTGTATTTTCCAGTGTTCCAAATCCTTCTATATGTGCATATCCAATATTTGTTACTGCAGCAACATCAGGATTTACTAATTCTGCTAGTGGTCCAATTTCTCCTAAATTGTTAGCTCCTATTTCTACAACTACATACTCATCGTCCTGTTTTATTGATAGAAGTGTTAAAGGCACACCTATATGATTATTTAAATTTCCTTTTGTATAGCTAACTTTAAAATCGGATAGTATGTGTGCAACCATTTCTTTAACAGTTGTTTTTCCATTTGAACCTGTAATAGCAATAACCTTTGCTTTAGTTTGCTTTCTTATGAATGAGCTTAGGTTTTGTAACGCTTTTAATGTATCTTCTACTAAAATATAAGATTTTTCCTTAAGATTAATATTTTTAATTTTTTTTGTTGTTATAACACAAGATGCTATCTTTAATGAATCTATAATAAAATCATGTCCGTCATATTTTACTCCCTTAATACAAATAAATACATCTCCTTTACTTATTGTTCTTGAATCTATTGAAAAACCACTTACTAAAATGTCTTCACCATAAAGCTCTCCGTCTAAATGTGCTGCTATTTCAATTAAAGAATATTTTTTCATAAGTTATACCATTAGTTTAATAACTTCACTTTTATCACTGTAGGCAATTTTTTTACTTTTTACGATCTGGAATTGTTCATGGCCTTTTCCTAGTATAAGAACTACTTTGTCAAAATTACTTCTATTTAATGATTTTTTTATTGCTTTTGATCTGTCTAAAACTACTTGATATTTTTTATTTTTTTTTATTCCTAATATAATATCTTCTGTAATTTTTTTCTGACTTTCATTTCTTGGATTATCATTTGTAATAATAATGTGATCTGATAGCTTGCAGGCAATTTCACCCATACTTTTTCTTTTTTTAGTATCTCTTTCTCCCCCACATCCAAATATAGTTATAATTTTATTTTTCGGAAAATGTTTTTTTATTGAGACTATAACCTGCTTCATAGCATCTGGTGTATGTGCGAAGTCAATAAATGTTGTTGGGTAGCCAACTTTATAATATTTGTTCATTCTCCCATCTATAGGTTTCAATTTTATTATATTATTGATTATTAAGTTATACTTAATCTTATTTGTTGCCAAAGAGGCTACTGCAAGCAAAATATTTATTACGTTAAATTCACCAAACATTTTTATATTTATTTCTTTATCTCCATAATTTGAATGAATTTTAAATTTAATGCCATACCTATAGTAAGTTATATCACTTGCATAAAAATCTGCTTTACTATTGCTTATAGATACGGTTTTAACTTTATTTCTATTTTTAATATCTTTGTAAATTTTTTTACCATAATAATTATCTATACAAATTATTTTTCTCTTACTTTTATACTTTGTAAATAACTTCAGTTTTGTATTATAGTAATCTTTCATATTTTTATGATAGTCTAAATGATCATGTGTTAAGTTTGTAAAAATAACCGTATCAAAATTTATTCCTTGTATCCTATTTTGTTTTATACCATGAGATGAAGCCTCAATTACTACTGCTGAAGCCTCTTTATTAAAGAACTGTGATATGTACTTATTAATGTTTATTATATTGGGTGTGGTCAAGTTTTTCTGGCTAAGTTTTGGATATATTCCGTTACCTAAAGTTCCTATTAAACCTGCTTTTTCTTTTTGTAACGTTATCAATTGAGCTATAAAATTTGATACCGTACTCTTCCCATTAGTACCAGTTATTCCGTATATTTTAATTTTATTTTTTTTTACTTTATGGAATTTTTCGGACAACTTTGATATAGCTCTATCTATATCATCAACAGCATAAAAATAGCATAGTTTATTATATTTTTTTATATTTAATTGACAATCCTTACTATAAATTATTAATTTAGCACCATTGTTTACAGCTTCATCAATATAAGAACTTTTAAAATTTTTTGTCTCTTTTATAAAAAAAATATAGTTTTTTTTTATTTCTTTACTGTTTTCGCTTAATCCTACAATATTTATATTATCTATTGATAATTTTTTATCATTAATAAGAGATTTTAGTTTCATTTAAATTTTTTATTTTATTATTCTTCGTTAACTTCACCACTTACCCATTCAGCAGCAGCAGAAATATCTCTTCCTATTCCATCAACTGTATTACAACCTATCAGTAAGGTAAAACCAATTATTATCAACCCGTAGTACATTATATTTTTCACTTAAACCTCCTGTATTTTATATATTTAATCTGCTTGCTTCCTTAAAAAAGCTGGTATGTCCAAAAAGTCTAAATCTAACTCTCCATTACTATTTTTCTTATGCTGAATGTTGTTATCACTTTTAATTACACTTTCTTTTTTATCTTCTATATTTTTAGCAGAAACATATTCGTCCTGTTTTGTATAGTTAAATAAACTTTCTTCTTGATTTTCATTATTACTTGTTACCACTTCACTTGGAATGTCTTCAGGATCTTCTATATTATTTATTTCTATAAATTTCTTATCTTCTAATACTCTATTGCTCTCAGCAGTATCTAAAATAACATCAACTTTTGGTAATATTACTTTTTCGCTGTGAGAATTTCTCATCCCTGTTGCTACAACTGTTACTTTTATTTTATCTTCTAATGACTCGTCTATCGTTGTTCCAACTATTACATCTGCTTCTTCTTCATCAACTAAGCTTCCAATATGGTCTCCGATTGCTTTAAATTCGCCATTAGTTAAGCTTCCATTTGATGTAATATTTATTAGTAATCCTTTTGCATCCTTAACATCAACATCCTCTAATAATGGGCTTGCTATTGCTTGTTGAATTGCATCTTCCGCTCTATCTATTCCTTCTCCAACACCACTTCCCATCATTGTTGAACCAGCGTTTGACATAACACTCTTTACATCTGCAAAATCTAAGTTTATTTCGCCAGGTTTTGTTATCAATTCTGCTATTCCCCCAACCGCTCTTTCTAAAACTGCATTTGATTGATTTTTTGCTTCAGATAAGGGCATATCATCATCTAAACATAATTTATCATTTGGAATAATTATTAATGAATCAACCTTACTTCTTAATTCTTCAATTCCTTTTTCAGCATTAAGCATTCGTTTTTTCTTTTCGTATTCCCAAGGCTTTGTCACAACCGCAACTGTCAAAATACCTAACTCTTTTGCTAACTCTGCTATTACTGGTGAAGCCCCAGTTCCAGTTCCACCTCCCATGCCGGCAGTTATGAATAACATGTCACAATTTTCTATTGATTCTTTAAGCTTATCTCTATCCTCTATTGCTGCTTGCCTTCCAATATCAGGATTTGCACCAGCACCTAATCCCCTTGTAATATTATGGCCAATATTACATTTTCTATTCTCGCTAACAGGATTATTTTTTAAGTCTTGTGCATCAGTATTTACACATATAAAGTCAACGCCACTAACTTTATTTAATATCATGTACTCAATTGCATTATTTCCACAACCACCAACGCCTACTACTTTAATATCAGCTTTTTGCTCTTTAGTATCAATTAATTCAAAAGACATTACTTACCTCCGGGTTTTTATAAGGATATCTATCTAGTTTTTCAACTTCATTTGAAACTTTTTTTTGGTAATCCAAAATATTATCTGGATTAATATTTAAAATTCTTAAAGAATCTGTTGCGATTTTTTTGAACACTGGTGCTGCAACATAACCACCAAAATGAATTTTGGTTTTAGGTTTATTTATAACTACTACTATTACTAATTTAGATTTTATTAATGGGGTTATGCCTGCAAATAATGAAATATGGTCATCATCACTGTATTTATTTTTTTTGTTTCCACCTATATATAATTTTGCAGTACCAGTTTTCCCTCCAGCAGTGTAACCCTCTATTGCAGCTCTTTTTGCACTTCCGCTTTCAATAACTTTTTTTATTACATTTTTAACTTTCTTAAATTCTTTTTCATATTTTTTACTTTCATTAATTTGAATTTTATCACTTTTAAGAATTTTAGGATTAATTACTAAGCCATTGTTAGCAATCACACTATAGGCTTTTGCTAACTGGAGTGGTGTAACTTTGCAATGATAACCCATTGCAAGTGATCTGACATCAGAATTTCCCCACTCGCTATAATGCGTTAACACACCTTCAACCTCGGAAGGAAAATTTGTATTAATTTTTTCTCCGATACCAATGTGTTCTAACAAATCATAAAAAATTTTTTTATTAAATTTTTCTGAAATCATTATGCTACCTATATTACTTGACTTTATTATTACTCCTTCAGTAGTTAACTCTCCAAAGTTTTTAATATCCTTATATGTTTTATTATCTAATCTTCTGTAACCAGGGCTTGTGTCAAAGTTATCACTTAAATTTACTTTCTCTGAATGCAGTGCTGCTGCCAATAAAAAAGGTTTGATTGTAGATGCCGGCTCTAAAGAATCTATAATTACTCTATTTCTTTCTTTTTCGGGACTATATGTTTTCCTGTCATTGGGATTGTATGATGGATAGCTTGCTGTAGCTAAAATATCACCATTTGTACTATCTAGTATTACTACGGAACCAGATTCTGCATTAACTTTTCTAACTTGATTTTTTAGCTCTCTATAAGCAACATATTGCAGTCTAGAATCTATTGTAAGAGTTAGTTTTTTCCCCTCTTTAGGAGCACTTACCTGTCTTATCTCTTTCACCACCTTACCATGAAGATCCGTCATAACAATCTTTTCACCATTGTTACCCATAAGCAAACTATTGAAAGATTTTTCAATGCCCATTTGTCCATTATGATGAAAATCTGTCATACCAATTAGTGGAGCAAGGATCTCCCCTTCTGGATAATATCTTTGGAATTCTGTAATAAACTCTACACCACTAAGATTAAGATCAATAATCTTATTAGTAATTTCAGAAGATAGGTATCTTCCATTTTTTATGTAACTAAAGTTTTTATTTTCCCTATTTTTTAATTCTCTTAATAAATCTCTATAATCTTTATTTAATATCGCACATAATTTTTTTAAAGATTTTTCATCTTTAAGAAATTTTTTTGTGTTATTTACAATTAAGGTATTCATAGGAATACTTTCAGCCAAGACTATATTATTTCTATCAACAATAGATCCTCTACTTGTTCTTATAATATAATTTTTTACTTCTATTCCTTTGATCAGATTTGAGTATTTTTTTGTATCAGTATACTGAAGATTAAAGCACCTAAATAAGATTACAAAAATCGAGATCATAATTAAAAATTTAATTATATCAACCCTTGCTATTTTTTTTAAAAAATTATTCATAAATATATATTAACTCTCTTTTTTTTGGTGCAGTCATGTTTAAAAAATTTTGAGCATCTTTTTCTATTTTGCTTAATGAATCATATTTCCCTTTTTCTACTCTAGCTTTTCTCCACTCAGTTTTTAAATTATATTTTTGATTAGATAAAGACTGCAAAATTCTATATTGAGTTCTTGTTAAATGCTCGGTCCATACAATTGCAAAAGAAAGAGCTATATTTGTAACAATTAATAATCCAATTATATATATTTTTAAGTTACTCATAGTTTTTCCGCTACTCTAATTCTTGCACTTCTTGCTCTTACATTTTGGTTAATTTCATCATCTGATGCCTTAAGTGGTATTTTTACTTTTTTAAGTCTCAAGTTTGAGCTAATATTTGTTATTGGCAGCTTACTGATTATATTTTTTCCATCAGAATGTTTATTTATAAAATTTTTTACTATTCTGTCTTCTAGAGAATGAAAACTTATAACAACTAGTCTTCCTTCTTTTTCAATCAACTCCAAGCAATCTTTTAAAATCTTTTCGAGCTCTTGAAGTTCTTTATTGATAAATATTCTTATAGCTTGAAAACTCTTTGTTGAAGGATTCTTTTTATATAATTTATTCTTTGGATAACAGTTATTAATAATATTTGATAAATCTAATGTTGTTTTTAATGATTTATCTTCTATAGACTTCTTAATTGATTTAGCGATTCTGTAAGAATATTTTTCTTCTCCATATTTTTTAAGTACTCTACTTATTTCATCTATTTCTGCTTCCTGAAGCCACAACATTGCTGTCATTTTATTTGTCGTATCCATTCTCATATCAATTGGACCTTCTTTCATAAAGCTAAATCCTCTATCTGCTTCATCTAATTGTGGAGAAGATACTCCCAAATCTAATAATATTCCATTCACTTTTTTAGAGTCATTATATTTTTCTAAAATATATTCGATATCGCTAAAGTTACTTTTTTCAAAATAAAATCTTTTGTATTTAGAAAAATATTCCTTAGCATAATCCTCAGCGGCTTTATCTTTATCAATAGCTATTAGCTTTCCTTTTTCTCCAATTTTTTCTAAAATATTTCTTGAATGCCCGCCTCTGCCAAAAGTACAATCAACATATGTTCCGTTGCTAATTATATTTAAGCCTTCTATCACTCTATTTATCATTACTGGATTGTGAGAAAAACTCATAATAAGTTTCCTAAAGTTTTAGTTCATTAAGAGCTGTATTTCCTAAGTCATCACTATCTTGACTTATAAGCCACGACTTTATGTTCTTGTTCCAAATACTTTCTGACCAAAGTTCAAACTTATTTCCCTGACCAAGTAATACAATTTTCTTTTGAATAGCTGCATACTCTCTTAGAGGACTTGGAATTAAAAATCTTCCTTGTGAATCTATTTCTGACTCTGTTGCATATCCAATTAATAATCTCTGAATTAATCTAGCTTCTTTATTATAAGAAGGAAGATTAGAAAGTTTTTTCTCAATCCCTTCCCATTTAATTTGTGTATAAATTAACAAGCATTTATCTTTATCAGCTGTAATAACTAATTTACATTTATTTTTTTCACGGAAATCTCTTCTATACCTTTGAGGCATTGAAGCTCTTCCTTTAACGTCTATACTTAAGTTACTAATACCTTTAAACATTATTTCCTAATAACCCCACAATTACCCACAATTAGCCACAATAATGCAACATAATAAGTATTTGTCAAGATTTTTCTATATTAGTCAATGACTTACATAATATTTCGATTATGAAAAGTATACTTTAAATCATAGATGTATATAATTTACTTCAGAAACAACATTAAGTTTGAATTTTATTTTTTCAAAAAAAATAAAAAATTGAGTCGACCTATAAGCTGGGTTCTGTTGAATACAATCATTAATCTTGTATGCTTGTCACCAAACACATCTAGCAGCCTACCCAAAAGCAGCACGAGTAGCACTATAGCTTTTCTATTTGGCCTTGCTCCGAGTGGGGTTTACCTAGCCAGCAATATTGCTATTAACTGCGGTGAGCTCTTACCTCACCATTTCACCCTTACAATAAAATTGCGGTTTATTTTCTGTTGCACTTTCCGTAAGTTCACACTTCCCAGGTGTTACCTGGCACTCTACTCTATGGAGCCCAGACTTTCCTCTTCATTCCTAAAAATAAAGCGATTGCACAGTCGACTCAACTTAATTAGATATTAAAAACTATTTTTTTGCAAGATTGATATATTTTTTATATATTTTATTTTTATTAAGCTTATAAAAAGTACATACGATTTTTATTGCTGAATTGTAGGATACATTATTTTTTAATAAAAGAATTATAAAACTTTCAATTTTACCATCTAATATATCTTTATTTGTTAGCTTTTCTTTTGGAATAATAATAACAAACTCGCCCTTTAACCTCTCATTATTATTTTCAGAGAAATATTCAAACCAGTCATCTAAAGATAAATAATTAATATTTTCATATATTTTTGTAATTTCTTTAGCAACTAATATTTTTTTTTGTCCTCCATATATTTTTCTTAACTCTTCTAACGTATTGAGAACTCTATTAGGAGATTCAAAAAAAATTAAAGAAAAATTATTTTTTATTTTTAAAATATCTATTTTTTGTGAGTTTTTTTTAGGTAAAAAACCAATAAATTTAAAATCATCTGAAGAAAATCCGCTTGAACTTATAGCTGCTATAACTGATGAAACGCCAGGGATTGGTGAAACCATAATATTTTTCTTATGCGCTTCTGAAATAATGATATCACCTGGATCTGATATAGATGGTGTTCCTGCATCTGATACTAAAGCTATATCTTTTCCTTCCAAAAGAAGCCTGATTAAATAATCACACCTCTCAGCTTCGTTATGCTTATGATAACTAATTTGCTTTGCCTTGATTCCAAAATAATTAAGTATTTTTTTACTATGTCTAGTATCTTCCGTTGCTATAATATAAACATTTGATAATACTTTTACAGCTCTATAAGTAATATCATTTATATTACCAATTGGTGTGGCAACAACATATAATGTACCATAATTACTCTGTTTTTTTGTACTGATGATATGCAAATTATTAAACCCATAATAGAAAGTTGTTTTACTAAATACGCTATTTTATTAGTGTTAAGTATATGTCTTTGTGGCTGCAATACAAATTATATAGAGATTATATCAGATAAAGAAATTGACAATAATACATCTAGAACTATTGATGTCAGTAAAACTCAAATAAATATTGACGAGCTTCTCATTAGAAAAGAAACCATTGAAATAACTAATTTAACACCAATAAAAAAAATTGCCTTACTATTACCTATGACCGGAAAATATTCAAAGATTGGTAAAGTTATATTTGAAGGTATTGAGGCGGAATTAAATAGTATTTCCAAAAATAATAGACCTGAATTATCAATCTTCGACACAGGAGATGAGAATATAAATTTAAGAGATACTTATTATGAAATGTTATCTAACAATTTTGATTATGTCATTGGACCAATAAGAAAAAATTTAATAAATAAAATCATAAATCACAGCTCAGATAAACTTCCAATTCTAACACTTAATTATACTAATAATTTTAAAAAATACCCTGATGCAGTCTATCAATTTGGTCTACTTCCAGAAGATGAAGCTATATGTATAGCTGAAAAATCTATAATAGATGGAAATATCAACGCATCACTTTTGTACCCAGATAATACATGGGGGAAAAGAATTGGGGAGTCTTTTTCAATGAGATTTGAAGAACTAGGCGGTAAAGTTATTAATACTATAAAATATAAAAAAGATGAAGAAATGGAAATAAATAAATCAATAAAAAGCTTGCTGCAAATTGAAAAAAGTATAAATAGAAAAGATTATTTGCAAAGTATTTTAAAAACAAAATTACAGTACAAGCCTTATATACCGAATAATTTAGATATGATATTTTCAGTAGGCACTTCTAAAAATATGAGATCTATAAAGCCTCAGTTTAATTTCAACTTTGCCGAAGATGTGCCTTTTTACTCAACATCACATATATATAATGGCGTAATTAATAAAGAAATTAATCAAGATCTAAATGATATAAAGTTTTGCGATATTCCATGGTTATATAATAATAAAGATATTTTACAAAAAAAAAGTTTGAGGGATAATGTGGAGAAGCGTGATTTATTAAGATTTGTTGCTATAGGAATGGACTCAGTAAAAATACTATATAATATAAATAGTTTAAAAATTAATAAGAAAAAGTATTTGGTAGCTAATACGGGTTATTTACAATTGGACGAATTTAATAAAATTAGGAGAAGCTTAATTATTGTAAAATTCAGAAACGGTAAAGCCAAAGAAGTGCCTTTTTAAACTATGTTGCATAAAAAACATATAAATTTTTTTAAAAAATTACTACCAGAAAACTTTGTATTTAGTGAGAGAGGTGATTGCTGGGCATATGGTTATGATAATAGCAAAATGCATGTTGTTCCCGAGTGTGTTTTGTTTGCAAATGATAAGTTGCAAATACAAAGTATCGTAAAATACTGCTTTGAAAATAATATCCCTATAACAACTAGAGGTCGCGGAACAGGCAATACTGGGGGGTCCGTTCCGATAGATAAATCCATTGTTCTGTCCTTAGAAAAAATGAATAAGATTTTAAATATTGATATCAAAAATAGATTTTGTGAAGTCCAACCAGGCGTTATTAATAAAGAATTACAAAAAGAACTAAAAAAAGAAAATTTTTTCTGGGGACCAGATCCTTCAAGTCAAGACTACTCAACTATTGGTGGAAATATTGCAAACAATTCTGCTGGACCTAGAGCAATAAAGTACGGAACGCCAAGAGATAACATATTAGGTTTAGAATTTATATCGGGTATAGGTGAAATTTATAAAACTGGTGTTAAAACTTCTAAAGGAGTTGTCGGTTTAGACCTTACTAGGCTATTCACAGGGTCAGAAGGGATACTGGGGATATTAACAGAAGCAACGTTAAAAATATTGCCGTGTAATAACGCTATAAAAACAGTTGAAATTACTTTTGACAGTGTTGCAGATGCATCGCAAACAATAATAAACCTTATGTCACAACCGATAACACCATATAAATTAGAATTTATTGATGGAGAGTCTATAAAACTAATAAATACTATTAAAACTGATCATTATGATACCAGCATAAAATCAGCAATACTTTTAGAAATTGATGGGGAGCTTGAGTATATTGACTTAATGCTAAATAAAGTAATAAAAGTAATAAAAGAAGGTAATTTTAATAATATTAAGATTGCTGATAATAAAGATGAGATAGAAAAACTATGGTCTGCTAGAAAATCGCTGTCGCCCGCATTACGAGAAATTGGGGGTTATAAAATAAATGAGGATATAGTTGTACCAATTTCAAACCTAACAAATCTTCTAAATTCATTAGAAGAAATTTCTAAAAAATATAATATAAAAATTGTAAATTTTGGCCATGCAGGCAATGGAAATATTCATGTAAACTTATTATTTAAAACAAAGGAAGAGAAAGAGACTGATAACTCTAAAAAGTGCTTAGAAGAAATTTTTGATTTAGTTTTACGATTAAATGGAACTCTATCTGGGGAACATGGTATAGGTATTATAAAAAAACAATACATAGAAAAAGAAATAAATAAAGATACTTTAGTTTTAATGAAAAAAATTAAAGAACAATTTGACCCTAAAAATATATTAAACCCAAATAAATCTATTTAAAATTCACTTCTTATCTCTTCTTCTTGCTCAGATAAATTTTCAATAAATGATGTTCTCTCAAATATTCTATCTGCATATTTCATTATTGGTTTTGCGCTAGCTGGCAACTGAATTCCGTATTCTGGTAGTCTCCATAGAATTGGAGCCATACTACAATCTATAATACTAAAATCATCACTAAGGAAAAATTTCTTTTCTTGAATAAAGTCTAAAGACATCATTAAATTATCTTTTAATTTCTGCTTTGCAGCAGACGCTTTTTTTTCACCACTTGATTTAACACTTTCTAACAAGCCATATAAATCTTTCTCTATATAATGCAAAACCATTCTTGTTTTTGCTCTAATCACTGGATCAACTGGCATGAGCGGCGGATGAGGAAATCTTTCATCTAGGTATTCCATTATCACTCTAGATTCGTATAGCACGAGATTTCTATCAACAAATGTTGGAGTAGTATTATTTGGATTTAAAGCAATGAGGTCTTCATTATTTTCACCATGAGAGACATCTTCAACATTAAATACTAGGTCTTTTTCTCCAAGTACTATTCTTACTCTGTGAGATTGAGCGCTTTCTGGATCTGAATATAGTGTCATGGTATGCATAATTTTTACCTAGTAGTTTAGTGGACGTCTTTCCAGAATTCTTTTTTTGTATAGTAAGCTATAATCGTAAATATAAATATAAATAGTAAAACCCAAAAACCCATTGAATATCTTTTTAATTTTGCTGGCTCCGAAACATAAACCAAAAAGTTTGTTATATCATTTGTTAACTGCTTATATTCAATTTCTGTGTAAGTCCCATCGGAAATTTTTTCCAAACTTACTGGGTTATTATTCGAATCTAGTACAAGTTTTTGTCCACCCTGAAGATTAGCTAGTATATTTGGCATTGAAGTGTTTGGTAAAGCTACATTATTATAACCTGTAGTTGTTGAATCATCTTCATAATACGTATTTAATTTTGAGTATATATAATCAGCTCCTTTTGATCTTGCTGTTAAACTTAAATCAGGAGGAACGGCATTAAACCAGGTTACTGCATCTGATTCTTTCATTGCAATTGTCATTGTTTCGCCAATTTTTTTATCAGTAAAAAGTAAATTTTTTGAAAAAACTGCTTCTTCTATACCAAGATCTTGAGCCAATGTGCTCATTCTCATGTATTTTAAAGAGTGGCAGCCACTGCAATAATTTACAAAATGCTTTGCGCCTCTTTGCAAAGATGCTTTATTATTTATGTTACTTGTAGCTTTATACTTCGTAGATAGCTCACTTTTCACTGATGCTGAATAAGATATGTTACTTATTACTATTAAAAATATAAAAGCAAGAATATTATTTTTTATCATTCCGTTACCCTGTCTGGGACTTCTTTTTCTTTATTTAAGCTGGAATATAAAGGTGATAATGTCATAAATACTACAAATGTAATAACTAAGGTTAGTCCAGTTAATATCATAATATAATTATCACTACTAATTCTTAATAAGTCGTATATTAATATTAAAAAGATTATTACTCCTGAAAATACATAGCTGAATAAATTATTTCTTGTTGAGCTATAAAAATACAATAGGGCAAAAAATATAAAATACATTTCACTAAATCTAAGTGCCAATGCATTGTATAACGGATTTGGTGCTTTAACTCCTAAGTATCCTAATATTAAAAAGCCAATCACGAAGACGAAAAGATTTATTTTAAATAAAGTACTTCTATACCTTATTGATTTAATTGGATTCCTATCTATCCATGGTAAGAAGAATAAAACTACAATTGACATCGCCATTGCCAATGCGCCGAATGCTGGATCTGGGATAGCTCTTAAGATGGAGTAAAATGGCGTGAAATACCAAACTGGTGCTATATGTTCTGGGGTTACCAATGGATTAGCAGGTATAAAATTAGCGTGCTCTAAAAAATACCCTCCCATTTCGGGCACAAAAAATACCACAAGTGCGAATAAAAATAAAAAAACTCCAATACCAACAAAATCCTTGACAGTATAATATGGGTGAAAAGGTATTCCATCCAATGGAATTCCGTTTTCATCCTTATTTTTTTTGATTTCAACTCCGTCTGGGTTATTTGAACCCACAGTGTGTAATGCTGATAAATGCAGTATAACTAATAACAATATAACCATTGGAACAGCGACAATATGTAATGCAAAAAATCTAGTTAGTGTTGGATCTGATATAGCAAAATCTCCTCTAATCCATATTCCAAGCTCCGGACCTATAACAGGAATGGTAGTAAACAAATTTATTATAACTTGAGCTCCCCAATATGACATTTGCCCCCATGGTAATAAATAACCCATAAAAGCTTCCGCCATTAGTGCTAAGTAAATAAATACTCCAAATAACCAGATTAGTTCTCTAGGTTTTTTGAAAGACCCATACATTAAAGCCCTAAACATATGAAGGTAAACTACAACAAAAAAAGCCGATGCTCCAGTTGAATGCATATATCGTATAAGCCATCCTAAGTTAACATCTCTCATAATAAATTCTACGGAATCAAATGCTAATTTAGCATCTGGTTTATAGTGCATCGCTAAAAATATTCCGGTGAAAATTTGTAGAAATAAAATTAAAAAGGCTAAAGATCCAAAAAAATACCAAAAATTGAAATTTTTTGGTGTGTAATAGTGAGTTAAATGATTGCGGACAAAGCTTAAAATTGGCAGTCTTTCGTCTACCCAACCTATTACACCTGTGGTTTGATTTTTTTCACTCATTTCTTAACCCTTTTGAATTTCAATACTTGCTGGTAATTCACCCACAACAATTGTATTTTCATCTTCGAATCTATATGGTGGAACTTTTAGATTTGCTCCAGCAGGGCTTCCATTAGCAACTTTTCCTGCTAAATCAAAGTTAGATCCATGGCATGCGCAGAAAAATTTATTCTCACTAGGCTTATAAGCTGGATTACATCCTAAATGCGTGCAAACACCTTCTAAAACTAATATTTCAGGTTTAAGTGATCTAAATTTATTTTTTGCAAATTCTGGTTGCTGCTCGGCATTTTCAGACATTGGATCTTTATGTTTTTCATCACTAGTATTTATACTATCAAGCATATTTTTTGTTCTTTTTACTACCCAGATAGGTTTTTTTCTCCATATTAGATCAATTTTCTCACCATCTTTTAGATTACTAATATCAACTTTTACTGGAGCTCCTGCTGCTTTAGCTTTTGCACTAGGCCCCATCGATGATAAAAAAGGCCATAAAGTAGCTGCTGCACCTGTTCCGCCAACTATAGAAAGACTTCCTGTTAAAAATTTTCTTCTGCTATTATCGGGATTATCACTAGACATAGATTAATTTCCTTTTCATAATTCCTAATATTAAAACTTGAAAATATTCTAACATAATGTGAAGTTTTTTTGTGTGAAAAATCTTTAAATTAATGATTTTTTCAAGGATTGTATAAATAAATTATTCTCTTTTCTAGATCCAACTGTAACTCTAAGACAATTTTCTAATCCAGCAGAATCTGACATATTTTTTATCAATATATTTGAAGAAACAAGACTATTGAAAATATCATCTGCGGACCCATCCAATATTTTGAATAAAACAAAGTTTGTTTTACTGCTATATGTCTCAATTTTATCAATTTCCTGCATTTTACTAATTAAAATGTCTTTTTGTTCAATAATCTCATTTATTTGACTATCTAAATGCTCACTATTATCTATAGATATCTCACTAATTTTTTGGGATACAGAATTAATATTAAAAGGCAATCTAAGCTTATTAATATTACTAATTAATGAATTTTCTCCCAAGAGGTAACCTAATCTTATTCCTGCAAAACCAATTTTAGATAAAGTTTTCATGATTACCAGATTTTCAAATCTACCTATTTCTGAAATAAAAGATTCTCCTGAAAAAGCACCATATGCTTCATCTATAACAACAATACCATTTGATTGCTTAATTATTTCTATAATATCTTTTTTTGACCAAAGATTTCCAGTTGGATTATTTGGATAAGCAAGAAATATTATTGCAGGATTAAATTTAATTATTTTTTCCAATATTAAATTTACATTTAGAGAAAAATCTTTTCTTAATGGCACTTCTTTAAATTTTAAACCTAAAACTTTTGAAATTTTCTGGTACATACTAAAAGAAGGTGACGGACTCATAATAACATTTTCTTTTTTAAGAAAGGCTAAACAAATTAACTGTATAAGTTCGTCAGAGCCATTGCCAATAATTATGTCAAATTTATTTTCAAGTTTGTGCTTTGAACGTAACTTTTTTCTCAAATTATTACAATCTGCGTCTGGGTATCTATTTAAATTTGAAGACCCAGAAGGTAACCCATTTATTTCAAAATTTAGATCTAAATCAAATGGATTTTCCATAGCATCTAACTTAATCATATTTTTTGAATCAATAATCTTATATTCCTTTAACGAATCAATATCATCTCTTAAAAAGCCATTAATTTTATTATTCATTATCTTTGCCCTTGTTTTTTCTTAAAACCGCGGAATCTTTGTGAGAACTCAAACCTTCTGCATTTGCAATGACCGCAGAATGTTTTGCTAGCATTTTTGATGCCTCTTCAGAACATTGAATTATATTAGATCTTTTTTGAAAATCCTGAACCCCGAGAGGCGAGGAAAATTTTGCAGTACCCATCGTAGGCAGAACATGATTTGAACCTGCGCAATAATCACCAAAAACTTCGGGTGTAAATTCACCTAAGAATATAGCACCTGCATTTTCAACTTTATCTAAATATTTTTCACTTTCTTTTATTGATAATTGAAGATGCTCAGGGGCTAATTCATTAGATATATTTATAGCTTCATCTATATCTCTTGAATTTACCAATAATCCAAAATTATTTAAGGACGACTCTATAATTTCTTTTCTTTCTTGGGTTTTAAGTTTTTTTACCATACATTCTTCTACTTTTTTTAATAAGTCGCTATCTGGTGAAATTAATATAGATTGTGCTAACTTATCATGCTCTGCTTGTGAAAATAAATCTGCAACAATCCATTCAACATTTGCTGTCGAATCTGCTATAACTAATATTTCTGAAGGTCCAGCAAAGTTATCAATTCCAACTTCTCCATATAACTCTTTTTTAGCTTCAGCTACATACTGATTTCCAGGTCCAACAATAATATTTACTTTAGGAATTGTTTTTGTTCCAAATGCTAATGCTGCTATTGCATGCGCTCCTCCAATCCTAAATAACCTATCAACCCCCCCTAAAAATGCAGCTGCTAGGACTAAATCGTTAACACTTCCCTGAGGTGAAGGAACCACCATAACGATTTCTCCAACTCCAGCAACTTTTGCAGGGATAGAATTCATTAAGACACAGGATGGGTAAACTGCAGAACCACCTGGAACATAAATGCCTGCTTTCTCTATTGGAGATAATTTTTCACCTAACATTATACCTTCTCTAGTATAATTCCAGGATTTAGCTTTTTGGTGACCGGAAAATTCCTCTATTCTTTTTTTTGCAAATTTTAGAGCTTTTAGCTCCTCCACACTGATTTTATCTAGAGCTTCGGATAATTGTTTTTTTGGTATCTCTAATTCTTTAGCATTATTAACAGTATAATTATCAAATTTACTACAAAATTTTATTAGAGCTTGATCTCCATTTACTCTTACTTCAGAAATTATATCTTTTACTGCGTCTTTAATATTAGTAGTGTTAACTTTTCTCTGAGAAATATGTTTTTTTATTTTTTCAGAGAAACCCTCGCTGCAAGAACTGATTTTTTTTATATTAAGCATTACTTTTTCTTTTTTCTATTGCCTCCGACAATAAGCTTAAAGATTTTTCTGTATCTTCCCAGCCGATGCAGGAGTCTGTAACACTTTTACCATAAATAAGATTTGTATCATTAATATTTTGATTACCTTCTACAAGGTTACTTTCTATCATCAGTCCCCTAATTCTACTCTCACCTTTGCTTAATTGTTTAGCAACATCATTAATAACATCTAGCTGTTTTTTATGATCTTTCATACTATTTGCATGACTACAATCAACAACTATTTGCTGTGGTAAATTTGCCTTATCAAGTCTAGCAGAGACTTCTTCTATACTCTTCTCGTCGTAATTAACTTTTTTAGACCCTCCCCTTAATATAGTATGACAATACATATTTCCGCTAGTAGAAAAAATTGCCGAATTACCATCTTTAGTTACAGAAAGGAAGTGGTGGGCACCTGAGCCTGATTTTATTGCATCAAAAACTATTTGAAGGTTTCCATCTGTTCCGTTTTTAAAACCTACAGGACATGATAAACCTGAAGCAAGTTCTCTATGACATTGACTTTCTGTAGTTCTTGCTCCTATAGCTCCCCAACTTATTATATCTGAAATATATTGAGGACTTATTAAGTCTAAATATTCTGTTCCAGCTGGGATCTCTAAATTGACAATATCCAATAATAGTTTTCTACCAATTCTAATTCCCTCATTTACCCGAAAGCTTCCATCTAGCATAGGATCATTTATCAAACCTTTCCACCCAATTGTGGTTCTTGGTTTTTCAAAATACACCCTCATAATTATAAATATATTTTTAGATAACTTGTCAGATATTTGTTTTAATTTTTTTGCATAATCCATTGCTGCAACAGGATCGTGTATTGAACATGGTCCAATAACTACAAATATACGGTCATCTTTTTTATCTAATATATTTTCTATAGTTTTTCTTGAATTTATAATAGTGTTGGCCGCAGCTTTAGTCAAAGGTAGCTCTTTCCTCACTTCATCTGGAGTACTTAATTCTTGAGTTTCTATTATTCTTAAATCGTCTGTTTTAAGGGTCATATTTTTCCACTATATAACTTTTTCAAAAGCATTAATAATATTTTCTATAGATTCTGTTTTAGTTTTCATAGAGGCTTTATTAGTAACTAGTTGCGCACTAACATCAAAAATAAAATCAAGTTCCTCTAAACCGTTAGCCTTTAAAGTCATACCACTGTCTACTAAGTCTACTATATAATCTGCTAATCCAAGTATTGGAGCTAATTCCATAGATCCATAAAGCTTTATTATATCAACTTGCTTCTTTTTTTTAATAAAATAATCTGTAGCACATTTAACATATTTTGTAGCTACTTTTATGCGCGGCCCAGGATTACAATTTGGCAAACATGCTAAAGCCATTCTGCATTTTGATATATTTAAATCTAATGGAATATATATATTATTTGATCCATATTCTACTAAAGTATCTTTTCCTACTATTCCTATGTCAGCAGCGCCATTTCCCACATAAGTTGGCACATCAGCTGCTCTAACTATAACTAATTTTAGTTTACTATTATTTGTCTCATAAATTAATTTTCTAGAATCTTGCATGTTTTCCATAGTATTAATACCCATAGAATTTAGAAGACTCATTCCTTCTTCTAAAATTCTACCTTTAGATATAGCTATTACAATATTATCTTTCAAATTCATTGAGGTAATCTCTTTATGCTAGCGCCAATTTTTGTTAGCTTTTCTTCAATACACTCATATCCCCTATCAATATGATATATTCTATCTACTATTGTTTCACCATTTGCTACTAATCCAGCTAAAATTAAACTCGCAGATGCTCTAAGATCTGTTGCCATTACTGGTGCTCCAGTTAAGCCTTTAACACCATTGATAATTGCAGTGTTTCCATTTATATCAATATCTGCGCCCATTCTAATCAACTCTTGAACATGCATAAACCTATTTTCAAAAACAGACTCTACTACTCTACTTTTTCCTTTTGATATTGCATTTAATGCTATGAATTGGGCCTGCATATCTGTTGGGAAATCTGGATATGGATTAGTAGTAATATTTACAGCATCTAATTGTGATTTTGCTTCTAAAATAATAATGTCATTTTTAATAGATATCCTTGCTCCAGCCTTACGTAATTTATCAATAACAATTTTGATGGTGTCTGGTCTAGTGTGAGTTAATGTTAATTTTCCTCTGGTTATAGCGGCTGCAACTAAAAAAGTTGCCGTCTCTATTCTATCTGGTAAAACATCGTAATTACATCCTTTTAGCTTATTAACCCCATTTATAATTATTATGGATGATCCATCCCCCTCAATTTTAGCTCCCATTAATCTTAAGCAATTGGCCAAATCTATAATCTCTGGTTCTTTTGCGGCATTTTTAATTACAGTTTTTCCTGAAGCTAGTGCTGCCGCCATCATTATATTTTCTGTTCCAGTAACAGTAGCTGTTGAAAAACTTATTTTTGCCCCCTTAAGCTTTTTGGCCTTAGCAATAATATAACCGTCTACGACTTTTATATTAGCCCCCATTGCTTTTAATCCTTCAATATGAAGATTGACTGGTCTAGACCCTATTGCGCAACCACCCGGCAGAGATACTTTAGCCTCCCCAAAATTTGCGAGAAGTGGCCCTAAAACAAGAATTGACGCTCTCATTGTTTTTACCATTTCATATGGAGCATAAAATTTATTAACTGACGAAGCGTCTATACTAACTTTCATTTTTTCGTCAATTGATATCTTAGCTCCCATTTCTGTAAGAAGAGATATAGTTGTTGTTACGTCTTGCAAATGAGGGACATTTCCTATAATTACTTCTTCGCCAGTTAATAAACTTGCTGCTAATATTGGCAAAACTGAATTTTTTGCACCGGATATTTTAACTTCCCCGGTTAAGGGTTTTCCACCAGTTATTAATAACTTTTCCATTTCTAGGACTCAGACTCTAATCTACTAATTACAGATTCAATTCCTTTTTCTTTAATTTCCGGAAGCAAGCTTTTACGAAGACTTTTTACTAATCTTAATCCATTTGCTACAACCTCAACTATTTTCCATTTTTTATCTGCAGATCTCTTCATAACATATATTACTTGAAATGCGGGCTTACCTTTTCCAATAGATAATTCAGTTTTAACGAGATAAAAACCTTTTGATTCAGAAGTACTAATTATAGTAATTTTAGAATTTGCATATTCTACTATTGTTTTTGCATATATTCTTATTAATTGATTTTTTAAAGCTATCTTGAATCTATTTTTTTGTTGGGCAGAAGCTTCTTGATAATATTTTTTTCCAATAATACTTTTAATAATTATATCAAAGTCTATTATGGGAGTAAGTATATCATCTACTCTAGTATAGAAGGATGTAATATCATCTTCATAAAGCTCTTTATTTTTCACAACATCAGAAAACAAATTATTAGCTGCTGATAATATTATATTCTCAGGCAATTCTTTATTTGCAAAAGACTCTGAGCTCCCTAAAATTATTATAGGAATGATTATTGCTAAAAAACTGTATATTTTAAATTTTTTCATGCCGTATTATTTCACACTATGAGGTATTTCATCAAGAAACATCCTGATTATTTTCCTTACCTAGTGGCTTGAAAGTTAATAATAATGCTGGCAATAAAGTTAAGGAGGCTAAAAGGGCTGTCAACATAGCTAAACCAGTAAGTAAGCCAAAATATATCGTAGGAATAAAATTTGATAAAGATAAAATAGAAAAACCAATTACTATGATTGAAGAAGTGTAGTACATTGCTTTTCCTATACTTCCATGGCATATTTTGATTGAATTAGAATAGTTTCTATTTTGAGAAAATTCTCTTTTAAACCTAATTATATAATGAATAGTATTATCAACAGCTATTCCTACACTTATAGCTGCTATTGTAATTGTCATTAAATCTAAAGGTATTGATTTTAAGCCCATAAAACCAAGAACTAGGGTTGCTGGGAGAATATTTGGCACTATTGCAATAGTTGCCAAATAAAAAGATCTGAACAAAACTACAAACATAAACATTATTGATATAAACACGAAGCCAATAGTTTGTATCTGAGATGAAAATAAACTTTGAAGCATATTATTATATAGAACTAACATGTTTGTAGTATTAAATCTATCATCAGGATAACCCATCTCGTTAGATAAGAAATTTTCGACTCTCTGAATAAACTCTTTCCTATTTAATCTTTTATCCGAATCTATAACTCTAAGCGTTATTCTTGTTTGCTCTTCGTCTTTTGATAAATAGGGATCTAACAAAACTTCTTTGACTTCTTTAGACAAAGAATCTTTTATAGCACCAACTTGAAGATCTGATAATGACTCATTGTTATTTAGTCCGACGGCTAATTTGTATAATGTAGCAATTGACAAAACTTTACCTACTTCTGGTTGTAATTCTAAATAATCATGTATTTTTTCTACTTCTTTAAATTTAGGATTGCTTAACCAATATCCTTGAATTTCTTCCTTATCATCTCCTAATAGTTCAGAAAGATCATCAAATTCTATATCATTATCAAGCTCTGTTTCATAATCATCATCTTTTTTTGGCATATCTATAATAATATCAAATGGAGTTGTTCCTCCAAGTTTCTTATCAATTTCGAGCATACCTTGATATATTTCGGTATCTGAATGAAAGTAATCGATAAATCTATTTTCAACTTTAATTTTTGAAATTCCAAAAATGCTTACTAAAAAAATTATAAATGCAATCACAATTATCTTTCCATAATTACTTATTGAAAAAGAAGCAAAACGATTTGTTATATTTTTTGTTATATCACTTTTTTCTTCAATAACTTCATCTGGTAATATAATTAAAATCGCAGGAAAAACTATAAAAGTTATAATGAATGCTGAGGTAATACCAAGAGTCATCATATGTCCAAAATCAATTACTGGCCTTATACCACTTACAACAAGTGAAGCAAAAGCAACGATTGTTGTTAATGAAGTATAGACACAAGGAATAAACATATAATGAATAGTCTCTTGAATAATATTTTTGTTTTTTATATTTGAATTGTTCGACTTAAGCTCTCTATACCTAACCGCTAAATGAATAGTCATAGACATAGTAATAATCAATAATATTGCTGCAAAATTAGATGATATTATAGTGATTCGCCAATCTATATAACCTGATAAGCCACTAACAAAAATTACTGAGACTATACAACCAAATAATGGAATTATAATCCACCTTATGCTTCTAAAAATAACAAATAAAATTAATACTAAAAATGCAAAGACTCCAATACCAAATTTTTTTATATCTTGCGCTATAAAATCTGTCATATCTGAAGTTATCATTGGAACGCCACCTAAAAAAATAGAAGCATCTTCTTTATATTTAGA
The DNA here is from genome assembly GCA_913065025.1 of uncultured Gammaproteobacteria bacterium. GTDB lineage: Bacteria > Pseudomonadota > Gammaproteobacteria > Poriferisulfidales. Next base: position 34,913 of record CAJYAP010000009.1, read on the forward strand.
AATTACTTCTCTTATTTTTTTTATATTCTCTTTTTCTTTGGCTGCATAAACTGAACTGTAATTTTTAAAATCTAGTTCTAAATTTTTTAAAGAGATTTTTTCCTCAGATGTTAATTCTCTATTTAATCGAATTTCTCGCAAATTATTCCTTTCATTTAACAATTCAAAGTATTTTTTATCCTTAGAAAAATAAACAACAATAACTGTTGTTGATGAATCTTCACTCATTAAAAGATTTTTATACAATGGACTTGTTGTAAATTCTCTTTTAACAAGATCAAGATCAACATCTTTCGTTCTTAAAGTTCTTTGTTGCTTTGAAAGATCTGAAAATCCTATCTTAGGACTGTCTAACAAAGGCACATCTAATATTGTTAAAACTTCACTTACCCCATCTACATAAGATTTTATATCTTTAGAAAGATTATCTAAATTAGTTAATGATTTTTTATTATATATTCCTTGTTTAGGTTTATACGTAACTACTACAAAGTCTTCTGTTCCATATCTTGCACTCGTTGCTCTGTAATATTTTAAAGCTTGATCATTCTCCAATACTAGAGAATCAGCAGATGCATCCATTTTAAAATTTGGAATGCTGAAGGCAAAAAATAATATAATTGATAAAGCTAGAGAAAGCGATATGTATGGCTTTTCAATTATTGCGTAATCATAGAAATTTATTAATTTGGTTATAATTTTCATAAATTAAATGCTGAATTGCTTAAAATAAGATTAATATTATCATTATATAGTTTTTATATCAGCATTCTTATGGAATTTAAGAGATATAACTTATATTATCTTATATAATTAATTAAATATTTTTTAGAAGAAAATTATGTCTAAATTTAATCAAATTGATGCTTTAAAGCTAGCTAACGAAGTAATAATTTCTGAAGTTGCAGCTATAAATAATCTTAAGAAAACATTAGGGAAAAATCTTTATCTTTTTTGTAAAGCGATTCATGAATGCAAAGGTAAACTAATAATTACTGGTGTAGGAAAATCTGGTCACATAGCTAATAAATTATCAGCTACTTTTTCAAGCACTGGCACCCCTTCATTTTTTATTCATCCAAGTGAAGCAATGCATGGAGATATAGGTGCTATTACAAATAAAGATTTGATACTTATAATATCTAATTCAGGGTGTACTCCAGAAATTTTACCTTTATTGCCAAATTTAAAGAAAATTGGATGTAAAATTTTAAGCTTGTGCGGTAACGTAAATTCAAAAATTTGCGAAGAGTCAAACATTTCGTTAAATATTGCTGTGAAAAAGGAAGCATGCCCTCTAAATCTTGCTCCAACTTCAAGCACTACAACTACTTTAGTTGTGGGCGATGTCATAGCTATTATATTAATGAAAATGAAGAATTTTAAATCAACTGATTTTGGAGAAAATCATCCCGGAGGCCGCCTTGGGAAAAAACTTAACTTAAAAGTTAAGGATATTATGAAAAAGAATAAAGATATTCCAGTAGTAAAAAATAAAAAAAAACTTAAAGATGCGTTGATAGAAATGACAAAAAAAAATTTAGGATGTGTAATAATTTCAAATGAAAAAAATATTGCTATAGGTTTTTTCACTGATGGTGATTTAAGGCGATCTATTAACAAGCTGCTTGATATTCATGAAACTTTTATTGAAGAAGCTATGACTAAGAAATTTATTTCATGTAAAGAAAACGACTATGCTACAGATATTTTAAATTTTATGAATAGAAATAAAATTAATTCTTTACCTGTTTTGGATAATAAAAATAAAATAATGGGCGCTATAAATATGCATATGTTAATAGAGTCAGGTATTAGATAATTCATGATCTATCTTAAAAAAAATTTGTTAAATATAATTATTATAATTTTTGGATGTGCTGCTATATTAATTATAAATAATAAAGCTGAAAATATTTTAGACATCAATTCTAGTAATATTAAAACAATGCCTGACAATATATTTGATCAAGTTAGATATATTGCGATGGATGATAAAGGAAATCCACTTTACACAGTTTCAAGTCCAAATATGAAACAATTTTTTGAAAATGAAGTCATCGAAGCTAAGAGTCCTAATATTCTTTTATTTAGAAAAGATAAGCCTCCAACAAAAATTATTTCTGAATTCGGTTCTATTGCATATAAGAGAAATAATATAAGGCTTTTTGGTAATGTTAATATGTATTTTAAAGAAAAAATAAGCGAACCTTTTTTGAAATTAAATACTGAAGAAATATATATTTATTTAAATGAGCAATTAGCTGTAACCGACTCACAAGTCTTTATTAAAAAAAGTAACTCATACTTAAACGGAGTAGGCATGAAAAGTAGTTTAATGCGAGGTGAATTTATTCTTTTTGAAGAAACTAGAGGAAGATATGTTAAATAAAATTATATTTTTTATATTTTTTATATATTTATCTTCAGGTGTTTCACTATCGTATTCATATGAACTTGATAGAGAAAAACCAGTTTTTTTAGAATCTGATTCTGCAAAATGGGACGAGGAATCGCAAAAGAGTACTTATCGTGGAAACGTAGTTGTTACTCAAGGAAGCATGCTTTTAACTGGAGAACTATTAATTGTAACTTCAAGAAATAATGAAATAAATAGAATGGTCATAACTGGTGAAAAAGCTACATATAAACAAAAAACAGTTAGTGGGAAAATTATTAATGGAGAAGCTAAAAAGATCCAATATTATGTTGATCAATCCAAAATAATTTTTATAAATAAGGCTGTCTTAACCCAAACAAATAATATTGTTAAAAGTAATAAAATTATTTACAACACAGATAGTGAAAATATTACTGCCGGGGATAAAAAGGGAAAGGCACGAGTTAAAATGACTCTTGAGCCAAAAAAAGATAATGAATAAATTAGATATAAAAAACATTTCGAAAACATATGATTCAAAAAAGATTGTTTCTAGTGTTTCTATAGAAGTAAATACTGGTGAAGTTATTGGTTTATTAGGACCTAACGGCGCTGGTAAAACCACATGCTTCTATATGGTTACAGGATTAATATCTCCTGAATCAGGAAAAATATATTTAAATAAAAAAAATATAACCGAATTAACAATAGATGAAAGAGCAAATATGGGTATAGGTTATCTTGCACAAGAACCATCAATATTTAGAGGATTAAGTGTGAATGATAATATTCTTGCAATATTAGAACAAAGGGAGGATATTAATAATAAACAAAAAAAAGAAAAATTATCGCATTTGTTAAAAACATTTAATATTAAACATATTAAAAATACAATGGGAATAAGTTTATCAGGTGGCGAAAGAAGAAGAGCAGAAATAGCTAGAGCACTTGCATCTGATCCAAAATTTATATTACTCGATGAGCCATTCGCAGGAATAGATCCAATATCAGTAATAGATATTCAAGAAATAATAAAAGATCTAAAAAATAATGACATAGGGATTTTAATTACAGATCATAATGTTAGAGAAACATTAGGGGTATGCGATAGATCATATATCTTAAATAATAGCAAAGTTATAGCTGAAGGTAATTCTGAAGAGATTCTTAATAACGAAAAAGTTAAAAAAGTCTATTTAGGAGAGCATTTTAAAATGTAAAATTAAATTATTATGAAGATAAATCTTTCTACAAAAAATGTTTCAAAACTAGCGATAACTCCTCAATTACAGAATGCTATAAAACTTTTACAATTTACTGCTGTTGAGATTAATCAAGAAATTCAAAATATTTTTGAATCAAATCCTCTGATAGAAAAAGAAGATTTATGTGAAGAATTTGAAGAAAATAACTGTATTGATCATTATGCTCACTATGACAAGGATTTCACATCTAACATTAAAAGCACAGTTTCTACTTCCGAAATTATTGAAAGAACATCATCTGAAGAAGATACATTACAAAAGTATCTGATGTGGCAAATAAATTTATTAAATATTAGTGAAAATGACAAGTCCTTAGCTGAGTTAATTGTTGATTATATAAATGATGACGGTTATTTAATAAAAGATATTTTCGAAATTTTTGATGACTTATATAAAAACACAGAAACGACAGTCGATGAACTCATTGCAGTTCAACATTTACTTCAAAATCTTGACCCCATAGGAACTTGCACTAAAAATATACAAGAATCTTTGTTGGTTCAAATACAGAATACAGAAGGTAAATCTATAATTATAAATAAAGCGTGTACAGTAGTAAGCGAATTTTTTCAAGAATTTACAGAGAATAAAACTAAGATTATTAAAGATAATTTAAATATATCTGATAAAGAAATTACATTAATTCAAAAAATAATTAAAAAACAAAATGCTAGACCAGGTAACATTATTCTAAATAAAAAAAATTATAATTACGTAATACCGGACATAAAAGTCTCGAAGATTAATTCAGAATGGGTAATAAAGAGTAATAAACTTATTTCTCCAGAAATAAAAATTAATGAGAAATATATAAATATTGATGAAAAAAATATGTCCGAAGTTGATAAAAAATATATAAAAGAAAATTTGCAGGAAGCAAAACTATTTATAAAAAACATTAACTATAGAAATGATACTTTATTGAG
>CAJYAP010000010.1 GCA_913065025.1 uncultured Gammaproteobacteria bacterium
ATGCCAATGACGAATCAAATGGTCTTAAATATGATAGGGATGCAATGCATATGTCGTGGAAAATTATGAAAAATTACTTTAACCGTTTTTTAGATGAAAAGTTATAATCAATAATAAAGTTGAATTTCATAAAGAAATTTTGTATATTTGAAAAATGTCTCTAAAAAAAAGTTTAAAATATCTTTTGATAATAATTTTTACATTTAATGCAAATTTAGCTTTTGCGTTAGATGAAATTTGCTATGAAATCAAAAAAACCAATATAGAACATATTTGCCACGAAAATTTAGAAACCAACAACACTAACCATATTGAAGACTCTGCGAACAAGAACGAATGCTTTGAGTGCAGTCATTGCTCAATATTGAATAAATTCACGGACTATAAGTCAACGTATTTAAGTACACCGGCTACAATTATTCTTCAAAACAAAATTGAACTATCTAAACAATTTTATTCATTTTCTATAAGACCTGACGGACCGCCACCCAAATTATTTTCTTAAAAATTAATCACCATTAAAGGTGATAGCTTGTATATTTTTTAATTTTTAGGAAAAGTTATGCGATTTATATTTTATATTATAATTTTTATTACTCTGTTTAATTCGGTATCTCACGCACGTCCAATATCTTATGCTGGAGGTTGGACCACTATGTTCATGAACGATGACAACAGAAATAAAATGCATGTACATTTTTCGCCAACACATAAAATGTCTATAGGATTAAATATTGAATATTTTCATGACGAAGAATTATTTTTTAATTCCATTCAAGTAAATAATCTTCTTAAACGTTGGAACAAAAAAAAGAGTCAGGCAAATTTATATCTTAAGTCTGGATTTGGAATTGCCTATACTGATAAAAATAAATTTGATGGAAAATCACAAGCTGCAGGATTTACAGGAATATCATTTGATTGGGAAAATCGAAGTTACTTTGTTAAGTATGAAAATCGTTATTTTGAAGCTGAAAAAATCTACAATTCTTTTTCACAATCTGCGACTTTTGGTGTAGCTCCTTATGAAGGGAGTTATGGAGACTTGCATACTTGGTTAATGATAAAAGTAGAAAATAAGCCTGAAAAAGAAGATAACTTAACTGTAACTCCATTAGTACGCCTATTTAAGAATGTTCATTTATTTGAGTTAGGATTAAATGATAGAGGTAAATTCTTATTTAATTATGTAAAACGTTATTAAAATATTTATGAAGGAGAAAATTATGAAAAAGATTTATTTATTTATAACCGTAGTGTTATTTTGTTTTAGCTTAAATATTAATGCAAATGAAAAAAATGATTTTAAAGAAGTCCATGTGTCAGTTAATGGATTAGTTTGTGACTTTTGCGCACAGTCTATAGCAAAATTATTTAAAAAAGAAAAAGCCGTACACGATATAGATGTAGATCTAAAAATGGGCATGGTCACAATACACATTAAAAGTGATGCGATTATGGATGACATTAAAATAACAGAATTAATAACACAATCTGGATATAGCGTTGAAGGTATTCATCGTGTTCAATAATGCTAATAAACAGGCTTTATTTTCAATACTAAGCTTGTTTACAAGTATTGGAACACTTCTTTGCTGCGCTCTTCCTGCGTTACTTGTGACGCTTGGAATGGGTGCAGTTTTAGCTGGCTTAATTTCTATGTCACCTTGGATAACAAATATTTCTAATTACAAAAACTATATATTTATAATAGCAGGAATTATGCTGGCTCTTTCTATTTTAATATTATGGCTTAATCGAAATGCTCCGTGTCCAATTGACCCGATACAGGCCAAAGCTTGTACGAAATTAAGAAAAATTAGTTTATATAGTATTATATTTTCTACATTAATTTATTTAATAGGTGTCTTCTTTACATTTTTTGCGGCTGATTTTCTTTAATTTAAATTTATAGTTTCTGCAGTTACTGACTATAAATTTATGGTGGCTATGGGTGGAATTGAACCACCGACCCCAGCGTTATGAGTGCTGTGCTCTAACCATCTGAGCTACATAGCCAATTTGATGTGATATTATACTTAAACGTTGTACCTAAATACAACAATATCTCCTTCAGCAACTTGATATTCTTTTCCCTCTAAGCGCATTTTACCTTCATTTTTAGCATTCACTGATCCCTTAAGTTCCACATAATCATCAAATGCAATAACCTCAGCTCTAATAAACCCTTTTTGAAAATCAGTATGAATCTTCCCAGCTGCTTCAGGAGCCAATGCATTTTTTTTTATAGTCCATGCTCTGGTTTCTGTTGGCCCAGATGTAAAAAATGTACCAAGATTTAAAATATCATAACCATGTTTTGCTACTCTATCTATTCCAGATTCTTCAAGATTATATAATTCAAAATATTCTTTTTTTTCTTCGTCACTCATCATAGATAAATCGTATTCTATATTCGCTGAAATTATTATATTAGAGATATTTTTTTCTTCGCAATATTTCTCAACATCTTTTGTGAATTGGTTACCATTTATTTCGTCATCTGAGACATTTAAAATAAGAAAAAATGGTTTTGCCGTTAGAAAATTATATTGCTTAAGAAGTTCTTTGTTATCTCTATATATATTTTGTAAGAAATTACCATTATTTAATTCTTGCTCAATTTCTTCCATGACTTTTAACTCTGGCATTATTTCTTTATTACCTGTTTTAGAAAGCTTTTTTAAACGGACTAAACTTTTTTCTACTATAGCCAAATCAGATAATAATAACTCGGTATTAATTGTTTGAATATCCGAGATTGGATCTATTTTCCCTGACACGTGAGTAATATCATCATTTTCAAAACATCTAATTACATGTGCAATTGCATCTGTCTCTCTAATATTTGCCAAGAATTTATTACCAAGGCCCTCGCCTTCAGACGCCCCAGCAACTAAACCCGCTATGTCTACAAATTCTATGACTGCTGGAATAACCTTTTTTGGTTCATCAATATCAGAAAGTTGCTTTAATCTTTTGTCATTAACTTCTACGATCCCAACATTCGGATCAATCGTACAGAATGGATAATTTTCGGCAGCAACTTTATTTTTTGTTAGAGCATTAAATAGAGTAGATTTACCAACATTTGGCAAACCAACTATTCCACATTTAAATCCCATATTTTACCTCGTGTGCAAAATTTTTGTATACTTCTCATATTCGCCATCAAGTAAAATATTTATATTCTCAAATGATTCGTTAATAGAGATATTGATTTCAAGTTCTTCGTCTTTCGATGGATTACTTAGAACATGGTTATGAACTAATTCCTTCCTTCCAGGATGTCCAACACCTACTCTTAGTCGCCAATAATCTTTACCCATATGATTAATGATGTCTCTCAATCCATTATGGCCGCCATGGCCGCCGCCAAATTTCAACTTTACTTCACCAACCTCTAAATCTATGTCGTCATGTATCACCAGCATACTTTCTGGTGTAATTTTATAATATTTAAGGAAACTCGAAATAGATTTACCGCTATCATTTATGAAAAAAGTAGGCTTTACTAAAAAAATTTGATTCTCATTGTGATCTATTTTACAAAAAAAACTGCTGAGTTTTTTATCCTCAGATAATGTTACATTATATTTCTCTAAAAATTTATCAAGATACCAATAGCCAACATTATGACGAGTTTTAAGAAGATTTTTTTCTGGATTGCCTAAACCTACGATTAATTTTATTTTTGGTGAACTTCCTTTATCATTATTAGACATAGGGCTTTGAATAAATTTTTACTCTTCAGGTTCTTTTTCTTTATCTTTTTCATTGCTCTCATCATTCTTCTGATCAGATGCAACTTCAGATGCTTCAGGAGCTTCTGTAAGATCTTCTTCAACTTCTTCTGCCCTTGCTTTATGAATTACAACAACAGCCATATCAGAATCTTCTGCGCCATGCTGTAGCAAAGTAATTTCTACCCCTTCGGGAAGTATTAATTCACTCAGATGAATAGGTTTATCCATTGGAAGGTCTATCAAATCTACAGTTATATTTTCTGGAATATTGGCTGGCAAACATACAATTTCTAATTCACTAATTAAATGACTAATTACCCCGCCATCAATTTTTACACCAGGAGCAACATCTTCGTTAATGAAATTAATTGGGACTGTTACGTTAATTTTTTGGTCTGCTTTGATTCTTTGAAAATCCATGTGTAAGATTTCTCTTTTCGCAGGATGTCTTTGAATGTCCCTTAAAATTACTTGTTGTTTTTTGCCATCTAAGGAAATATCGAGAACTTGACTATAAAACGCATCAGTCTCAAGATTTTTAGCAATCTCATATTTATTAAGTGAAATAGCTTCTTCTGCTTCACCAGCACCATATATTATGCCTGGCACGAGGCCTTCTCTTCTAATATTCCTAGAATAAGATGTTCCTTTTTTATCTCTTTTTTCTGCGTTTACTATAAATTCCATGTTATTTTCAAAATTATTTATGAGGCCGTATTATCAATTAAATTAACTATAAGAACAAGTTTTTTTACTCTGTAAATAATGAACTTAGAGATTCTTCGGTATGAACCCTAATTATTGACTCAGCCAGGAGGTTAGAAACAGACAGTTGTCTGATTTTTTTACATTTTTGAGATTCGCTAGATAAGTGTATGGTGTCTGTAACCACTAATTCATCTAATTCTGACTCATTAATATTTTTAATTGCTGTTCCAGAGAGTACCGGATGCGTTGCATATGCCATAACGGCAGTAGCCCCTTGTTCTTTTAAAGCTATTGAGGCCTTACAAAGTGTTCCAGCTGTATCTACCATATCGTCCACAATTAAACATGTTTTCGATTTTACATCACCAATAATATTCATTACCTCCGACTCATTGGCTTTTTCTCTTCTCTTATCTACTATAGCAAGATCATCAATGCCAAGTTGTTTTGCCACAGCTCTTGCCCTAACCACACCACCCGTATCTGGCGATACCACAACAATGTTTGGATATTTTTTTTTCCACATATCAGATATTAAAATTGGAGATCCATAAATATTGTCGACAGGTATGTCAAAAAAACCTTGTTCTTGATCAGAATGCAAATCAACAGTTAAAAGTCTATCAGTTCCAACTGTGCTAATTAAATTTGCTACAACTTTGGCTGATATTGGTACTCTCATTGAACGCACTCGTCGATCTTGTCTAGAATAACCAAAATAAGGAATCACTGTTGTTACTCTAGCTGCAGATGATCTTTTTAAAGCGTCAACTAATATTAATAACTCCATAAGATTTTCATCAGTAGGATTACAAGTTGATTGAATAACAAAAACATCTTTACCCCTAACGTCCTCATGAAGTTCAACTTGAACCTCGCCATCACTAAATCTTCCTACCAATGCTTTACCAATTGGAATTCCAATTTTTTTAACAATTTTGGCAGAAAGCTCTTTGTTTGAGTTTCCCGAAAAGACTTTTAAAGTTTCGTAATCGGACATGATTCGCCTTAAGAAATTAATATCATTTATGGTTGTAATGATAATACAAAATGATTAAAAAAGAAGTAAAAATTAAATATAATGGCTGGGCCGGTAGGGATCGAACCTACGCATGTCGGGATCAAAACCCGATGCCTTAACCGCTTGGCTACGGCCCAATATTTGTCATTATATAGAAATTATATTCTATTTAAACTATGCACAATATAGGTTTGATATTTATTTGGTATAAATTTACTCATATTTCTTGCGCTTTCTTCATTATCAAATATAGAAAATAAGCAACTTCCTGAACCTGAGATCGAACCGTTACCATTTTTTCTTAATAAGTTTAAAAGTTCCTTAATCTCAGGATGTTCAAAGCATAATAATTCTTCAAAACTATTATATCCGATATTGTGATGCATATTATCTAAATTTATATGCTTAATACAATCTTTTATTTTATATTTGGAATACATAATTTTTGAAGAAACATGAATCCTTGGATAAATAACAAGAAAAAATTTCTTTTCAATGCTATGTTGCACTAAAGATATACCGGTATCAAAGCCAAATGCAGAAAACCCATTAATAAAAACTGGGACATCCGAGCCTAATTCCTTTCCTAAACTAATTAATTCAGATTTTTTAAGATTGCATTGCCATAGATCATTTAAACCTAATAAAATTGTTGCTGCATTAGAACTTCCACCACCAAGGCCAGCCCCTATAGGAATATTTTTTATAAGTTTGATTGAAGCATTTAAACTATTTTTTGGTTTTATATAATCTTTTAATATTTCAGCGGCTTTAACACATAAGTTGCCTGAAGCAGATAAGCTTTTATTATTTGAACTAAACTCTATTACATTGCCAGAAATAGAATTTATATGTATCTCGTCATATAGGTTAATAAACTGGAAATAAGTTTCAATATTGTGGTAGCCATCATCTCTTTTTTCTATGATATTTAAAAATAAATTGATCTTAGCTGGAGATTTTCTGATTATCATTTTATCAAAACCCAATCTATAATTTTTAAGTTAAAAGTAATATTAAAAAAATCTATTTCCATTATAGTTGGTAGTAATTCTTTATTATATCTCTTGTATTTAACTTCATAAATATCATTTTTTATAATCTTCTTTAGTCCATTACTATATTTTATTAAAAATATTGGCTTTTCAATTTCCCCCGTTATTATATTAGAAAAATTAGTTATGATTTTTTTAAAAATTTCTCGGTTCATTATTTTTGTTAAGGCATCAGAGTTTATATCATCATTAGATTCTTTAATTTTGATACTATCTTTTTTGATTTCAAAAGTAACGATGGCATTATTAAAAATATCTAGAAAAATTATTTCTTCAATATTTTTATTTTTAATAAACTTAAATCGAGAAGATACTTTTTCATTTTTAACATTAAATTTAACTACACCTTTCGCTATAAATTTTTCATAAATAATTTTTTCTTTAAAATATTTTTTTTCCGGGATATCTATATTATTTTCTTTTGTAAAAATATTTACAGTTGAGCAACCGGTGGGAATTAAAAATATATAAAGTATTAATAAATTATATCTCATTTAGAATTTTCTTGAGTTCAATTAACTTTTTATCATTGGGATTCAGCTTTATATGTTTTTTATACAATTTATTTGCTTCTTTAATTTTTTTCTGTTTTACATATAACTGAATGACATGACTAACTATCTCAGTATCGCTATTCATTTTAATGGCTCGTAATAAATACTTTTCAGCTTTTTTATAATTTCCCATTCTATATAAAACCCATCCTTTACTATCTAAAATTGCAGCATCATTAGGATTTATTGCCAGAGCATCGTCTATATATTTATTTGCTTCTTTTAAGCGCATATTGTTATTAGCCCAAGTGTATCCTAAGGCATTTAATGCTTGGGCATTTTTAGGTTCAAGTTTTATCAACTTTTTTAAATCTTTTTCTAAAATATCTAAACGATTAATTTGTTCTGCAATAAGAGCTCTAGTGTATAGAAATGGGCCATTATCTTTATATTTCTCTAACCCATAATTAACTCTTTCCATCGCATAATTAAATTGATCTGCATTAAAAAAAGTTTCTACTTCAACCAAAATTAGTCTTGATTTTAAATTTGGTTTATTGTGTAATCCTTGATACTGATTTTTAAAAAATTCCTTTAACCCTGAAAAATCTTTACTATTTATTTTTATTTTAGCGACTTCATTTATCGATCTTATATAATTAATGTCATCTTTTGATATTTTCTTAAAAAATTCTATAGCGGAATTTTTATTATTATTTTTAGCATTCATTACACCACTTAAATAATTATAGCTATTTATATCTTTTTCTTTAATAGAATTAATAAAAGTTTCTGCGTCAATAAATTTTTTGGCTTCTATATTTAATAATGCCATTTTTTTTGCTGTGTCAATATTTCCAAAACTGATTAACTTATTCGCAGACATAAATCTATAATGCTCAATAGCTAATTGATATTTTTCTTGAAGAGTTAAAATTCCTACATAATACTCATTTAGATACAAATCTTTTGGTGAATATTCTAGATAATCTTTTAATGTTTCTATTGCTAAATTTTCTCTTCCAATTTCATAATATGCACTTGCTAAAAATATTCCCCATCTACTTTCTTTTTTACTAAACTCTGTAAATTTTTTGACAGAATTAACTAATTTTATAGCTTCTTCATATTCATGATTATCTAATAAAACTTGAACGTAATAGAAATTAGCAAGGTATTGATCCTTGTATTGCTTATACACCTCATCAAATATTTTCTTTATTACATGGTCTTCAAAGACCTTGATAGTGTCATATGCTAGAGCAAATTTATCTTTGTCTTTAGAAATCTTTATTGCCAGTAATGTTTCTTTTGTTGCTAAATCTATTTTATTAAGTGCTAGTAATATTGATATTCTTACATGCCTTACTGTTATCTTATCCTCTGATAACTCTAACCATCTTTCTGAGCTTTCTAGCATCATTTCATAATTATTAGAGTACCCTGCGATTTGAGTTGCGCGTTTTGAAATTTCAGGATCTTCTGATTTTTTACTTATCTCACTATATATTTTAGCTGCTCTTTTATAATCAAGATTTTTAACCAAAAGCTCTGCCTCAAATGCTTTTTGCATAATAATACTGTCTATTTGAGAATTACTAACACTTAAATTTTTTAATTTTTGTTCAGGAGTATTACTTAATGGATAGGCAGAAGTTATAAATAAAATATTTATAATGATGAATTGTTTAAAAAACAACCCTATTTTATTAATATTGCTACTATATAGCCTTAAATATGTTCGCATAATTAGTTATAATATACTTTGATAGATAATCAATCTACAAAAATGAAAAATTATTGGTGAATAAATGGGTTTAGTAACTATTGGGATGAATCATAAAACAGCAGCTCTAGATATTAGAGAAAAACTCTCTGTTGATAAAGATGAGTCTCATCAAATACTCAAAAAACTTTACAGTATGCCTGTAATTGATGAAGTATTTCTACTTTCAACTTGTAATAGAACTGAACTGTATTGCGAAATCGATGACATGCAGTACGTAAATAATATTTCTAAGTGGCTTTTAAAGCAAAAAGGTTTATCTATAGAAGATTTCGAAGACAATATTTACAGCTTCTCTGATAGCTCAGTAGTAAGGCATGCATTAAATGTAGCATCTGGTTTAGACTCGATGGTAATTGGAGAGCCGCAAATACTTGGTCAGTTTAAAAATGCGTTTAATGAAGCAAATAATGCCGGGACTATTGGTAAAAATTTAGACAGGCTATTTCAATATGCTTTTTCAACAGCAAAAGAGGTACGAACAGATACGAAGATTGGAGCTAACTCACTTTCTATAGCAAATGTTGCTGTTTCATTAACAGATCAATTTTATGATGATCTATCTGAAAAAAATGCTTTGTTAGTTGGCGCAGGAGAAACCATATATATAGCTGCTAAAAATTTACGAAAAAAAAATATAAAGAATATATTTATAGCTAATAGGACCTTAGAAAATGCAGAGATGATCGCTAAAGAAGTTTCAGGTAAAGCATTATCATTAAAAGAAATTCCAGAGCAACTTAAGTATTCTGATATTATTATAAGTGCTGTTTCTGGGAACATTCCTTTAATAGGTAAAGGTGCTATTGAAACATCACTAAAGCATAGGAAACATAAACCAATATATATAGTTGATTTGGGTGTACCAAGAAACATAGAATCAGAGGTAAAAGATCTTCCAGATATATTTCTTTATACACTTGATAACATGCAAGATTTAATTAAAAAGAACTATAAAACTAGAAAAGAAGCTGCTATTGATGCTCAACACATTATAAATACCAAAGTTGAAGAGTATATGAAATGGAGGAAATCTCAATCTGCATTCTCAATTATCAAACTTTATAGAGAGGATTGCGAAGATATTAGAAAAGATTGCTTAGAAAAATCACTTAATCAGCTAAAATTAGGAAAAGATCCAATAGATGTAATTGATCAATTAAGCGTGAATTTAACATCAAAACTTTCACACAAACCAACTCTTGCGCTTAATAAAGCAGGCCAAACGAATAATAGAAAATTAATAAATTTAGTATGTGATATTTTCTTGATAAACAAGAAAAAATGAAAAACTCCTTAAGAAAAAAACTTGAAGAAATTTCTAATAAACATTATGAAATTGAAAACCTTCTATCTGATAAAGATGTAATTAATGACATGGATAAATATAAAAATTTATCTGTTGAATACGCAAGATTAGAAATAATTGTCAAAGACTACAAAAAATATTTAATCAATGAAGGAGCCTTGAAAGAATCTGAGGAGATTGCTAAAAATGAAACAGGTGAGTTAAAAAAACTAGCTGACGAAGAAATAAAAACAACAAAAGAAGAAATTTCAATACTTGAAAAGAATTTAGAAATATCCTTATTACCAGAAGACCCTAATGATAAGAGTAATGTCTTTCTTGAGATTAGAGCTGGAACAGGTGGCTTAGAGGCAGCGATTTTTGCTGGGGACTTATATAAAATGTATTGTAGATTTGCTGAAAGACAAAACTGGGGAGTTGAGCTTTTATCAGAAAATGAGGGTGACAAAGGAGGTTATAAACTTGTTGTTGTCAAAATAACAGGGGATAGAGCTTTCTCAAAATTAAAATTTGAGTCAGGCGCTCATCGCGTCCAAAGAGTTCCTGAGACAGAATCACAAGGAAGAGTGCATACCTCAGCAGCTACTGTGGCTGTGATGCCTGAAGTTGAGGAAATTCAAGATTACGATATTAATTCTGATGATTTAAGGATAGATACTTTTAGAGCAAGTGGTGCTGGCGGGCAGCACGTTAATAAAACAGACTCAGCTATTAGGGTAACCCATTTACCAACTGGTGTTGTTGTAGAGTGTCAAGATGGAAGATCACAACATAAAAATAAAGCAAAAGCCATGTCTTTACTTCACGCAAAATTACTAGATTCTGAACGCTCCAAACAAATGGATGAACAATCACAGATAAGAAAAAAACTTGTAGGCACTGGAGATAGATCTGACAGAATTAGAACATACAACTTTCCTCAAGGAAGAATAACAGATCACAGGATAAATTTAACTGTGTATAATTTGGAAGATTTTCTTGATGGCAATATTTTAACAATTACGACACAACTGATAAATGAATATCAAGCGGATCTTTTAGCAAACAATGAAGTCTAATATAATTGAATTTGAGAAGTTTAAGATAAAAACAACTAAGGATGTGTTTTCACCAAGAGACGATGTGGAAATATTTCCAAAAGCAATTGAAGCCCTTATCAAGAGAAAAAGTAAGATATTAGAGTTAGGAACTGGTACTGGGGCAATAAGTATATCAATAGCAAAATATTTTAAAGATATTACTATATTAGCAACAGATATAAATTCTTCGGCACTTAGAATTGCAAAACAAAATGCAATAATTAACAAAGTTGATCAAATAATAGATTTTAAAAAATCTAACTGGTTTTCTGATATCAAGGAAAACAAATATGACTTTATAATATCTAATCCACCCTATCTCTCAAAACATAACTCAATTTTTTATACTGAACTTTCAGACCCTGAAAATAGCTTATATGCAAAAAATGATGGTTTAGATGATATATATAAAATTATTAAAGATGGGGTAAATTATTTAAACGCAGATGGTCATATAATTATCGAGCATTCACATAATCAAACTTTAATTTTAAAAGACTATGCTAAAAGATTTAAACTTGATTTAATAAAATCAGAAAAAGATAACTCTGGTTTTAATAGAGTTTCCATCTTATCAAATAGAATCTAAAAGCTTAATAAGCTTTTCTTTAATATCACTAGGGTCTGCCCCTTTTGCCTCTTTAAGAACCTGTCCAACAAAAAAACCGATAATTTTAGTTTTTCCATTTTTATATTCTTTTACCTGTTTATCATTTTTTTCTACAATGCTTTTGATTAATTTATTTATTAATTCAGCATCATCATTAGCATTTTCGTTTATGTGCTTTTCTATAATAAAAGAAATATCTTTATTATTTCCCCAAAGTTCATCGATAATAACTTTTAAGTTATTTTTTGCTATAGTCTTATTCTCAATCAACTCTATCAACATATAAAAATCTTTGGGCTTTAGATCATCCTCTAATAAATTTAAGTTTTCTTTATTTAGCTTTATATAAACTGTGGATATAAAATAATTAATTAATTTTTTTGCGCTGATTTTAGATATCGGCAATATTTTATCAATAAAATTTGTAATTTCAGAATTACTTAATATTATATTTATTTGCTCGTCTGTGAAATCATAATTAGACTTATAATTTTGTGCTTTTACTTCAGGAAGTTCTGGTAATGTTTTTTGTATCTCTAGAATATAATCATCATTTATTTCTATAGGAAGTAAATCAGGGTCTGGGAAATACCTGTAATCGTTTGCTTCTTCTTTCGATCTCATTGATTTGGTAATATTTTTATTTTCATCATATAGTCTTGTTTCTTGTGTGACTTTTTTCCCTTCTTCAAGCAAATCAATTTGCCTTTGTACTTCATAATTAATGGCCTTTTCTACAAACTTAAAAGAATTTATATTCTTAAGTTCTGTCCTTGTCCCTAATTTTTTATCGCCAACTTTTCTTATAGATACATTTGCATCGCATCTAAAAGATCCTTCTTGCATATTCCCATCTGATATTTTTAAGTATGTCACTATGCTATGAATCTTTTTCATATAAGAAACTGCCTCATTGGCAGATTGCATCTCTGGTTCCGAAACAATTTCTAAAAGCGGTGTTCCTGACCTATTGAGATCAATATAAGTACAATTATTTTCATCACTATGTATTGATTTTCCTGCGTCCTCTTCTAAATGTGCTCTTGTAATATTAATTTTTTTATTTTTATTATCACTATCCTTTATTTCTATATAGCCACCTTCAACAATCGGTAAATCCAATTGACTTATTTGATAATTTTTAGGTAAATCTGGATAGAAATAATTTTTTCTTGCAAATATAGATTTTCTAGCTATTTTGGCATCTATTGCTAACCCAAATTCTACAGCTTTTCTTATCACAGATTTATTTAAGACAGGTAAAGTGCCAGGCATTCCTAAGTCTACATAAGATGCTTGCTTATTTGGATCCTTGCCATATGACGTAGACGACGAAGAAAAAATTTTGCTTTTAGTTAAAAGCTGAACATGAATTTCAAGGCCAATTACAGTTTCCCAATTACTCATGATCAAAATCCTCTGGAATTCTATTGTGCCAACCTGTTTCTTCTTGAAACAAATGAGCAATACTAAGGATATTTGCTTCTGTGAAGTAATTACCAATAATTTGCATTCCGACAGGCATGTTATTACTAAAACCTACAGGTATTGAAATTGCTGGAAGTCCAGCTAGATTTACTGGCGTTGTATATATATCAGAGAGGTACATTTCTAAAGCATCAGAAGATTTTTCGCCAAGATCAAAAGCTGTTGATGGGCAAGTAGGTGCAAATATGTAATCTACATCCTTAAAAGCATTTATAAAATTATCTCTAATAATTCTTCTAATCTTTAAAGCTTTCATATAATACTCATCGTAATATCCTGAAGACAAGGCATACGCTCCTATCATTATTCTTTTTTTTACTTCTTTTCCAAAACCCTCTTTTCTTGTTCGCAAATATAAATCCTCAAGGTTTTTTGGCTTGTCGCACCTATGACCAAACTTAACACCATCATATCTTGAAAGATTTGACGACGCTTCAGCTGAAGCAATAATATAATATGCTGGTATTGTATAATCGTGATCAGGCAAGCTAATCTCTTTAAAATTAAAACCCAATTTCTTAAAAACTTCAATAGACTGATATATTATATCGGATATATTTCTATCCAAATCTTTTGAGAAATATTCTTTCGGTATTCCTATAGTAATATTTTTAGTATCTTGCTTTTTTAATGCCAATTTAACTTCGTCTTGGTCAGTATTGAAGTTACTGGTTGGGTCATTTTTGTCATAACCTTTAATTTTATTAAATAATAATGCACAATCTTCCGCACTGGTTGCAATAGGTCCACCTTGGTCTAAACTCGAGGCATAGGCTATCATTCCATACCTTGAAACCGAGCCATATGTTGGCTTAAGTCCTGTTAAACCACAAAAAGAAGCGGGTTGTCTTATTGATCCTCCGGTATCTGAGCCAGTAGCAATAGGTATCAGCCTTGCAGCTACTGCTGATGCTGATCCGCCCGAAGAACCGCCAGGTACTTTTTTTAAATCCCACGGATTTTTTACAACACCAAAATAACTTGATTCATTCGATGATCCCATTGCGAATTCGTCCATATTGGTTTTTCCTATATTAACCATTCCTGCTTCATTTAATTTATTAACAATCGTTGCATCAAAAGGAGGAGTATAATTCTCTAACATTTTTGATGCGCATGTAGTCAGCATACCTTTTGTAGAAAATAAATCCTTGTGGGCAATTGGAATTCCAGTAAGTAAATTATTTTTATTATTAGCTATTAATTCATCGGCTATTTTCGCTTGTTTTCTCGCATGATCTTCATCTATTGTAATAAATGAATTTAACTTAGAATCAAAAGATTTAATTCTATTTATAAAATAATCCGTCATCTCTAATGATGATACTTTTTTTTTATTTAATAACTTTGACAGTTCAACAACTGACTTATTGTATATATCCATAATATTTATTCTATAACTTTTGGAACAATAAAATGTTTTCCGTTGTGTTTAGGAGAAGAGTTAATACCATCATTTTTTGGATTTTTATCAACTTCATCCTCTCTAGCATGAAGCGAAATTTCTGGTGCATGATAAAGTGGTTCAATTTTAGAAAGCTCTAGATTATCTGTTTGGTTAACTAATTTTAAAAATTCCACAATTTCATCAGAAAAATAAATTAAATCCTCATCATCTAGTTCTATCATAGCTAGCTTAGCAACATCTTTTACTTTACTTTTATCAAACATTTTATGTTAAATCCGCTAAATAATTAAATTAATTAGATATCCTTGTAGGTTTAGTTGTCCTCAGTTAAAATCACCTTATAAACAATACTAAGCATATCAGAAAACTCGGGGGTTTTAATGATTTTAGATTTATTTTCTAACGATTTATCTATAGATTTAGGAACTGCAAATACAATTATATTTGTAAAAAATAAAGGTTTGGTTCTAGACGAGCCATCAGTTGTTTCTATATCTGATGAGGGAGGTAAAAAAAGAGTAAAAGCTGTTGGAATAGAAGCAAAAACCATGCTTGGAAGAACTCCTACTACTATCGAAACAATTAGACCACTAAAAGACGGTGTTATTGCTGATTTTACAACTACTGAAAAAATGCTCCAACATTTTATAAAAAAAGCTAGCAATAAAAACTTCCTTATTGGTCCAAGAGTTCTTATATGCGTTCCTTCAGGTGCTACTCAAGTAGAAAGAAGAGCAATCAAAGAGTCTGCTGAGGGTGCAGGAGCTAGAAAAGTTTACCTAATAGAAGAACCTGTTGCAGCTGCACTAGGTGCAGGCTTGCCAATAGCTGATGCTATCGGCTCTATGGTATTTGACATAGGCGGTGGTACTACAGAAATTGCGGTTCTATCTTTAGGTGGAATAGTTTACTCCGAGTCAGTAAGAATCGGTGGAGATAAATTTAATGAAGCGATATTAAATTATATTAAATGGAATTATGGTATTTTGATTGGTGAAGCAACCGCTGAAAAGATCAAGCATACAATTGCTACAGCTTATCCAGGAAAAGAACTCCAAGAAATGGAAGTTAAAGGTAGAAACATGTCAGAAGGAATACCTAGAAGCTTTAGAATAAATAGCAATGAGATTTTAGAAGCTCTTCAAGAACCTTTAAAAGGTATAACTAATGCCGTTAAAACTGCGCTCGAAGCAACACCACCTGAGCTAAGTACTGATATTGCAGAAAACGGTATTGTATTAACTGGCGGTGGAGCACTTCTAACGGGATTAAATAAACTTATACAAGAAGAAACAGGTATACCCGTTATCATAGCTGACGACCCATTAACATGTGTTGCTAGAGGGGGAGGCATGGTTTTAGAAATGATTGATAAAAAAGGAACAGATTTCATTTCGCTGGAATAATAATTTTAGTGATTGATAATAGTGAAAAATAATCTACATTTTAGACAAAGTCATATAATATCTATTAAACTTATTTTGTTTTTAGTTATTTCAATATCTTTTTTATTAATAGATAAAAACTTAGAATTAAGTAATAAAATTAGAAATAATTCTTCATATTTAATTAAACCAATCTATTCAACTGCAGAAGCCCCACTAAAAATCTTTAATAAATTATCTATTTACATAGATAGTATGCAAGACCTAATTAAGAAAAATAAGATACTTGAAAAAAAAGTATTTATACAATCTGGTATTATTCAAAAAATTCCTTTACTAAAAGAAGAAAATAAAAGACTAAGAAAATTACTTAATTCATCCGAATCTATGGCAGATTCAAAAATAATTATAGCGGAATTAATAAAAGTAAATTTAAGTCCTTTTTCAAATAAAATTGTTATAGATAAAGGGGAAAAGAATAACCTATCTTTAGGCCAAACTGTAATTGATAGCCTAGGATTAATTGGTCAAGTTTCAGAAGTAAATAAAGATTTTTCTATTGTTACACTAATAACAGATCCTGGGCATGCTTTACTAGCTGTAAATACCAGAACAGAAAAAAGGGTTATGGTCTCCGGAACTGGAGATAATAGATATTTAAAAGCAGAATATGTGTCTTTAAACGAAGATGTAATAGAAGGAGATATTTTGATAACTTCTGGATTAGATAATATATTTCCAGAAGGTTATCTTATTGGAGTTATATCTAAAATTAACAAAAAAATAAATAAAGATTTTATGGAGGTTGATGTAAGGCCAAGCTCTAGTTTATCCACTAATCAAGAAGTGATGATTTTATGGTGATTTTCAACAAAATACATTTGACGGCAATTACTTTATTATTTTTTGGGACTATATTAAATATTCTACCTTTTTCTGAAGCTTTAGTTTCTAAAACACCGCCAATTCTTTTATTGATTTTAATTTATCTATCGCTAGCTTTCCCAAACCAAATAAATCTCACATATGCATTTATTTCAGGGCTAATTATGGATATACTTATGATCACACCTTTAGGTTACAACGCATTATGTTATACAATTACTATATATTTAATATTACTATATTATCCACAAATTAGATTACAATCTAACTGGAATAAAATGTTTTCTTTATTAATCATACTTATGCCATATTTTTTTATATCCACTGTTGTTAATAGTATGTTAAATATTGAATACAATATCCTAGATGTTTGTATATCTGTGTTCATTTCTATTTTAATTTGGCCAGGATTATTTGGCATGTTAAGATTCATTCGTCAAAAATACACTTCTTAAAAAAAAATGATAGCTATTGATCTCCTCGTAGAAAAAAATGAAATTGAATCTTTTATATCAAAAGTTGTAAATTCTAAAATTATATCTGTAGATATAGAGTTTATGAGAAGAAATACCTTTTTTCCAGAGCCATGTGTAATACAAATATCCGATGGAAGTAATCATGGCTGTATAGATCTTACACTTCAGTTAAGCTACAAAAATATTTTTAAGGAAATTTTTAATACCAATAAAATTATTGTTCTTCACTCATGCAGGCAAGACTTGGAAATTTTGTATATGATACTTGGATACATTCCTAAAAATATATTTGACACCCAATTTGCAGCATCATTTTTAGGTTACAAATATCAGATTGGCTATGCAGAGTTAATGAAGGAAGTTTACGGGGTTATTATAGATAAAACAGAAAAAATGACTAACTGGAAGAAAAGACCCTTAAGTAAAGAACAAATTAACTATGCTGTAAATGATGTAATTCATCTTAATAAGCTTTATGAAGATTTAAACGAAGAGCTTTTGAAAACAAAAAAAATTAAATATTTTAAAGAGGAATTTGCTAATTTTATAAATGATATTGAATGGAACCCAAAAACAGACGAGGCATGGAAAAGAATTAAATCTATTAATAATTTAAATAAAAATGTTAAAAACATTGTTAAAATAATTTCTGTCTGGAGAGAGAGACAAGCAATAAATAGAGATATTCCGAGAAATTGGATAATGAGTGAAAAAGAAATAATTGAGATCTCAAAAGACTTTATAATAAACAAGAAAGTATCTTTACCAAAAAATAATAAGTACTTTGATTATGATATGGCCCAGTTGGAAATTCAAAATGTAATTGATAAACTTTGTGCAAATAAAATTTTTGATAAAGATGATGGAGAAAAAACAAAAATCAATTCTTACTACAAAAAGATAGCTAATGATTTATACGATTATTATAAATTAATATCCTTAGAAAATAATATTTCTTATCAAATATTATCCCCAAAAAAAATGATTTTTAGTTATTTAAAGAATAAAGATAGTAATTCTAGGCTCATTAACGGATGGAGGAAGGAATTAATAGATATAAAAAAAATTTCTAGTATCACGCAACCTTATTTTAATCTTGAATAGGAGTTCCGCAATTAATATTTCTAGGTACAGCAATATCTATTTTTTTTGGTTTATCTAAATTTAAATCATTCATTTTATAAATAAAATTTTCAATATTAATACTGTCGTTAATCAATAAATTACTTCTTTTTTGCTCAAATATTGTTGTAAAGTTATTCTTATTGTAATCGTGCGCTGGGAAAACTTTAGTAGCGTCAGGCATTTTATAAAATATATTTTTAATAGTATTATATAATTCTTTTGAAGAACCTGATTGAAAATCAGTTCTTCCACAGGTATTAATTAATAAAGCATCACCTGAAAACAGAAATTTTTCTGATTTATAGTTAATAACATATGAGAAATGAGTATCTGTGTGGCCAGGTGTATATATTGCTTCCATCTTAATACTATTGCCGATAAACATATTATCAGAGTCTTTAAAATTTATATCTCTGCATCCGAGTTTATCATTTCCTGGTCCTGCAACCTTGCATCCTAAGATCTCTCGTAATGCAGATGCGCTTGTAATATGATCTGCGTGAATATGAGTGTCTATTGCATACATTAACTTTAAATTAAGTCTTTTAATTATGCTTAAATCTCTGTCTAAAGTTTCTAATACAGGATCTATTAGTATCGCTTCCTGTTTTTCTTGACAAGATATCAAATAAGTATATGTTGATGATTCATTTTCAAATAATTGCTTAAATAACATAATTAATTTTTTAAGATTTAGTTGATATAAATATACATTTTTTGCTCTTAAGGATAAACATATAATAATGGATAAAGATAAAATAAAGGAAATTATAGAAGCTGCTTTGGATGGTTCTATAGCAGAAGTTGATGGCAACGAAGGAAAATTTACTGCAAGTATAATTTATAAAGGTTTTGATGGTCTTAGTACAATAAATAGACATAAAATTGTTTACAGCTCATTAAATCCGTATATTCAGTCTGGTGAACTTCATGCAATAAGCTTGAAAACTTATGCAAATGATGATGAAGAAACTTAAAAAGTTATTTTTTTAAAGCTACTCTGCCTTGGTTGATTTTCCCAAGCCCTATATTAGATGAAAAGTACTTTGAAAGCTTTTTCATTTGCTTTTCATTTAAAGTATTAGCAATACCACTCATAATAGCATTAGTTCTTTGGCCATTCTGATAAGACTTTAAAGCTTGATATAAGTAGTCTTCATACTGACCTGCTATCTTAGGGAAAGACGGTATCATGCTATTGCCATCTGCACCATGACACCCAACGCAGGAATTTGCTTCGTCAATCATTTTTATATCAGAAGATTGAATTTTTTGCTCAGATAATTTAAAAGAAGAAAAATAATCTGCTATTTTAGATATTTCAACATCACTTAAATTGACAGCATGCGCTCTCATTGTCGGATGCAATCTTTCGCCAGACCTATAAGCTTTTAACGCAGAGACTATATAATCTTTATGCTGATTTCCTAGCTTTGGAACTTTATATGTTGGGTAAATATTATTATAACTCACTACCCCATGGCACCCTAAACAAGTAGATGATAGCTCTTCTGGGGTTTTTTCTGCAAATACTTGCAAAGAACTTAATAGGAAAAAACTTGCCACATAGATAGAAAACTTCATTGTTATTTACTTACTCCATAAAATTTATAATTGATACGTAAAATTTCGAATGCATTATAACTTTATTTATTTAAAATTACACATACATTTTAAAAAAACATTATAATATAAGCTTCTTATGAGATATTATTTAATTATCGACTTTTTAAAAATACATTATAAATTGAGGATTTTATGAAAATTGAAACAATTGCAATTCATGGTGGGTACGAGCCTGAAGAGACTACTAAATCTGTAGCTGTTCCGATATATCAAACTGCATCCTACGCATTTGATGATACTCAGCATGGTGCAGACCTTTTTGACTTAAAAGTTAAAGGGAATATTTATACTAGGATAATGAACCCTACTACTGAAGTTCTTGAAAATAGAGTTGCAGCAATGGAAAAAGGTGTTGGTGGCCTAGCTTTTTCTTCAGGAATGGCTGCTATTTCTGCTGCTATATTAAATATTACCTCAAATGGAGATAACATTGTCTCAACAAGCTCACTGTATGGAGGAACTGTTAGCCTATTTAAGGACACATTTCCAAAAATGGGTATCGAAACAAGATTTGGTGATGTTAAAAATTTAGAAGATCTTGAGAATAAAATTGACTCTAAAACAAAATTAATATTTTGTGAATCAATAGGAAATCCAGCTGCAAACGTTACTGATATAGGTAAAATTTCGGATTTGGCACATAAACATAATATACCGTTATTTATTGATAATACAGTTCCTAGTCCTTATGTTTGCAGGCCAATAGAACATGGGGCAGATATTGTTGTCCACTCATTAACAAAATATTTATGTGGTCATGGCACTACAATTGGTGGAATGATAATTGACTCTGGAAAATTTGACTGGAAATCTAATTCTGACAAATTTCCACTTCTAACTTCCCCAGATCCAGCTTATCACGGAATAGTTTTTACTGAAGCATGTGGCCCAGCAGCTTTTATAACAAGAGCAAGAGTGGTTCCTTTAAGAAATATGGGTGGAGCGCTTTCCCCAATGAACAGTTTTCAAATTCTACAAGGTATTGAAAGCTTAGCTGTTAGAATGGACAGGCATTGCTCAAACGCTAAGGCTGTAGCAGAGTATTTAGAAAAACATGATGCAGTAAGCTGGGTAAATTATCCCGGTCTAAAAAGTCACCCAGATAATGAATTAGTTGATAAATATATGGGCGGCAAAGCATCTTCTGTAATGAGTTTTGGTATTAAAGGCGGAATTAAAGCAGGCGGCAAATTCATCGATAAGTTAAAACTAATAGTTAGGCTAGTAAATATTGGAGATGCTAAGTCATTAGCTTGTCACCCAGCATCAACGACTCATAGGCAGTTAAATAAAAAAGAGTTAGATGCTGCTGGTGTGCCAGAGGATATGGTTAGATTATCAATAGGTATTGAGCATATAGATGACATTATTGAAGATCTATCTCAGGCTTTAAAATAATTAGCTAATTATTAATATTTATAAGTTGAGATATGCGTATAGTATTTTTATTATTTAAAATCCAATCATAGACTAAAGAATACTCTAAAACTAGCTTTACGTATTTTCTAGTTTCATTGTAAGGTATCGATTCAATCCAAGCGTCCTCCGAGGAATTATTTAACTTCAACCATTTCTTTACTGCGCTTGGACCAGCATTATATGAAGCAATAGCTTCAACGTAACTTTTTTTCTTTACGTATAAATAGTTAAAATAATAAGAACCAATAAAAATATTTATACTTTTATTATATAAATGTTTTTTTGATACTTTTTTATTTTTTGTTTTTTTTAATACCCAATATGCCGTTCTTGGCATTATTTGCATGATGCCTAGAGCACCAGCAGAAGATTTTGCATACTGAATAAATATACTTTCTTTTCGTGCAATACCTAACAATAAACTTTTTTGAATATTAGAAGCAGAATTTTCATTAAAGTACTTTTCGTACATTATGGGAAATCTTGCATCAACATCATCAAAGTATTTTGTTTTTCCATAACCCAAAATTGCTCCTATATTCCAGCCCCAATTTTTAAATAATATATTTAATTTATTTAGATCATCAAAATTAGAATTTTTATAAATATAATGTAGTTCTTTTCGAGCGTCTCTTTTTTTACCCAACAAAAGAAGTTCATACATTCTTTCCACTTCGTAACTTGAACTAATAGATTTCAAATCTGCTGCGTCTACTTCGTAAGGCTTGTTTTTTATATTTATTGGTATTCCTAGTATATGAGATGCAAGAAATCCATAATAAGATCTATTATTACTTAAAAAACCAAGGGTATCTTTTAAACTATTACTGCTTCCTGTTCTATATAATGCTTTACCCTTCCAGTATAGCCATTTCTCTTTTTGTGCAATAATTTTAGGGAGATTATCGATATACTTTATAAGCCTTCTCCAATCAGAATTATATATTGAATAGTTAGCGCAAGCCAAAATAAAATCTGTATTATTACTTTTTATTGATAAAAATTCATTATCATAAAAAATATTTTTTTGGTTTTCCTTTAAAGCAATAATAAATATATCTAATAATTTTATGTTAATAAATTTATCGGATACATTATAAAAATTTTTAATTTCTAACAAGAACTTCTTAGCCAATACATAATCTTTTTTTGCAATTTTATTTAAGCCATAACTTATAATTGTATCTCTATATCGATTATCATTTTTAAATTTATTAGATATAATATTATTTCTTGGATTTTTATGAACCTTGAGTAAGCTCTCTGCCCATACTTTGTTCTTATTTGATAAAAATCTTACGAGGTATCTTGCTAGATAATAATTATTTACGTCTAAAGACATCTTTATTCTCTGCCATACCAACTCATCTGACAATTTTTTATTTTTATAAAACCATCTAAAAACATAATCGCATGATTTAGGTTGTGACTTAGCACTTAGCCAAATTGGAATTATTTCTTTATCAATATCTGATAAATATCTTTTTTTTATTTTTGCTCTCAAATAAAGACAATTTAGCTCAATAGAATCAATATTCTTATAATTGGATATTAATTTATCAAACTTATTTTTACTAGATAGTCTATATATTAAGTTTATATATGCTTTTTCAGAAATATAACTTTTTTTATATTTTCTTATAAAATTAATAACAGCGTCATCATTTATATTTTTTCTTCTATGTAGATTTTTATATTCTAATTCTGCATATAGAGGATAGTGTATTAATTCTTTTTTTATATTTTCAAATTTCTTATAATTTTTATTTTTGAAATACTTAGTTGCTTTTATATATTTAATTCTCTCCTGTTTATAATTTTTCTTCTCATTTGCCTCAATGGAAATTGTAAAAAGAAGCGAGAATATTATTAATATTGCCCTATATTTCATTTGTTGTTATTTTTTTGATTTTTTATGGTATCACTATAATGCAAATATTAATTACATGCTAATCTTATGAAATATGCATAATTTATAAAAAAATGTATAATATAATTTATGATATTTCTCATTAATACATATATTTAGATAATTCGACTTAACTAATGGATAGTTTATTAAATTACTTTATTTTTTCATTATACATGTTTTCTGCTATTGCTATATGGCGTCTTATGAATGGCCACAATAAAAGTAAAATTCATCAAATTATTGTATGGGTATTTTGGCTTCTAGCTATTGTTTGTCACGCATACTCACTAATGCCTATATTTGATAATGATTATAGTATTAACTTATCAATAAACTATGCATTAATTATTGTGGCGTTTATTATCTCTATTACACTGTATATTTCTTCAATATTTGGAAATACACAGTTTCTTGGAATAATTATATTGCCTATTTTATCTTCTATTTTTTTATTTGATTTTACAAATGCTCCAGTTAGTATTCCTTTAAATAATTTTTTATTCATACACGTTATTATTTCTTTAATAAGCTACAGTATTTTATGTTTATCAGCTGCTCAGTCAGTCATATTAAAGATACAAGAAAAAAAATTACAATCAAATCAGCCGATTGGCCTAATAACTTCTCTGCCTTCTCTTGATGCAATGGATAATTTATTATTTAAAATATTAGCTTTAGGTGTAATTTTTTTATCAGCAAGTCTTTTATCAGGGTTTATTTTTTTAGAAGACATTTTTGCGCAACATTTAGCACATAAAACAATACTTTCTATTTTGGCATGGATAGTTTTTTTATTTCTTATATTTGCAAGAAAGATCTATGGGTGGCGAGGAAATAATGCGGCGAATGTTACTTTAATAGGTTTCTTTATGTTATTTTTATCATATTTTGGAACAAAAGCTGTTTTAGAAGTTATTTTATAATTTTAAACGTTTAGTGGAAAAAAAAATTGAATAATATATCAACTGAAATCTTAATAATAATTCTTGTAATTTTATTTTTACTTTCTGCCTTCTTTTCAGGATCAGAAACTGCGTTAATGTCTATTAATAAATATAAAATGAGACATAAAGCGAAGCTAAATAACAAAGGTGCAAAAGCAGCAAAAAAATTATTAGAAAATCCAGATAAAATTATTGGAGTAATATTACTTGGAAATAATTTAACAAATATTTTAATAACGCAGATTGCCACACTTATTTCCTTAAGACTTTATGGCGATATTGGTATAGCAATTGCTACTGGATTTCTAACTATTTTCATATTGATATTTGCTGAGCTAACACCAAAAACTATTGGAGAAATGCACTCTGAAAAAATAGCTTATTCGTCATCTTTACTATATAGACCAATGCTAATATTATTGTATCCATTAGTTTTCATAATTAACTTAATTGCTAACAGTATTATTAGAATTTTGGGCTTAAAAGATAATATAGCAAAAAGCTCTCTTTCTTCAGAAGAATTAAAAACTGTTTTAAGTGAATCATCAATCAAATTTTCTAAACCACATCTGAAAATGTTAGAAAGCATAATTGATTTAGAAAAAGCTACTGTAGAAGATATTATGATACCAAGGAGTGATATATATGGTATAGATATTAGTGAAGACATAGCTACAGTTGTTAATAATTTTAAAAATACACCATATACCAGAATACCTGTTTACGAGGATAATATAGAGAATCTTTTTGGATTAATTCATATTAAAAATATTGCTCCTATGTTAGCCAGCAAAAGTATAGACGAGAACGAAATAAAAAAACTTATAAAAAAACCATATTATATAGTCTCAGGAACATCTTTGTATAGACAACTACTTAATTTTCAGAAAGTTAAAAGAAGAATTGGTTTTATTATAGATGAATATGGAAATATACAAGGATTGGTAACATTAGAAGATATTCTTGAAGAAATTGTTGGTGATTTTACAAGTGATCCAAGCTCAAATGAGGAAATCATCCCAACAAGTAACAAAAATATTTTTATAATAGATGGCGGTGTGCATATAAGAGAGATTAACCAAACTCTTGATATCAATCTTATTTCTAAAGAAGCTAAAACAATCAATGGGTTTATATTAGAACATATAGAAAACCTACCAGAAATCGATGATATAATAAATATTCAAGGGCACACTTTTAAAATCCTAGAAAATCTTGATAATGCTGTTAAAACTGTCCATCTAGAAATTAATAATGAATAAAAAATATAAAAATACAAAAATACAAATATCTGATAGCGGGTTATCCCCAACAAATTCTGTCAAAACATATAATCATCAGGGAGAAGAGGTTAATTCTAAAGTTGCTGGTGAATTACCATTAACTATAAAAGTTAATAATAATGAAATTATTACATTAATGACACTTGGTACAAAACCAGAAGAACTGACTTTAGGATATTTGAGAAATCAAGGATTTATAGAGAGTATTGACGACATAATTAGTATTGATGTTAGATGGGATATAGGTGTAGCCAATGTACTAACAAAACATAAAGATATAAAAGAAATAACTAACAAATTAAAAAATAAAACTGTTACTACTGGATGTGGTCAAGGAACAATTTTTGGTGGTACTTTAGAAAAACTTTATGATAATACACTGCCTGATATAAAAATAAAAAGATCCGAGATATTTGATTTATTGGCAAAGATAACTAAATATAATGATATATACAAAGAAGCAGGTGCTGTACATGGATGTGCACTATGTAATACTAAAGGTGTTTTAGAGTTTGTCGAAGACGTTGGTAGGCATAATGCAGCAGACACTTTATCAGGCATTATGTGGCTAAATAATATGAATGGTGAGAATATTATTTTTTATACTACTGGAAGGTTAACATCAGAAATAATTATGAAGGTAAAATATATGGGTATACCAATTATAATATCAAGGTCAGGTGTTACAAATATGGGTATTGAACTAGCTAAAGATTTGAATGTAACTATGATTGCGAGGTCAAAACAAAGGTCGTTTTTAATTTATAATAATAAATATAATATAATATTTGATTAGTTAAGATGAAAAAAGAAAAAAAAAGAACATATGCTGAAATTGTTGAAGAATTAGAAATAATTATTTCTAAACTTAATTCCTCGGATATACCAATAGATAAGTCTATTAAACTTTATGAGGAAGGAATAAAGTTATCAAGTGAAGCTGATAAAGAGTTATTAGTTATAGAAAAAAACATTAACAGTCCTAAGAAAAATAATAAAAATATTACTGGTAAAATTGATATTGAAAAGTCTTTTGAAGAAATTGAAATTATAATAGAAAATCTTGAAGATGAAGATATTTCTATTAACGATGCAGAAAATTATTATAAAAAGTCATTAGATATAATCTTTAATATTGAATCTTATTTAAAAAAAGCTAAATCTACAATTAAAAAATATGAGCAATGATAATTCAGAATTTTCTAAATTCAAAAAAAAATTCACGTTGCGAATTCGAGATGAGTTAGAAAAAAAATTTATCCTAAATAATGATTCTAATAAGATTTTAGAATCAATGAAGTACTCATCTCTTAATGGCAGTAAATATATTAGATCATTACTAGCTTATGCTACCGGATCAGCTTTAAATATTAATCCAAAATTTATTGACCAACCAGCAATTGCTATTGAGTTAATTCATACATATTCACTTATACATGATGATTTGCCTTGCATGGATGATGACGATATTAGAAGAGGCCTTCCCTCTTGCCATATTAAGTTCAGCGAATCCACTGCCATTCTTGCTGGTGATGCTCTCCAATCTATGGCTTTTGAAATATTAAGCGCAAATAATTATGATGAGATAAATGATAAGGTGCGTTTAGATTGGATAAACTATTTATCAAGATCTATTGGTTACAACGGTATTGCTGGTGGGCAATTTTTAGACCTATCTATTAATAATAGAAGTACTGAGTTAGATGTTCTAAATCATATCTATGATTTAAAGACCTCAAGTTTAATAAAAGCCTGCATAGTTATGCCAGCTATGCTAAAAATAGATTTAGGAGATCAAATTTTTAAAAAATTCGAAGAGTTTGGTCGCATTTTGGGCATATCTTTTCAAATCAAAGATGATTTATTAGGCTATACTAAGTCTTCTGAAGTTTTAGGAAAAACTCAAAATAAAGATGAGTTAAGGAATCAGCCTAATTATGTAAATATACTAGGTGTTGATAATACCAAAAAAAAATTAGAAAATAACAAAAACTGTATTAATGAGCTTTTAATAGATATGAAAATTGAAAAAAGTATGTTGTTTGAGATTTCTAACTACATATTTAACAGAAACTTTTAGTTATAAAATTAAGAATATGAAATATGAATTTCTCGATAAAATTAATAATCCTTCAGATTTAAGAATTTTATCAATAAATAATTTAGATGATGTCTCTGAAGAGCTAAGACATTTTTTAATTGACACTGTTTCTCAGTGCGGTGGTCATTTCGGCGCAAGCTTAGGGGCTGTAGAGCTTACTATTGCTCTCCATTATTCTTTTAATACCCCAGAAGACAAAATAATATGGGATGTTGGTCATCAATGCTATGGACATAAGGTTATTACTGGAAGAAAACATGAACTTCATACCATTAGACAAAAAAATGGACTACACCCTTTTCCGTCTATAGAAGAAAGCAAATATGATACATTCGGAGTAGGACATTCTAGTACATCTATTAGTGCCGCTATTGGTATTGCTATAGCTTCATCATACAAAAATGAAAATAAAAAAGTAGTTGCTGTTATTGGAGATGGAGGATTAAGTGCAGGAATGGCCTTCGAAGCATTAAATCATATGGGCTCAACTAATGAAGATGTTTTAGTTATATTAAATGATAACGAAATGTCAATTTCACCAAATGTTGGAGCAATGACAAATTATTTAACAAAAATTATATCGAGTAAGGTTTATTCGACTGTCAAAGAAGGTAGTAAAAATATTTTAAAAAAAGTGCCACCATCAGGAATGTTTCTTACAAAAACAGAAAAACATATTAAAGGGTTGTTAGCCCCCGGAATGCTCTTTGAGGAAATGGGAATTAATTACTATGGCCCGATAGACGGTCATGATACTCATTTCTTAGTAAAAACATTAAAAAATTTAAAAAAAATTCCTGGTCCGAAACTACTTCACGTTATTACAAAAAAAGGCAAAGGTTATTTGCCAGCAGAAACAGATCCTGTTAAATACCATGCTGTTCCAGTTTTTGATAGAGAGGTTGGTGTGGAAAAAAGCTCAAAGCAAAAAATTACATATACAAAGATATTTGATGACTGGCTTTGCAATATAGCAGAAAAAGATCCTAGAATTTTTGCGATAACTCCAGCTATGCGAGAAGGTTCTGGCCTTGTAAATTTCTCTGAAAAATTTCCTGAAAGGTATATTGATGTTGGTATAGCCGAGCAACATTCAGTAACTCTCGCAGCTGGATTAGCTTGTGAAGGACAAAAACCTATAGTTTGTATATATTCAACGTTTTTACAAAGAGCTTATGATCAATTAATCCATGATGTTGCTCTGCAAAACTTGGATGTTTTATTTGCAGTTGACAGAGCTGGATTTGTTGGCGCAGATGGCGGAACTCATTGCGGTGTATACGATCTATCTTATCTAAGGTGCATACCAAATATGGTTATTATGGCTCCAAGTAATGAAGAGGAGTGTAAAAATATGCTTTATACTGGTTACTTACATAACGGTCCTGCTGTAGTTAGATATCCAAGAGGTGAAGGCTTAGGTATTCATGTTAAGGAAAGTCTTGAAAATTACGAAATTGGAGTATCAAAAAATGTCCGATCTGGAGAAAATATTGTAATTTTATGTTTTGGGTCAGTTTTAGATATTTGTTTAGACGTTGCCGCAGAAATGAACTGTTCTTTAATCGACATGAGATTTATTAAACCTATTGATCGCGAAGCAATCTTAAAGTCTGCAGAAAATCATTCTGTTATTGTAACAGTTGAAGATAATAGCATTATGGGAGGAGCAGGAAGTGCTGTAAATGAGGTTTTAAGCGAAAATAGCATTAGCTCTAAAATCATAAATGTTGGAACACCTGATAAATTTTTTAATCATGCTACAAGAGAGCAGCAGTTGCATGAAAGTGGTATTTCCAAAGAAAATATTATAGATAAAATTCAAAATTGCATAGAAAATAATCACTTGTATGATTTAAATCACTCGAGTAACATTGATTGAAACTAACACATCCAAATTCATTATCATGGACAAGTTTAAAGAAGAAGGTACAAATAAGAGTGAAGTCTCTTCAAGAGAGCTTCAAGATACTCAAAATAAAGTTGATGTCAGAAATATTCCAATAAGTAGAGTTGGAATAAAAGATATAAAATATCCTTTTAAAATATCTGATAGAGATGGTATTTCTCAATCAACAATTGGCAGGTTTACGATGTCAGTTGGTCTTGCTGATAACGTAAAAGGCACCCATATGTCGAGATTTGTTAAGATATTAGAAGACCAAGAAAATTCTGTCAGTATCGAAAATTTTGATGATCTTGTAAAAAATACAACAAAGATTCTAGAATCAAACTCAGCATACATATCTGTAGATTTTACATACTTTAAGAAAAAATGCGCTCCTGTATCTAAAGTTGAAAGCCTTTTAGATTACTCTATAAATTATACTTGTGAAGTTAAAAATAATATTATTAATAAATATTTGAAAGTTGTTGTTCCTGTAACAAGCCTTTGCCCTTGTTCAAAAAATATTTCTGATTATGGGGCTCATAATCAAAGATCGCATATATCAGCACATATTAGAACAGAAAAAACTGTATGGATAGATGATGTAATTGAGATGCTTGAGGATCAGGCATCATGCCAAATTTATGGATTGCTTAAAAGACCAGATGAAAAATATGTTACTGAAAAAGCATATGAAAATCCTAAGTTTACGGAGGATATCATTAGAGATGTTGCTGTAACTCTAAATAAAGATGATAGAATTACTGCGTATAAAATTGAATCCGAAAATTTTGAATCAATTCATAACCATTCTGCATATGCTTATATAGAAAAAGATAAAAAGAAAGATATTCACAATAATAAAAAAAGCAAAATATCTTATTTAAAGTTTTCTCAACTTCATTCAAATTTTCCAGGATAAATTAATTTTTCGCTATATTAGAACTATAGGAATATAAAATATATTTTAAAATTTTTCTAGCATTTTTATAAGAAATTTTCTGGGTTTTACCAATTTTATGTGCAGTAATAATATATCTATTACCTCTTTTAGTTAACTTAATCTCGTAAGCAGTTTCTTTTCCTTCAATAATGTCAGTTGATATTTCATATATAGCTTTATCTCTATTTTGATCATTAACTAACAAACCACTTCTATCTAATGATAAGCCAACCTCTCTCCACATTTTACTAAATGAATCTTGAATTACGATTGCAGGTACGCCATAAAAATCAATCAGGTCTATAAAAAATTTATTCGTATTATTATTCTTTTCGCTGTCATTCAAAGATTCTATTGCAATATCTCTAGAGATTCCAAAGTATTCCATCATTCTAACCAGCATCTCGGCCTCTCTAGAGATATCCGATTCCTTCTTCTTCCATATTATCTTATTTTTACTTACAATATCGTCAGCTTCCAAAATATGGTTTGACAAGTATATATTGCTATAACCGTTAGGCTGCCTTTCTAATCTAACTCTAAATTTTTCTTTAGAGGCATTATAATTAAAATCTTTATTATCAATTAAGTTGCTTTCTGCATTAAAACTTATTTCATTTTTTTTCCATTCTGTCTCTAAAATACCGTTCACTGGCTCATTAATTTTTATTTCATAGCCTTGGGATTTCCAAAATTGTCCAATATACGGCCATAAGGATACTGGGTCAGACTGAATCTCTAGCCATCTTGCAACTCCTTGCTTAATAATTTTCATATCCATATAAGTTGGGAGAACTGGAGCATCTGACATTTCTAATATTTCTCCTGTAGAGTCAATTGACTTGGGAACCTTAAGCGCATTAGAGTAGTTAGGATTGTCTAATGATGGAGGTATTTCTAACATAGCTATACTCTCGCTAGCGCCATAATTATCAGAATCATCTTTACCTAAAACTTCTGATATATCATCACCTATGCCAACTAGGTCATCTATTGTTATCGGTTTATCAGAACATCCAAATAAAAATACGGATAACAGAAAAAATACAGAATGCATTCTTTTTTTTTGTAACATTATTATACCTCTGCTAATTTCATGGACTTTAAAAGTTTTTCATGGTGTTCTTCTGAGAAAAGAGTAAGTGGCAAGCGTATACCACTTTTTATTAACCCCATCTTATAAAGTGCCCATTTAGTAGGAATTGGGTTTGATTCTAAAAACAAATCTTTGTGTAAGCCAGCTATTTTTTTGTCGTACTCTTCAGCAAGCTTTCTATCGCCTTCGATAGCGGCTTTACACATTAGGTGCATGTACTTAGGTGCTATATTACCTGTAACAGTAATCACTCCTTTGCCGCCAAGAAGTAATGCTTCCATCGCAGTAAAATCATCGCCGCTTAAAATATTTATTTTGTCTCCGCATATATCTACCAGCTTTTTGATTCTTTTTAAATCACCGATTGCTTCCTTTACAGCAACAATATTATTAATTTTTAAAAATCTTTTTACAGTTTCAGGCAACA
The DNA here is from genome assembly GCA_913065025.1 of uncultured Gammaproteobacteria bacterium. Classification (GTDB taxonomy): domain Bacteria; phylum Pseudomonadota; class Gammaproteobacteria; order Poriferisulfidales. The sequence goes on from CAJYAP010000010.1 coordinate 32,215, forward strand.
TGTCGCATGATGTTCTACCCGGGACATTATAAGGTATTAAAGGAACCGGAACTGATTCAGCTATAGCTTTATAATGCCGGTAAAGCCCCTCTTGTGTTGGTTTGTTATAATAAGGTGTAACCGATAAACAGCCATCTACACCTGCTTCATATGCATATTTTGTAAGAGCTATAGCTTCAGAAGTTGAATTTGCTCCAGTACCTGCTATTACAGGTATTCTATTAGCTACTTTATTAACCACGAAACTTACGATTTCACAATGTTCTTTATGATCAATTGTTGCTGATTCACCAGTAGTACCAACAGGGACAATTGCATCTGTTTTATTTTCAATATGAAATTCTATTAAATTATCATAACTTTCAAAGTCTATAGATCCATCTTCATTCATAGGTGTTGCTACTGCAACCATACTACCTGTAAACATAAATATTGCCCTAGGTTTTTTTATTAATACTGTATAATCTAATTCTAACTTATTTAGAATAAACTTGTAGAGGATTATTATATGAAAAAGATAGAAATTGGCAAAAAAATTAAAAATTTTACAGCAGAATCAACAAATAAAGATGAATTCAATTTAAAAAACTATTTAGGTAGTCATATCGTGCTATTTTTTTATCCAAAAGATAATACGCCAGGCTGCACTCAAGAGGGTATAGAATTCTCAGAAAATTTTAGGAAATTTAAAAATTCAAATGCATTTATATTTGGAATATCAAGAGACAGCATCAAGTCTCATAATAATTTTAAAGAAAAATTTAAGTATAAATTTGATTTAATTAGCGATGCGGATGAATATATTTGTAATTTATTTGACGTTATAAAAGAAAAAAATATGTACGGAAAAAAATATATGGGAATTGAAAGAAGTACTTTTATTTTGAACGAAAAAGGAATTTTAATTAAAGAGTGGAGAAAAGTTAAAGTTAACGGTCATGCTGAAGAAGTTTTAAAGTTCATTAAAGAATTAAATAAAAATTAATTACAGCTTCTTGCATAATCGATAAGTTCATCAGTAACTTTTAATCTAAACTTATGGCGTTTTTTTACGAAATAAAAATTTCGCGTTAATTTTGGACTTAAAGGTACATACGACAATCTATTTAATTCTATCTCTTTTTCAATAGTTGTTTTTGATAGTATGGATACACCAATACCAGTTTCGACTGCACCTTTAACTGATTCTGAATTTCCTAATTCCATACATACTTTGATACTATTTTTTTCTATTTTTTGTTTTGAAAAATAATCAAATATTACAGATTTTGTTCCTGAGCCCTCTTCTCTAATAATAAATGGGAGATCTATTATTTCCATTGGTTTCACTGAACTACGTCCAGCTAATTCATGTTGTGGGTGTGTAATCAAAACTAGTTCGTCTGCTCTAAAAATATCAACATCTAAATCTTGATTTAAAACTGGGGCTTCTACAATTCCTAAATCAATCATAGAGCTTTCAACTTTAGCAACAATTCCATCTGTATTTGCCTCACAAATTCTAATACTTAGATCAGGATATTTTTCTCTAAAGCCTTTCAAAAGTGATGGTAAAGTATACTGTGCGATTGTCGTACTCCCACCTATTGATAACGTTCCAGACGTATCCTCAGATAAAGCTCTTAATGAATGCTCCATCTCAGCATTAAGCTCAAAAATTTTTTCTGCATAAAAGTATACTTTCTGACCAGCATCAGTAAGTAAAATTTTATTATGCGTTCTGTCAAAAAGTCTAGTATTAAAATGATCTTCAAGCTGTCTAACCTGAAATGTTACTGCTGGCTGAGTCATATGCAAAGTTTCAGCAGCTTTTGTAAAACTTAAAAGTTTAGCCACAGTATAAAAAACTTGTAATCTCCTATCCGACATTTTTCCTCGCTTTTATGGGAGTATTCTCCTCTTATAATATTAAGTTATATCATATATCATATAAACTTTATAACTTAAATTGATTGTCGAAATATGAGATACACTAAATCCGGTATTACAACAACAAAAAATACTCCTAAAGATGCAGAGATTATTAGTCATAAACTAATGATTAGATCAGGCATGGTAAAAAAATTGGCGTCTGGTTTGTATACTTGGATGCCTCTAGGTTTAAAGGTTTTAAAGAAAATTGAAAATATAATAAGAGAAGAAATGAATAGAGCTGACGCTCTTGAGATCTTAATGCCTGCAGTGCAACCTTCGGAACTTTGGAAAGAGTCAGGAAGGTGGGATAAATACGGGCCAGAACTACTTAGAATAACTGACAGACATGAAAGAGAGTTTTGTTTTGGACCAACTCACGAAGAAATTATTACTGACATAGCTAGAAAAGATATAAATAGTTACAAACAATTGCCAATTATATATTATCAAATACAAACTAAGTTTAGAGACGAAATTAGACCGAGGTTCGGAGTAATGCGAGCACGAGAATTTTTAATGAAAGACGCTTATTCATTTCATGAAAATGAAGAATGCTTAAATAAAACTTATAAAATTATGTTTGAAGCATATAAGAATTGTTTTAATAAAATTGGATTTGAGTATAAAGTAGTTAATGCTGATAATGGGCAAATTGGTGGTAGTGAATCTCATGAATTTCACGTAATTGCAGATAACGGAGAAGATGAGTTAATTTTCTCAGACTCTTCTGATTACGCTATAAATGCAGAATTATTTACTAGACCTCCAAAAGAAGGTGATGCATGCCCAGATGGTTCTGGAAAAGTAAAAATTAAGAGAGGAATTGAAGTCGGTCACATTTTTAAGCTTGGTAAAAATTACTCTGAGGCGATGAATGCCAGCATTTCTAACAAAGAAAATAAAAATATAAAAATGACTATGGGTTGTTATGGTATTGGCGTATCAAGAATTGCTGCTGCGGCAATTGAGCAATCAAATGATGAAAAAGGAATTATTTGGCCAAAATCAATCGCGCCTTATTTAATTACAATAATATCTATTGGTTATACAAAAAACGATATTGTAAAAAATTATACAGACAGTCTTTATGAAGAATTAGAGAATAATAATATAGAAGTTTTGTTGGATGATAGAGACATAAGCCCGGGAAATATGTTTTCAGATTCTGAGCTAATTGGAATACCTTATAGTGTAATTATTGGAAAGCAATTTATAGAAAATAATAATTTTGAATTCAAAGATCGAAAGTTTGATAAAACCTCTACAATTAATGAAAATAATAATACTGAAAAACCAACAAAAGAAGCCTTAAAGTCTATTTTAAAACTTATTAATGGATAATAATCAAAGACTAATACGTACATCATTTCTCGTTAATATCATAATATAATCAAATACTTAAATATACATAAACACTTGACGGAACACTTATTTCTAGTAAATTAGATAGTCCACCTTTAAGTTATTTTAATAATTTTTTGGTGGCTCAGGTAATCAGGAGGATCAGAGAAATACTGAGTTTTGAAATAGGCCTGAGTTTAAGTAAGTAGGATGAAAACAATAATAAAATTGTTCATTCTGCAGTTAACTGCAACATGAACCTCTTAAGGAGGAGTACAAATGAAAATAAAAGCAATAATTACTAGTATAGCGCTTTTGACTTCACTCGCTTTTACAGCACCTGTAGTACAGGCTGCCGATGGCGAATTATACGTACCAATCCCTAGTTACCGTGTCGGCCCATATGCTGTGGGTGGAACTGGTTACTTTGGTGGGATTTTAGACTATTACAATCTATTAAACATGCGTGATGGTGGTGTTAATGGAATGAAATTAGTTTGGTCGGAATGTGAAACAGAGTATTCTGTGGAACGTGGCGTTGAGTGTTATAAACGTTTAAAAGATAACAAAGGTGGAGCTGTATTCTTTGACCCATTAAGTGTGGGTATATCTACTGCTTTGATTGAAACTGGTCGTAAAGACAAGATGCCAATCATTGCTGTAA
>CAJYAP010000011.1 GCA_913065025.1 uncultured Gammaproteobacteria bacterium
ATTATGTCTATCTAATAACCAGTGAATCTCACTTTGGTTTATTTTTTCTTTATTAATGGGGCTGTAGCTTTTTTTATCAGCAACTGCGCTAATAGAAAGCATAAATGGTATTAACAAAATTAGTCTCATCCGTATACTTTAATACATTTTCTTTATCATATACATTTACACAAAATATTAAAATATATTAAAGATATTTACATAAGACATGCTTTTAAATTATTTGCGATATTTCTCAAAAGGTTTGTATACATCTCTTTTCCAGGTTTAATGTCTGCTCCTAGGGGGTCAAGCACACCAACTTTTGTGTTTGTATCTTCTATTACTGTATCAACAATTTTTGCTCTAAACTGCGGTTCTTTAAATACACAAGTTGCATTTAAGTTCTTAATTTTTGTCTTAATTTTAATAATTCTTTTTACTGATGGTGATATCTCTGGATCAAGCAATATAGAGCCTGCAGGTTTTAAATTATATGTTTTTTCAAAATATTGATAAGCGTCATGAAATACAATATAAGGTTTATTCTGAATTGGTGCTAACATTGATTTAATTGATAAGTCAGTTTTTTTGATCTCCTTTATAATGTTTTTTGCATTTAATTTGTAAGTATTAATATTTTCTGGATAAACCTTGCTTAATTCTCTAGTAATTCCTTTGACAATTTGAATTGCATTATTAGGGTCTAACCAAAAATGAACATCATAGGAACCATGTCCATGATCATGATGATCATGCCCATCTTCTTCCCAGTTATCATCTTCTCTTACCGAAAGAAGTTTTAATTGCTTCATTTTTGAAACTTGAACAACACTAATGTTTTTTGGTAAACCTCTAACAGTTTTTTTCAACGCTGACTCCAGCTGATTATCTATATAAAAAACAATTTTTGCGTTATTAAGAAGTTTTGCGTGTGACGGCTTAAGAGCAAAATTGTGCGGTGACATGCTTCCATCTATCAAAAGTGAAACTGAGTTACTTCCTTCTGATATTGCACTTACTAAAGAATGGAGTGGTTTAACGCTTACAACAATTTCACTTGAAAAAGCATTGTTACTAAGAATAATACTAAATATGATTATTAATGTTTTTTTTGTCATAATTGTTATCCTAAGGTTAAAGTTGAAATGAATGTTATAATATAACATAATTAATTTCAATCAAATAAATTAAAACAATATGCGCAATTGTAAAGATCACAAAACTTGTATCAATGAAGCTTTAATAAAAGCTGAAACAATATGTAAACAAAAAGGTGTTAAGTTTACTAAACTTAGAAAACAGGTTTTAAAGCTAATATGGAAGAGTCATTCTTACGTAAAAGCATATGATCTTTTAGAAGAACTAAAAAAAATTGATAGCTCCGCAAAACCACCAACGGTTTATAGATCTTTAGACTTTTTAATAGATAATGGATTTATTCACAAAGTTCAAAGTCTAAATGCTTTTGTAGCATGCACTCACCCGCAAGAACACAAAGAATGCTATTTTCTGATCTGCAAAAATTGCAAAAGTATTGAAGAGTGCTGTTCTGAAAAGATAAGTAAAGTTATGAATTCTGAAGCAACGAGAAATAATTTTAATACAAATCAGGTGACATTAGAAATATCAGGGATTTGCCAGGAATGTATAAATTAAATGTCTTATTTAATTCAGGCAAAAGACCTTTGTGTCAACCGACATAAAAAAAATATTCTTGAAAATGTATTTGTTGAAGTAAAGAAAAAAGATTTTATAACTATTATTGGTCCAAATGGAGCAGGCAAATCTGTTTTACTTGAATGTCTTATGGGATCTTTTCAACCTGATAGTGGTGAGATTAAAAAAAGAGAGAATTTGTCTGTAGGTTATATACCACAAAATTTTAATCCAGAAAGTTCTATGCCAATTAGTGTAAAAAGGTTTCTAACACTCAAAAGAAAATCTACTCCAAAAGAATTAATTGATATTTCAAAAGAAACCAATATTTCTGAAATTCTAGAGAAAAACTTATCAAATCTTTCTGGTGGCGAGCTGCAAAAAGTACTCTTGGCAAGGAGTTTATTGAATGAACCCGAGTTACTCATCTTGGACGAGCCTGCTCAAAATCTTGATATTAAAAATCAATTAAATTTTTATAACTTATTAACTCGAATTTACCAAAAAAGAGAATTAAGTATTTTAATGGTTTCACATGATTTACACATGGTCATGTCTTCTACTAGACAAGTTATATGTTTATATCATCATGTTTGCTGCTCAGGCGAACCGCAAACTGTTGCTAAAGATCCCGAGTTTATTTCTTTGTTTGGAAATGATATGGCTAAAATGATGTCGGTGTATCAACACACTCATAATCACTCGCATCAAGAGGACTCTCAATGACTGAAGCATTTATGATAAGGGCAATAATTGCTGGGGTAGGTGTTGCTATTATAGCTGGTGCTATTGGATGCTTTGTTGTTTGGAGAAAAATGGCATATTTTGGCGACTCACTTGCACATAGCGCTTTGCTTGGCGTTGCTCTTGGGCTGGTAATGGGTATTAGTACTAACTTGGGTACTATAATTATATGTTCTATTTTTGCAGTTACATTAATTTGGCTACAACAAAAAAAAATATTAGCTACTGACACACTTCTTGGCATTCTTGCGCACTCTGCTCTTTCTGTCGGAATGGTAACCTTAAGCTTGCTTGAAAGAAGCGTTGATCTTCACTCATATTTGTTTGGAGATATCCTAGCTGTAACTCCAACAGAAATATATTACATCTTATTTGGCGGTTTGATTGTATTAATTTTTTTGTATTTTAATTGGTCTTCTTTTGTTTTAATGACTATAGATGAAAAGTTGGCAAAAGCTGAAGGAATTAACATTGTACTTAATCAACTACAAATAATGTTATTAATGACTATTGTGGTTGCCGTCTCATTTAAAATCGTAGGCCTTTTACTAATAACATCCTTATTAATTATTCCTGCTGCAACTGCTAGGCAGCTTGCTCACTCACCAGAAATAATGGCCGTTGTTTCTTCGTTACTTGCAGTTTTCTCAGTTATCATTGGTATCTACAGTTCTCTGCATTTAGATACGCCTTCAGGGCCTTCAATTGTTGTGGCTTCAACATTAATATTTATTATGATGTCTATTTTTTCTTTGTTAATTAAAAGACATTAACAATTAAATACCAAAATAATATTAGACATTACTAATGTTATATTATAACATTCTCTCTTTAAAAATTACTGGTGGAATATATGAAAATAAAAACTTTTATTAAACTTTTTGCGCTAATTGCCTTATTACAAGGAGTTAGTCACGCTGCAGATGACGATCATGACCACGATCATTCAGCGCATGCAGATGAGCCCTTTTACGGGCATGTAGGAATTAGACTTCACGCCGATCATGTCAATGATGCAGGAGAAGGAGAAGAAGAAGTTAACGAATTATATACACACTCACATATAGAGCTTGGATCGAGAATTGCAGAGGGCCTCAATATCGATACTAACTTAAAAATTGAAGGTGAAGCAGGCGGTCACAGCCATGGTGGAGTAAGTAGAACACATGATGGTGAAAGTAGAATTTTTGAAGATCACCCATTAATAGTTGAATCTTTAACACTTACATATAGTCATGAAGATTTTTCAGCTTATCTTGGAAAATTTAATCCAAAAGTAGGCCTTGATTATCATAGCTTTCCTGGACTTTGGTCATATTCAATGATTGAAGAATATAAAATTGCTGAACGAATTGGTGCAGGCTTCAAGTATGGAGCGAACTTAGATGATTTTGGTACACATCAATTGAATATTAGTGCTTTTCATGTCGATACAACATTCTTAAGCGATTCGTTGTTAGATCAAAGAGGGCATACAAGTAAGGAAGATGGTGGTTTAGGAAATACAGAAGATTTTGATTCATACTCAATCTCTCTAGGAGGAAAAGATTTTTATTCATTAGACAATAATATTGCTGAAAGACTTAGCTATAGATTTGGCTATGCACATCAAGAAGCCGGCACTGCAGAAAGTGATGAGGAAAGGTACTCTGCTTCGATAGTCTATAAAGAAAATTTTTCTGAAGGAATAAGTAAAACTTTTATCATTGAGTATATGAATATTGAACATTACAGTGGAGAAGAAGCACATGACAGATCATACTTTACTTCTTCTTTAGGTTTAAAACTTTACCCTTGGAGTTTTGCCACTACATATACTTTCGTCGACAATGATGCTCCAGAAGAACCTGATGAAAATCATGATGGAAAAATTCTGCAAATTTCAATTGGCTACAAGGTAGCTTCTGATGTGGAAGTTAATTTTGGATTTAAAAGAGCAGACGAAGAAAATGAAGTTAATGAAAGATTTGGACTAGGATTGAAATATAGCTTTGAGCTTTAAAATTATCTTATAAAATATTTATTAGAATCTCCTAATAAGAAGCCCATGATTCATTTGAAAAGTGGGCTTTTTTTATGCTTTTATATAGTTTCAAATAATCGTTAAAAACAATTGTGATATAATGGTTTTAAATGTATCTTACATTCTATCCTTAAAAAAAGGCCCTGTAGCTCAGTTGGTTAGAGCAGTGGACTCATAATCCATTTGTCGTAGGTTCGAGTCCTACCGGGGCCACCAATTATGCTATAATTTTTTAATTAATGAAAACTATAAGCATCATAATTATTGTAAAAAACGGCCAAGAGTTTATTGAAAAAGCTCTCAAAAGTGCAATGTGGGCTGATGAAATAATTATTTTAGATTCTGGAAGTACAGACAAAACTTTAGACATTGCAAACAAGTACACCAAGAATATTCACACTTCTGAAAAATGGCCTGGATTCGGCAAGCAGCGACAAGATGCTCAAAAGTTATCATCTTCTAACTGGATATTTATGCTTGATGCAGATGAAGAAATTAGTAGTTCTTTGCAAAAATCAATCAAAAAAGTAATTAAGGGTGAACCCAAAATCTATCAAGTAAACCGCCTAAGTAGTGCCTTTGGAGCAGAAGTAAAGCATTCAGGTTGGTACCCTGATTGGATCAATAGACTTTATCCAAATAATTTAACTACTTACAATGATGCGCTGATTCATGAGACGTTAGTTATTCCACAAAACCACAGACCTGAAAAAATTCATGGTGTACTTCGCCATGAAACATATAAAAATATGAAAGACTATTATCTTAAAATGAGTATGTATATTGACGCATGGAGTTCACAAAATATTGATAAAAAATCTGGCGGCATGTTTATAGGAGTAATAAGAGGTTTTTGGGCTTTCTTTAAAATGTATATTTTAAAACTAGGTTTTCTAGATGGCCAGATAGGGTTAACTCTAGCTTTTTTAAGATATGAAACAACGGTCATGAAATATGTTGATTTAAAAATCAAAAAAAAGATTATTCAATAAATTTATTTGTATAATTTACACCAAGATAAACAAGTGGAGTGTCTATGGCTGCTATTAATATCTTAAAAATATAACTTGCAATTATAACTTGCCATATAATTTCCCATTCTATGTTTAATCCAAAATGTAAAAATATTGAGTTTACAATTACTGTGTCTACAAGTTGAGAAAACATTGTGGAAACATTGTTTCTTAGCCATAATTTCTTTTCACCTGTGAGTTTCTTTAAATAATGAAATATACGAACATCAATAAGCTGCGCAATTAAATAAGCAAGCATAGAAGCAGAAATTAAAAATCCTGGTAGTGTAAATACAGACTCATAGGCGTTTTGCATACCTTTTACTGAATCATAGCCTAAGGAATTATTTATCCAAACCTCAGAACCTGGCAAAATTACTGCAAGATTAATAAATAGTAAAGATAGAATGCTTGCTAAAAAACCAAATATAACCATTATGCTTGCTTTCTTTTTCCCAAAAACTTCGCACACAATATCTGTTATCAGGAACGTAAGAGGATAAGTTATTATTCCAGTTGTTAACGTAATAGGGTTTTCAAAAAAACTATTGCCAAAATAATTAAAGTCTAATTCAAATAACTTTACTCCAATAATATTGGTCAAAACTATCATGGTAATAAAGCAAATTAAAAATAGACTATAAATTTTTTCTGAATTACTCATTTGTCTTTCACATTTTTCTCCATTCCCAAGGCGGAATTGGTGGGACACCTTGTTTTGACCATAAGCCTATTTTTTCTTTCCTAGCAATATTTTCCGCATCTTTAATTTTTTTACGACGATTATATCTATCATAAGACCATGCAAAACCATTTCTTACAAGATAATAGTTAATGTCTGTTTTCTTGTAATAAATTATTCCAACTATTCTATTGTATTTATCTACTGTTACTTTATTAAGTTTTACAATTTTACCACTTATCAATTTTGATAATGCTAAAGCCGCTTCTTTTCCATAAGGTTGATCTTTCTCCGGTGTATCTATTTCAGCAAGCCTAACCTTTATTTTTCCGTATTCATTGTGCTTTAGATAAACTGTGTCACCATCAACAATTCTTAAAACACTAGCAAAAACAGTGTTCGGGATTTTGTTTGAAGCCAAAGAGTGTACATTAAATAAACAAAATGAAATAATCAAGATTGTAGTTTTAAATTTTGTTATCATAAAGCTATGTTTTTAGTAAAGAAAATAATTAACTTCACTTTAATATTTTTACTTATGGTTTTCAACATAAATGCCAATGAAGAATTATCTGCAGGAATGAGTGCTCCTGATTTTACACTTTTAGATCAGAATAATGTTAAGAGATCATTGGCTGATTTTAAAGGCGAATGGGTTGTACTTTATTTTTATCCAAAAGATGACACGCCTGGTTGTACTACAGAAGCCTGTTCTTTTAGAGACAATATAGAAATAATTAATAAACTTAATACTAATATCTTAGGGGTAAGTGTTGATTCTCAAGAAAGCCACAAAGAATTCTCAGAAAAATACTCATTACCATTTCCTATTTTAGCTGATGTTAATGGAGAAGTGGCCAAAAAATATGATAGTTATGGTTCATTTGTTGGGTTCAAATATGCAAGCAGACATACATTTATCATAAATCCATCTGGAATGATTCACAAGGTATACAAGAAAGTAAACCCCAGTAAACATGCATCTGAAATAATCGAAGAACTTAAAGATAATATATAATGTTTTATAAAAAATTTATTTTTTTTGTAATAATTTTATTTTCAGCATCAACTACATTTTCTAATGAAACTATATTCAATGGAAAGTTTGTCCAAGGGGGTATAGTGATAGGACAAAATAAATTGGCTAAGAAAGTTTTCTTTAATAAAAAGATCATACAAATTAGTAAAGATGGGTACTTCATGTTTGGTTTTGGAAGAGATTATAAGTCATCATCGACTTTAAAAATCATTAAAGACAGTAAAGATGATATTTTAAAGTATAATTTTAATATAGAAAAAAGTATTTATAAAATTGAAAAAATTAGTGGCCTGCCTAATAAAATGGTTACTCCAGGGCCTGAGTTTTATAAAAAGATCAATGAAGACAGAACTCTAATAAAAAATAGTATGAACGAAAAATATGTTGTCGATAAATTTCCTTTAACTTTTATTAAACCTACTGAAGGAAGAATATCTGGCATCTATGGAAGTCAAAGAATTCTCAATGGTGTAAAGAAAAATCCACATGGAGGGCTAGATATTGCCGCCCCAGAAGGAACCCCAATAAAGACAATGTCAGATGGTAAAGTTTTATTGGCAGCAAAGGGTTTATACTACACTGGGAATATTGTTATTATTGATCATGGTTATGACCTTCAATCTATGTATATACATATGAAAGACATAAATATAAAGAAAGGTGATCTAGTAAAGCAGGGTCAAATTATTGGTACTGTAGGATCAACTGGAAGATCAACTGGACCTCACCTTCATTGGAACGTTTATTGGAATAAAGTAAGAGTTAATCCAGAGATTCTGCTTGCAATATCAAAATGAAAATTTTTTTCCTAATATTTTTATTTATTATTTCATTTGCATCTTATTCAAAAGATAAAATAGATATAATTATTGTTAAAAAGTCTGAAAGAATCCTTTATGCTATTAAAGACGATAAAGTTATAAAAAAATTTGATATTGCTTTAGGAAGAAATCCTAAAGGCCATAAAAAATTTGAAGGAGATAAAAAAACACCTGAAGGTTATTATTTTATAGATGGAAAAAATTCTAAAAGTAAATTTTTTTTATCACTTCACACTTCATACCCAAATTTCCATGATAAACAAGTTGCTTTAAAAAATAATTTAAATCCAGGTGAGCATATTGCAATTCATGGATTGCCGCCAATAACTTTATTAGCGCAGTATTTGTATAGTGGTAAAGACTGGACTGATGGTTGCATTGCTTTGAATAATTCTGATATGAAAGAGCTTTGGGACCTTACAGAAGAGGGCACACAAATTCTTATCCGCCCTTAGAATCTTTATTAGTTAAGTAATAAGAAATTATAATTGCCGGTAATCCTAAAGTTGCAGAAATAAAAAATAATTCTGAATACCCAAAGTTGTCTACAACTAGTCCTGAAAATCCTGACAAAAATTTTCCTGGAACTAACATTAGTGAACTAAAAAGTGCATACTGAGTTGCAGTATATTTTGGGTCAGTCAGACTTGAAAGATAAGCTATAAAAACTGTACCAGCAAAGCCACCTGTAAAATTATCTAAGGCTATTGTTAATATAAACAGATTCATCTCGTTACCAAAAATTGATTGAACTACAAACATTAAAGTCGTAGAAGCTATCATTATAGAACCATAAAACAGAGGTTTTTTAACGCCATATCTTAATACAATAATTCCTCCAAAAAATGCACCAATTAGTGTCATGGCTATTCCAAAAACTTTAGTAACTGTTGCAATCTGGCTTAAGGTAAAACCAATATCTAAATAAAATGGATTTGCCATCACAGCCATAGATAGGTCACTCAATCTATAAACACCAATAAAAATCAATATTAAAATTGCATCTTTGTATCTTGAAAAAAAATCTCGTATTGGCGCCCAAAACACTGCAGATATAAGATTATCTGTGTCTTCAATTTTGAATTTATGCTCATCAGGTTCTGACGACATTAATGTAGTTATTATTCCTATTAGCATCAATGAAGACATAATCTTGTAAGATATTTCCCACGAATAACTATCAGCTATATATAATGCGCCAGCTCCTGAAACTAATATCGCTACTCTGTAACCAAACTGGTAGCCGGCAGTTAGAATTCCTTGTGATTCTATAGGAGCGATTTCTATTCTATAAGCATCAACAACAATATCCTGCGATGCTGAAAAAAAGGATACAAATAATGCGCATATAGCAAAGGCAAATAAACTATCACCATTTGGAGAAATTGTTGCTAACAAGTAAAGAAAAATCCCAATAGAAATTTGTGTTATAAGAAGCCAGCTTCTTCTTTTACCTAAAGCTTTATGAATCAATGGTAATTTAATGCTATCTATTAAAGGCGCCCATAGAAATTTTAAACCATAGAAAATTGTAACCCATCCAAAAAACCCTATTGTTGATCTAACTATTTCTTCATCTCTTAACCATGCTGACAATGTTGTGAATACCAATAATAAAGGTAGCCCAGCTGAAAAACCCAACAGAAACATTGTCAATAGTTTCTTGTTTTTTAAGTGTGAAAAAATGTTGCCCCAAGCTTCTTTATTGAAAAAATCAGTCATTATATTTTATAAGTAAAAATTAGAGGGGCATGGTCTGAAAAGAAGGTATCTCTATATATTTTTTGTTTTTTAATATTTTTTATAAGATTTCCAGATACTATTTGATAATCTATTCTCCACCCCACATTATTTTCTCTAGCATTTCCTCTATTTGACCACCAAGTATACTCATCACTTTTTTGACTAAGCTCTCTAAAAGCGTCTACATATTGATTATTTTTAAATAATTCGTCTAGCCATGCTCTTTCTTCTGGAAGAAAACCAGAATTCTTTTTATTTCCTTTCCAATTTTTTAAATCAATTTCTTTATGGGCTATGTTCCAATCACCACATATAATGTATTTTCTTTTTGATTTTAAAATTTTTAACAAATGTTTTTTGAAAGACTTTAGAAATCTAAACTTTGCTTCTTGTCTAGCTTCTCCTGAAGAACCTGAAGGAGCATATAATGATATTATTGATAGATCCCCAAATTGAGCTTCAATGTACCTTCCTTCATTATCGAACTCTTCATCACCATATTCATAAATTATTTTATCAGGCTTTATTTTTGAATGAATTGATACGCCACTATATCCTTTTTTTTCAGCACATTTAAAATACGAATATGTATTTCTTGCAAACATGGACTTAATGTCTATTTGGTCTTCTTGAGCTTTTAACTCTTGAATACATAGTACGTCACACTTTTGCTTCTTGTACCAATCAAAGAAGCCTTTTCTATGTGCGCTTCGAATACCGTTAAGATTGCATGATACAATTTTCATATAATAGGTCTTTTTAATATATAATATAGTCAGTCTATTATAACTTAGATAAAAAACAATGAATTATAAAAAAACATTTATAGAATTAGCTATAAGGAAAAATGCTCTTAAATTTGGAAGCTTTAAGTTAAAATCTGAACGTATAAGTCCTTACTTTTTCAACAGTGGAGTGTTTTCTGACGGAAGATCATTATCTATTATAAGTAATTTATTCCTAGAGTTAATAAAAGAAAAAAACTTAAAATTTGTAAACATCTTTGGCCCAGCTTACAAAGGTATACCTTTAGCATCAGCTTTATCAGCGTTCATAGCTACAAATAATGATTTAGACAGTAATTTTATATATGACAGAAAAGATCAAAAATTGCATGGTGAAAAAGGTGATATCGTTGGAAATTTTAAGAATGGAAATACTTTAATTGTCGATGACGTCATAACGGCTGGTACAGCTATAAAAAATACTTTAAGAAAATTAGAAAAGTATAATGTGGAAACAAATATGCTTTTAGTTTTACTTGATAGACAAGAGAAAGGTAGTGAAGATATTTCTGCATCAGATGAAATCAAAAAAAAATTTAATATTCAAGTTTATAGCTTAATAAGTATTTCTGATATTATAGAATATGTTTCTAAGACTAAGGAATTTGAAAAATTCAAAGATAGTATAATTGATTATAAAGATAAGTACGGCTCATAATCTTTGTTTTAAAATACTTCTTAACTCATTCGTAATTAACGGTCTTTTTGATTCCCAAATATAAAATGAATCAGCTGCTTGCTCTAGTAGCATTCCTAAACCGTTATAAAATTTTAAATTATTTTTATTTGCCCAACTCATAAAACTGTTAGACGCTTCCCCATAAGACATATCATAGCAAATGGTATCTTCTTTAAAAAAACTGTTAGGTAATACAAAATCCACATTATCTATACCTAAAGAAGTCGCATTTATTATTAGATCAAATTCTAGCTTATTTTCATTTTCTATATTGATAGCTTGAATTTCACCAATATCTGAAAACTTTTTACTGAGGTCTTTTGCTTTTTTAAAAGTCCTATTAAAAATTTTTAATTCAGCTGGATTTTCATATAGAATATTTGGGATAACTCCCATAGCAGCTCCACCCGCTCCCATTAATAGAATTTTTTTATTTTCAACTATGTAGCCAATATTTTTTGTAAGATCTTCTATGAATCCAGATCCGTCAGTATTATCTCCATGAATTTCACCGTCTTTTAGTGAAATAGTGTTAACTGAGCCAGTGATTAAAGCAATATTAGATTTAGTAGTCGCTAAATTATAAGCATCTTGCTTAAATGGAAGTGTAATATTAAATCCAGAGCCACCATCTTTTAGAAAATTTCTAGCTTCAATATTAAATTTTCCTATGGTCCCTAAAATTGGCTCATAACTTATTTCTATATTTAAACTTTTGGCAAAATAAGAATGGATCAGAGGCGACATACTATGTTTGATTGGATTTCCAAAAACAGCGTATCTTTTCATTATTTCTTATCCAACCACTCTAGAATCTCTGGCGTATAATATGTTAAAACACCGTTACAACCAGCTCTCTTAAAACAGTACATTGCTTCCAAAACAGATGATTTTTCATCAATATAGTTTTTCAGCGCCGCACTTTTTATCATAGAGTACTCACCACTCACATGATAAGAGAATATTGGTATAGAAAATTTATTTTTTATTTTCGAAACAATATCTAAATACGGTAAACCTGGTTTTATTATTATCATATCTGCGCCTTCATTAATATCTAAACTAATCTCTAAAGAAGCTTCTGAAATATTAGCAAAATCCATTTGATATGTTTCTTTTGAAGAATCTTTCAAATTAGTTGAAGAATCTACAGCGTTTCTAAATGGCCCATATAAGTTTGAGGCATATTTTGCAGCATAAGATAGTATTTTTGTATTATGAAATTTATTTTTTTCTAACGTATTTCTAATAGCTAGTATTCGACCGTCCATCATATCTGATGGCGCGACTATATCAGCACCTGCTTCAGCATGTGACAACGCTTGCTTAGTTAAAACTTTTACAGTTTGATCGTTTAATACATAGCCATTCTTATCTACCAAACCATCATGCCCACTTAAAGTATAAGGGTCTAAAGCTACATCAGTAATTATTCCTAAATCCGGGTATTCTTTCTTAATTATTTTTACTGCAGTTTGGACTAATCCTTTAGGGTTAAATGCTTCTTCAGCATCTTGAGATTTTTTAGTTTCACCGACAACTGGAAAAAGTGCAATTGCATTCAAGCCCTTCTTATGAAGTTTTCCTAATATCGGAACGAGCTTGTCAACAGAATATCTTTTCTTACCTGGCATTGAATCAATAGGTTCTTCTTTATTTTTCCCTGGCAAAATAAATATTGGATATATTAAATCATCAGCAGAGAATGAAGTTTCACGTATTAAATTTCTAATAAATTTAGAAGACCTATTCCTTCTCATTCTTGTATTAGGATAACTTTTACACATAGCTTTAAGCTGAAATTATTAATTAATAAGCCTATAATATAGATATGTTCAAACTAATCAAATTAGAAGCTATTGGTTTAATTATATGTATATTATCTCTGCTAATTGCATATATATACTTTGATTTAGTTAAGCAACTTGCAGCTTGCACTCTTTGTGTTTTGGATAGATTTTTACTATTTGGTACGGCGATAATATTTGCCGTTATTTTAACCACAAGAAGAAAATATTTTTTTAAAACACTGCTTTCTTTTAATCTAGTTTTATGTGTAATTGGCATCATAAGCACAATAAGACATATATGGTTACAAAAATTTTATGACGAATCTTCTATGGATGGATTTGGTTGTGGTGGAGATTTCTTTTATTATATTTCTACATTGCCGATTTTAGATGCAATTATAAATATTTTTGATAATCCAACTCCATGTAACGATATCAAATGGGAGCTTTTTGGACTTTCAATTCCAATGTATACATTTATTTTATTCGTTATATTATTTATAATCTCAATTAAATTATTATTTAAAGGAAAACATGATTAGTACAAAAAGAATTGCTCTTTTCATTATTTTATTATCTATATTTAGCTTATCTCATAGTGAAAATCATAATAAACCCTCAATTGAACTTGAAGGAGTCGTTGATGGAGGCACATACAAATCTCCCATACAATTAAATTTTATTGTAAAAAATATGAAAGTTCTTAAAGCAGGTATAAAAGAAAAAAATAGCGGTCATCACCATTTATTAATAAATTTAGATGCACTACCAGATTTAAAAATGCCGCTTCCTATGACAGAGAATATTATACATTTTGGAAAAGCTCAAACATCTACATCGCTTGACTTAGAATCTGGCAAATATACTATTCAACTTTTATTTGCAGATTACAGTCACACGCCACATGAAGTTCCTCTGATAACGGATAAAGTAACTTTTTTTATTAAGTAGATTAAATTTTTAAAAGAGCTAATAGTATGTTTAAAAAGATTGTTTTTGTATTTTTAGTTTCAAGCTTTTCTCATTCATCTGAATTTTTAGTCGTGCAATCAACTACATCAACTTCCGACTCAGGATTCTACGACTTTTTACTTCCAATTTATGAAAAGAAAACTGGTATTGATATAAGAGTTGTAGCTGTAGGTACCGGTCAAGCTATTAAGAATGCTGAAAATGGTGATGGTGATTTACTTATAGTTCATTCAGAAGATGATGAAAGGGACTTTGTATTGAAAGGTTTTGGCATAGAAAGAAAAGAGTTAATGTATAATGATTTTATAATAATTGGCCCTAAAAATGACCCAGAAAATTTGAAAAATAAAAAAAGTGTTAAGGATGTTTTTAACGCTATAAAAAATAAAAAGCTTCCTTTTTTAACAAGAGGCGATAACAGTGGTACTCATAAAAAAGAAGTCTCATTGTGGGAAAGTGCCGAGATAACGCCAGGTTTGCTTGATCCAAAGCATTATATTGATGCTGGAAGGGGTATGGGAGCTACATTAAACATGGCTGCTAGTATGGATGCATATACAATAACGGATCGAGGTACATGGCTAAGTTTTAATAATAAACAAGATTTGGGAATCTTATTTTCTGGGGTCCCCCCGTTGCATAATCAATACAGTGTAATTGTTATTAATCCTGAAAAGCACCCACATGTAAAATATAAATTAGCAAAAGATTTATCAAATTGGCTTATTAGTAATGAAGGGCAGGAATTAATTTCTAAATATAAAATTTTAGGACAACAATTATTTTTTCCAAATGCAAAAAATAACTAAATCCATTTTTTAGGAACTAGAAAACTGTTATACAATTCTTCTTCTTTACTGTTTTTTTTAATATTGTATTTATAATCCCACTTCACTAAAGGCGGCATTGACATTAATATCGATTCAGTCCTACCATTAGATTGTAAACCAAATAATGTTCCTCTGTCATAAACAAGATTAAACTCGACATACCTACCCCTTCGAAATAATTGAAAGTCTTTCTGTTGTTCATTATAAGACTCATGAAGACGTTTTTCCACAATGGGGCTATATGCGTCCATAAATCCATTTCCTACAGACTTAATAAAATTAAAGCAATCTTGGAATTTCCATATATTTAAGTCATCAAAAAAAATTCCACCAATACCTCTGGGTTCACTTCTATGTTTTATATAAAAATAATCGTCGCAATTTTTCTTATATTGATCATATATTTCCTCGCCATAAGGCGAACATAAATCCCTAGCTGTTTTGTGCCAATGCACTGCATCTTCCTCGTAACCATAATAAGGAGTCATATCAAACCCACCACCAAACCACCATATTGGTGGAGAATTTTCGCTATATGCTATAAATAATCTTACATTCAAATGTACAGTAGGAACATGGGGATTTTTTGGATGACAGACAACAGACACACCCATGGCTTGATAACTTCTACCTTGTAACTCTGTTCTCAAATTTGTTGCTGCAGCAGGTAAATGTTTGCCTGATATATCAGAAAAGTTAACACCGACCTTATCAAAAATATCTCCACTTTGTAAGATTCCAGTAACACCGCCTCCTCCCTCATCTCTAACCCACTCATCCTTGATAAATTTGTTGTTATCATATTTGCATACCATTGCAATTATATTATTCTGCAAATCTAATAAATAATTTCTTACTTCTAATACATTATCTGCGTTAATTTCCTGCATCTAATCTCCCTCTCGCAAAACTTCATGCGTTAATAAATCCAAGATTCTTGAAGGTTGCTTATTATTACCAATTTGGCCTTCTACAATATAATCTATTTTATTACCAAAATAATTTTCTAATTGATTCATTTTAATAATAGGTTTTTCACCAGCTATATTTGCACTTGTAGAAACGATTGGCATATTCAATAGTTTACATATTTCACAAGAAGTTTCATGTCTAGTTATTCTAATAGCAATTTTTTTACTACTTCCAGTAATCTCTGGCGATACAATATTGTTTGCGGGGCATAACCATGTAGTAGGTGTGGCATCAGAATTATTATCAGAAAAATTTTTAAAATAATCACCATCCATCAAACCTCTAACTTTCTCAAGGTTGTCTGAGATAACTATTAAGCCTTTGGTAACATCTCGTTTTTTTAAATCTAAAATTTTTTGGATTGCATTTTTATTTGTTATATCACAGCCAAGCCCAAAAACGGCTTCAGTTGGGTATGCGAATACTGCACCATTACTTACAGCTTCAACAAACTCTTTGCAATTTTTTTTATCATTAAGATCTAAGATGTGTGCCATATAACTATAAGGTATTTTCTATACTGCTTTCGTCGGGATTTTTCTGCGGTGTTTTTGAATTAGATTTAACTACTTTTTTCTTTTTGGCTACTTTTTTCTTTTTGGCTACTTTTTTCTTTTTGGCTACTACCTTTTTTTTAACAACAACTTTTTTCTTTGCGCCAAATCTTCCGCGCTTTACAGGAGCATTTTCTATCATTTCTTCGCATTCAGCTAATGATAGATCTTTAGGATCCTGATCTTTTGGTACTTTAACATTTTTACTACCATCTGTTACATAAGGGCCCCATCTCCCATTTAAAACCTGAATACCTTTATCTTCAAAATCTTGAATTACTTTATTAGCTTCTATTATTTTTTTTTGTTCTACTAATGGCAGCGCTTCTTCAAATGTTATTGTATATGGATCAAAGGGCTCTTGTCCTTTTTCCTCTAAACCCTTTAATGATAGATTTTTCTTTTCACCATAATTTAAGTATGGCCCAAATCTTCCTAAACAAGCTGTGATATGTTCTCCATCTGGTGTTTCACCCAGTAACCTTGGCAGAACAAATAGATCTAATGCTTCTTCTAATGTAATAGATAATATATCCTGACCTTTTTTTAAAGATGCAGACTTAGGTTTCCCTGCTTCCTTAGGATCATCCTTAGTACCAATCATAGCATGTGGTCCAAAAGGACCATGTCTCACACTTACAGTTCTTCCGCTTTTAGGATCCTGTCCTAAAATTCGTTCTTGTTTTCTTTCTTCTGGCGATAATTTTTCTGTTTCTCCAACCATTTGTGTTAAATATTTGTAAAATAAGTCGGTTGTAGGTACCCATTCGACTTCTCCTCTAGCTATTTTATCTAAAGTTTCTTCTAATTCAGCTGTATAACTATATTTAATAAAATCATTAAAATTCTTGTCTAAGAAAGCACATGCTGAAGCACCTTTGCCCGTAGGTGTTAGCGTTCTATTTTCAATTTCTACATACTCTTTAAACCTTAACGTCTCTATAATTGCAGCATATGTTGACGGTCTCCCAATTCCTTCTTTTTCTAAATTTTTAATTAAACTCGCTTCTGTATATCTGCCGGGTGGCTGAGTGAAATGCTGGATTGCTTCTAATTTTTCAAGTTGAACTTTGTCACCTTCCTGCATTACAGGTAATATTTTTGATTCTGCTTCTATGTCTTCTTCATCAGTTCCTTCTAGATATACCTGCATGAATCCAGGATACTTTATTGACTGTCCAGTGGACCTAAATATTTTCTCGTTAACTCCTAGATCTATTGAAACAGAATCTAGTATTGCATCATTCATTTGTGATGCGATTGTTCTTTTCCATATCAAAGAATAAAGATCAAACTGATCTTTATTTAGATATTTTTTTACTTCGTCTGGAGTTCTAGCAAATAAAGTTGGCCTTATAGCCTCATGGGCCTCCTGTGCATTCTTTGATGTATTCGCATATTGCCTTACCATTTCAGGCAAAGAATTGTCACCATATAATTTAGGAATAATTTGCCTTATTTCATCTATTGCTTCTTGTGCTAAATTAATTGAATCTGTTCGCATATAAGTGATTAATCCAACTGGCCCTTCTCCTAAGTCTATACCTGTATATAATTCCTGAGCTATGCCCATAGTTCGCCTAGCTGCAAATCTGAGCTTTCTTGAAGCTTCCTGCTGAAGTGTTGATGTAATGAAAGGTTTTGCAGGCTGTCTTTTTCTTTCTTTTTTTATAACTTTTAAAACATTAAAACCATCTATTGATGAGTTTAATATTTCATCTTTAATTCTAGAAGCATCATTTTCATTATCTATATCAAATTTCGATAATTTTTTATTATCATTACTATGAAGAAATCCATCAAAAGGTTTTGTATCTTTTAAAAAATTTGCGTTAAGAGTCCAGTACTCTTGTGGAATAAATTTTCTAATAGCTTCTTCTCTTTCTACAATCATTTTTAATGCAGGGCTCTGCACTCTGCCAGCAGAGCCTTTCCTGATGCCAATTCCCCAAAGAAGAGGTGATATTCCCATGCCAAATAAATAATCTATCGACCTTCTAGCAAATTGAGCATTTATAAGATCATATGAGAGTTCTCTTGGATTCTCTATAGATTCTAAAATTGCTTTTTTTGTAATCTCATTAAATACTATTCGAACAATTTCTATTCCAGATAAAGAATTTTCTTTTTCTAAAATATCTATCAGATGCCAAGCTATTACTTCGCCTTCTCTATCTTGGTCAGTTGCCAAGTAAAGTTTTTTTGCTGTTTTTAAAGCGTTTTTTATATCACGAATAATTTGCTGCGGCTTGTTATGATCTCTATCAATAAGCTCATAGTTCATCTGGTAGTTGTTATCTACATCAATACCTTTTTTTGATGGTAAATTTCGCAAATGACCGACTGTCGAAATTACACGATAATTTTGCCCTAAATATTTTTCAATTGTTTTTGATTTTGCTGGAGACTCAACAATTACTAAATTCTCACTCATAATTTAAATCAACTCTCATAAATTATTTGTCGCTAACTAGTGGACGTAGGGTAATGTTTTGTCTGAATTCAGGTTCTGCAGCCAGGTATAATTACTTTCGTTACCGGGCGTATTGAATAATATCATTAATACAACCCATCTGATTTGACTTAAATCAACAGTTTGGGTATCTAACGCCATTATTCTATCGATAACATGCTCTCTAATTTCACCATGAAAAATACCAAGCCTTTCTAAAAACATTAGAAAACTTAAGCCCTCTTCTCCAATTTTTCTATGCTCAACATCACTAAATAACCTAAAACTATTTTTTGTTGGTTTGTTTAACAAAGCGCTGTCATCAACGCCCGGGAGACCTTCTAACCATTCAAAAGCTTTTTCAATATTTTGATCTGCAAAACCTGCTTCAGCGAGATTTTTATGTAAAGATTCTTTATCAAGCTCTACTTCTTCATTGTCCTCTACATAGCTTTGAAACATGTACATTAATACATCTAAAATGGTTTCTTTCATAGGGCTTATCCTTAAGTATTTGATTTATATTAAAAAAATATATTTTATCTAATTAAAATAATGTCATATTTTTAACATTAATACATTGTTTAAGTTTAGTCAAAAGTAGTTATGATTCAAGATTCGTTGCATCTCTAAAATATTACATAATTATATTGAGAATAGTATAATTGTATTAATTAATGAACTATAAAAACTTAAAAGATGAATAAATTAGAAGTTTTACATTTCCCAGACAAAAGACTCAGGAAAGTGGCTGAGCCAGTTAAAAATGTTGACCAAGAAATCAAGAATATTATTGATGATATGTTTTTTACTATGTATGAAGAAAAAGGTATTGGTTTAGCTGCAACTCAAGTAAATATTCATAAAAGAATTATCGTGATTGATATTTCTGAGAACAAAAACGAAAAAATATTTCTCATAAACCCGGAAATACTGCTTTTATCTGATGAGACTGACGATATGGAAGAAGGCTGTTTATCAGTTCCAGGATTTTATGAAACTGTTTCAAGACCTAAAACAATAAAAGTTTCATCATTAGATTACGAAGGTAATTTAAAAGAATTTCATGCAGATGGGCTTTTGGCAACATGTATTCAACATGAAATAGATCATCTTAATGGTAAACTATTTGTTGATCATATATCAACATTGAAAAGAAACAGGATTGAAAAAAAGATTGTCAAATTAAAAAAAGATGGTGCTCTAGCTTCAAGAAAAAGCATGCCTAATTACAAATCTGCAACTTAATAGTAAAAAAATGAATAAATTAAAAATTGTGTTCGCTGGAACACCGCGATTTGCAGAGAGCTATTTAACATCTTTAATTGAATCAAAACATGACGTTGTTTGTGTTTTCACTCAACCCAGTAAAAGATCAGGAAGGGGATTAAAATTTAAACATAGTCCTGTTCGAAATACTGCTGAGAAAAATAGTATAGACATTAGGCAGCCAGAAAAAATTACAATCAAAGAAACTGATGCTTTAACTGAAATTAATCC
This sequence comes from uncultured Gammaproteobacteria bacterium, assembly GCA_913065025.1. Lineage (GTDB taxonomy): Bacteria > Pseudomonadota > Gammaproteobacteria > Poriferisulfidales. The sequence goes on from CAJYAP010000011.1 coordinate 20,238, forward strand.
TGATATTGTTATTGTTGTAGCTTATGGATTAATGCTTACAAATGAGTTTATGTCTGTTCCGCGATTTGGATGTATTAATGTTCATCCGTCGCTACTTCCTAGATGGAGAGGCGCAGCACCTATACAAAGAGCTATAGAAGCTGGCGATAAACTTTCCGGAATTACTATAATGAAAATGATAGAAAAACTTGATGCTGGTGACATAATTTACCAAGAGCCAGTAAAAATTGATGATTGTGATTCATCTTCAAGTTTACATAATAAATTTATAGATATAGGAACGGATACCCTACTATTAACTCTTGATTCAATTCTAGAAAATAATTTTATGCTACATCCGCAAGATAATAGTCTAGCAACTTATGCAAAAAAAATTAAAAAAGAAGAAGCTGTTATAAATTGGGAAAATAATGCAGAAATGATCCATAAAAAAATAATGGCTTTTAATTCTTGGCCAATAGCAGAAACTACATTATCTGGGGAAAGAGTGAGAATCCACGATAGTGAATTTGAGAAATTAAATATCAATGGTATTCCAGGAAGTATAAAATCACTAAAAAACAACTTAATTGAAGTTTTTACAAAGGATGGTCTTCTAATTATTAAAAAATTGCAAAAAAATAATTCAAAGATTATAAGTTCCGAAGACTTTATAAACTCAACTGATTTAAAGGGCAAGAAGTTTGAATAAACAAATATTTATTAATCTATTAAATTTGATCTATAATACATACATATTATGAAAATTATCATCGTGGGAGCTGGGCAAGTCGGAAGCTCATTATCAGTTAATCTTGTTAAAGAAGGCAATGATGTAACATTAATTGATAAAAGCCCTGACCTTCTAGAAAATATCGCAGATAAAATTGATCTCCAGACTATTCATGGAAATGGAGCTCACCCAAGAATTCTCGAGGCAGCAGGCGCACATAAAGCAGATATGATTGTAGCTGTTTCTAAAAGTGACGAAACAAATATGATTGCTTGCCAAGTCGCCTATACGGTATTTGGTGTAGAGAAAAAAATAGCACGTATTAGAGATTTAGAATATTTAAATTATGAAAATTTATTTGCAGATGAATCCACTCCCATTGATTATACAATTAGTCCTGATTTAATAGCTTCAAACTATATTAAAAAATTAATATCAAATCAGGGAACTCATCAGATATTTAATTTCTCTAATGACGAAGATTCGTTTATAAATATTTTTTATGAAGAAAATAATGACAACGAAAATTCAATAAAACATTATCAAACATCATGCGATAAATTTAATTCAAAAATATGTGCCTTTATAAGGAATGATAAGTTATTTTCTATAGAAGACGATGATATTTTACAAGCAGGCGATGAGTTGTTAATTATATGTAAAGAAGAAAATATTGTTGATGTAACTAAAATTTTTAAAAGTGTCAAAGATAATAAAAGAATAATGATTACTGGGGGCGGAAATATTGGGAAGCATCTATCTGATAGTATGAGTGGAAACTTTCAAGTTAAAGTCATTGAAAAAAATGAAGATAGGGCTGAATATTTATCTGAGGTTCTTGATGACGTAACTATAATAAATGCTGATTCATCAAATGAAGACATATTGTTAGAAGAAAATATTGAACATATGGATGTATTCTGCGCTTTAACTAATGACGATGAAGCAAATATTCTCTCTGCCATGTTGGCGAAAAAACTAGGGTCTAAAACCGTTATGTCGATTATTAATAAAACAAGTTACTCTGACTTAGTTGAGAAACAAGAAATTGATATAATAATATCTCCAGAAGATTTAACGATAGGAGCATTACTAACTCATATAAGAAAAGGAAGTATTTTAAAAGCACATTCTCTAATGCATGGATTTTTAGAACTTCTTGAGATAGAAGTTAGAGATAATCCAGATACAAAAATCTTAGGCAAAAATATAGGGCAGTTAAATTTATCAGAAAATATAGTTCTATGCTGTATTATAAGAAATAATGAATTTATATTTGATTCTTCAAATATACTTTTAGAGCAAAGTGATAGACTAGTATGTCTTGTAAATAAAAAAGATGTAAAACAGATAGAAGATCTTTTTGAGTAGAAATAATGCAAATTAAATCTGTAATTAGAATACTCGGCTTACTTTTAATGCTATTTAGTTTAGCAATAATACCTCCAATTATTGTAAGCATGATATATCAAGACGGCGAAACGTGGTCTTTCTTTTATGCTTTAATTTTAATCTTTGTCTCTGGACTTTTGCTTTGGCTACCCGCCATGCAAGCTAAAAGAGATTTAAAATTGAGAGATGGCTTTTTAATTGTAGTTTTATTTTGGTTTGTTTTAAGTACTTTTGCATCTTTGCCAATGATATTAAGCGAATCACTAAGCATTTCAATAACAAATGCATTGTTTGAATCTGTTTCTGGCCTTACAACTACTGGTGCTACAATAATAAACGATATTGATAGTCTTCCTGAATCTATATTATTTTATAGGCAATATTTACAATGGCTTGGTGGCTTGGGCATTATTGTTTTAGCTGTAGCAGTTTTACCGATGCTAGGTGTTGGTGGAATGCAGCTTTATAAAGCAGAAGTAGCAGGGCCCATAAAAAATAAAATTACACCAAGAATTACAGAGACTGCTAAATGGCTTTGGGCGGTTTATTTAACAATGACCTTCCTTTGCGGGATAAGTTACTATTTTGCTGGCATGAGTGTATTTGATTCTATATGTCATAGTTTTTCTACAATAGCTATTGGGGGGTTTTCTACTCACAATGAAAGTTTTGGATTTTATGATAATCAATGGATAGAATTAGTGGCTATATTTTTCATGATCGCCGCGTGCCTTAATTTTAGTTTACACTACCTAGCTTTCAAAAATAAATCGATATCGCCTTATAAAGAAAATAAAGAAGCTTATTTTTTTATATTTTTAACTCTTCTTATATCCTTATTAACTATTTTTTATATAAATAATTATTCTGAGGAAATGAATATCAAAGACATCATAAGAAATATATTCTATGCGGTATCTATTTCAACCACCACAGGATTTACAAATTCTAATTATTATAGTTATGTGGGCTTTCTACCCTTGCTATTAATACTTTTTAGTTTTGTTGGTGGATGCGCAGGCTCAACCGCTGGGGGCATGAAGGTTATTAGGGTTATGCTACTTTTAAAACAGGGCTATAGAGAATTAATAAGATTAGTTCATCCAAATTCTAAAATCAAAGTAAAAGTAGGAAATACGCCTATTAACGAAAGAACTTTAGAAACTATTTGGGGATTTTTTGCAATTTATGTGTTTGTATTTTTAACTGTTTTACTTTTATTAATGTTGTCTGGCCTAGACTTTCTAACATCATTTTCTGCAGTCGCCGCAACAATAAATAATCTTGGGCCAGGCCAAGGCGAAGTGCTATATAATTATGCAGATATATCAGATATAAATAAATGGATTTTGTCTTTTAGCATGATCGTAGGTAGACTTGAAATATTTACTTTATTAGTTATTTTTACACCAGACTTTTGGAAAAAATAGTTAATTTTAATTATATATATTCTCTTCAACTCCCACTCTATTTCTAAATCTCTCATAAGACCAAAGATATTGAGTAATATTTTTATTGACTAAATATTCAATACTTTTATTTAGGAAATCTGCAGATTCAATCTCGTTAAGATCGTAAAATTCTTTGTCAATAGCTCCCAGATGTAAATCAAAACCTTTACTTGCTTTAAGACGTTCTGCAAATATATAGATTATTGGAACTTTATTTTTTTTCCCCAATTTATGAATTAATGTTGCAGTATTTACAGGTACCCCATAAAAGCTAGACATTACTCCTTGATTAATTTTAGGGGTGTGGTCAGGCAATATGCCTATACCACAATTGTTTCTTAAAGCCCTTAGTAATTTTTTAACACCACTATTATCTGTTTCAACAAGTGTAGCTCCTTGCACCTCTCTTCCTTTAAAAACAAAATTATTTAAAATTTTATTTCTTAGTGGCTTGAACATGGTGTAAGTCTTAATTTTACTTGCTACATATAGTCCACTTAATTCCCATGATCCATGATGTGGCGTCATAAATATAATTCCTTTATTCTCCTCAGCATATTTCTCAATTACATTCTCATTATGAACTTTATTTATCAGTGTATTTATATTTTTTTTAGAGACTCTATATAGATAAGGTGATTCTAGTAAAGATTTTAAATATTCCTTCAAGCTTTTTTTGGCAGTACTCTCTACCCATTCTTTTGATTTGCCAGGGAAACAAATACTAAGATTTTTTTCAGCAACGAGGTATTTTTTACTTTTTTTTGAGAAAAGCAAAATGGCAAGTATATTAGCTAAATTATGTGTTATAGATAATCTGCAGTAGCTCAGCAGAAAAAGACATAATTTTTGTATTGTGCTAATAATCATTATTTTAGTGTATATTGTATAAAATTTTAATTATACTCATCTTTTAATAATTTTTTTATAATTATGAGCAAAAGACAAGCATCTATAAAACGTAAAACGAATGAAACTAATATTGAGCTTAGTCTTAATATTGATGGAAGCGGTATATGCAAAATAGATACTGGAATGCCCTTTTTCGAACATATGCTAGAGCAAGTATGCAGACATGGTCAAATTGATCTTGAGATAAAAGCAAAGGGTGATTTAGAGGTGGATGCTCATCATACTGTAGAAGATGTGGGAATTTGCTTTGGACAGGCTTTTGCTAAAGCTATTGGTGGCAAAGAAGGAATAAATAGATACGGGCATGCTTATGTTCCTCTAGATGAGGCTCTTTCTAGGGTAGTAATAGATTTTTCTGGAAGGCCTGGAGTTGAATACTCAGCATCATATCCAAGACAGTACATAAATGATTTTGATGTTGACCTCATTCACGAATTCTTCCAGGGTTTTTGTAACCACGCAATGGTTACTCTTCACATTGATAATCTAAAGGGGGAGAACGGTCATCATATTGCTGAAACAATATTTAAGGCATTTGGCAGAGCTTTTAGATATGCTAAAGAAGTAGATTTTTTAAATAATGGGAATAAACCGCCTTCAACAAAAGGCATTCTCTAAATATAATAGGCGATTAAAATTGAATACTATTGCTATCATAGACTATGGAATGAGCAATTTAAGTTCTGTTGTAAAAGCTGTCAAACACGTTGCGCCTAACGATAATGTTATAATTACTTCTAATTCAAATGAAATAAATAATGCAGATAAAATTATTTTTCCAGGGCAAGGTGCGGCTAAGAAATGCATGGAGTCTATTTATGATAAACGCCTTGATTCTGTTATTAGAAAAAGCTCACAAGAAAAACCTTTTTTAGGAATTTGTATGGGGATGCAAGTTTTAATGGACTACAGTGATGAAAACCAAGGAACAAATTGTTTAAGCATCATAGAAGGGAAAGTGGAGAAATTTAAAACAAAATCAAATATAAAAATAAAAATTCCCCATATGGGCTGGAATAAAATAATTAAAAAAAGTGATCACCCTATATGGTATAAAATAGATAGCGAATCATATTTTTACTTTGTGCATAGCTATTTTATTAATCCTGCAGATAAATCCAGTGTAATTGGTGAAACAAAATATGGTGATATTTTTTCATCTGTTATAGCAAAAGAAAATATTATAGCAATACAAGGGCATCCTGAAAAAAGCTCTTATACTGGACTGCAATTTTTAAAAAATTTTATAGAAACGAAATATTAATATAATGAAAATAATACCAGCAATAGATATACAAAACGGAAATTGTGTAAGACTAAAACAAGGTGATTTTGCTAAAGAAACAATCTTTAACAGTAGTCCAATTGATATGGCAGAAAAATGGATAGACGACGGGGCAGAAAGGTTGCATCTTGTCGATCTGGATGGAGCAAGACTTGGGAGCCCCATAAATATTGAAATAGTTTCTAGTATATGTGAAAAATTTCCAAGTATGACTTTTCAAATTGGCGGCGGTATTAGAAATTTAGAAACTGCTGAAAAATATTTAAGAGCTGGAGCAAAATATATAATAATTGGAACAAAAGCTGTCGAAGACCCAAATTTTATTAAAATACTTTGTGAAAAATTTCCAGGAAAAATTATTGTAGGTATAGACGCTAAGAATGGTGAAGTAGCAACCGAAGGGTGGAAATCTATTTCAAACAAAAATGCTATTGAGCTTGCAAAAGAATTTGAAAATTACGGGGTGGTAGAAATTATATACACAGATATTGAAAAAGATGGAATGATGAAAGGCCTTAATGTTGAGGCAACGTTAAACTTAGCTGAGAATATTAATATTCCTGTAATTGCTTCTGGCGGTGTAAGTTGTATTGATGATATACAGAAAATGAAGTCTTATTCTGAATCAGGAGTCTCAGGAATTATTGTTGGAAGAGCTTTATATGAGAGAAAATTTAGTATTAAGGAAGCAAATGAAATTTTTACGAAATAAATAATGAGTGTAACTAAAAGAATTATACCGTGTCTTGATGTTGACAATGGAAGAGTTGTCAAAGGAGTTAAATTTGTTGATATAAAGGATGCTGGAAACCCAGTTGAAGTTGCTAAAAGATATAATGATCAAGGAGCAGACGAAATAACGTTCTTAGATATTACAGCGAGTTCAAACAATAGAAAAACTATTCTTAATGTTGTAGAAGATGTCGCATCACAAGTGTTTATTCCTTTAACAGTTGGTGGAGGAATAAGTTCTGTTAGAGATATTAGAGCTTTATTAAACTCTGGCGCCGATAAAATAACTATTAATACAGCCGCCATTAAAAATCCTGAACTTATTTTAGAAGCAAGCGATGCAGTTGGAAACCAGTGTATTGTAGTGGCAATTGATGCGAAAAAAAAAATTAATAGTACAAATCAAATTTCATGGGAAATTTATACCCATGGGGGAAGAAATCCAACAGGCATAAATGCTGTTGAATGGGCTGCAGAAATGGAACAAAAAGGTGCTGGCGAGCTATTAGTTACAAGTATGGATAAAGATGGCACGAAACAAGGTTTTGACCTAGAATTGATGAAAGCAATTAATGATAAAGTAAATATACCAATTATAGCTAGTGGCGGGGTTGGGACGCTTGAAGATCTGTATAATGGCATAAAGATAGGAAAAGCAGATGCCGTTCTAGCTGCAAGTATATTTCATTTTGGCACTTATACTGTTAATGAGGTCAAAGAGTACTTAGCAAACAAAGGCATTAATATGAGAATTACACATGAATGATATTTTAACAAAATTAAATCTTATTTTAGAGGATAGAAAGAGTAAAAGGCCAGAAGAATCTTATGTTTCATCCTTATATGAAATGGGTTTAAGCCACACGTGCGATAAAGTTGAGGAGGAAGCTAGTGAACTTATCAATGCTCTTAAAAATGAAAGTAAAGAAAGAGTTGTTTCTGAAGCTGCCGATTTATGGTTTCACAGTCTAGTTGCATTATCCATGAAAAATCTATCCTCAAATGATATATTAATAGAGCTTGAAAAAAGATTTGGTATATCAGGGCATAAGGAAAAAAATGATAGGAGTACTTGATAAAAACAATAGGAGTATAAAATGGCTGGAGTAAGTATTTGGTCATTATTGTTGATTTTTGTAATTGTTCTTTTGCTTTTTGGGACAAAGAAACTTAGAAATATTGGTGGCGACTTAGGTGAAGCTATCAAAAATTTTAAAAAATCAGTCAATGATGATGATAAGTCGGATAAAAAATAAAAAAGGTGTAAACCATGTTTGATTTTGGTTTTTGGGAGCTCGCGCTAGTTTTAATAATAAGTCTAATAGTCTTGGGACCGGAAAGACTGCCTATATTTGCTTCTCAACTTGGATCTCTTTTAAAAAAAATAAAAGATTTTGCTAATAGTGTTAAAACAAATATTGAAAATGAATCTCGAATGAAAGATTTAAAAAATATAATTGAAAAGCAAAAAAATGAGCTTTCTGAGTTTGAAAAAAGTATAGATTCTGATGAAAAGTAAAAACTATTCGTTAACGGATCATTTGCTAGAACTAAGAAACAGACTACTAATCATTATATCTTCTATTGGAATATGCGCAATCCTGCTATCTCCTTTTGCCAATACCATATATAATTTTTTATCAATTCCTTTGTTAAGCGTTCTTCCTGAAGGGTCAAGCATGATTGCTGTTGATGTTGCCTCTCCTTTTCTTGCTCCATTTAAGCTAATTTTACTTCTCGCTGTTGCAATTACATTTCCAGTTTCTATGTACAACTTTTGGGCATTTATTTCTCCTGGGCTTTATACCAGTGAAAAGAAATTTGTTGCTCCGATACTTATTTCCAGCACACTTCTTTTTTATTTAGGGATTTTATTCGCTTATTATGCTGTATTCCCTTTAATCTTCAGCTTTTTTACTAGTATTGCTCCCGAAGGAGTTGAAATAGCTACTGATATAAGTAGTTTTCTCAGTTTTGTTATAAAAATATTTTTTGCTTTTGGTTTAGCTTTTGAAGTTCCCATTATTACTCTTATGATTGTTTTATTTGAAATTACCACTGTAAAATCTTTATCTCGTAAAAGACCCTACATTATCGTGATAGCATTTATAATGGGTATGATTTTGACTCCTCCCGACGTGATTTCTCAAATATTATTAGCTATTCCAATATGGCTGCTTTTTGAGCTTGGCCTGTTTTTAGCTTATATAATCACCAAAAATAAAGGTAAGTAAAAAGTTGTCTAATTTGTTAATATCTATGAAATAATTGAAATTGCAAATATAAATGAATGATAAAGTAACCAACAGAGCTCTTCTAATTGTTCTAGATGGTGTTGGTATTGGCCCAAAAAATGATAATAACGGTTGGGCAATCGCAGATACACCAAATCTTGATCTTTTCATGAAAGATTACCCCTCTACATCCATAGAGGCTTCAGGACAAAGTGTTGGTCTTCCTGATGGTCAAATGGGTAATTCTGAAGTAGGCCACATGATTCTTGGGTCTGGCAGTATTTTCAAACAAGATCTAGTGATTATTAATGAAGCCATTTCAAACTTAACTTTTTTTAAAAATGAATCAATAATAAATTCTATTCTGTCTGTAAAAGACAGTGAAAATGATCTTCATCTTCTTGGGCTAGTATCGTTTGGAGGCGTACATTCTCATATTGACCACTTAATTGCCATTTTAAAATTATGTAAATCATATGGTGTTTCTCCTAAGCTTCACTTATTTACAGATGGTCGTGATGCAGACCCAAAATCAGCAATAGATATTCTTAATCATCTTAATAAATTTTTAGAAAAATATGGTGGAGAAATTTATACAATATCAGGTCGTTATTATGCAATGGATAGAGACCAAAGGTGGAATAGAACAGAATTAGCGTGGGATGCCATAGTAAACAATAATGGCTTAGAGGCAAATAGTTATATAGATGCTATAGAAAATTCTTATAAAAATGGTGTTTCTGATGAATTTGTTTTGCCTACAATACTCAAATGTGCAAAACCCTTGAAAAATAAAGATTCGTTACTTTTTTTTAATTTTCGAAATGATAGAACAAGACAAATTGCTAGAGCTTTAAATGTTGAGAGATTTGATAACTTTAAGAGAACAAATAATAATACAGCTTATTCTATAACCACCATGACAGAGTATGATCCTTATTTATCTTGCCCTGTTGCATATAGAACTAAGGGCCCATCGGTTACTTTAGGAAGTATCATTAGCAATCTTGGCTTAAAACAATTTCATTGCGCAGAAACAGAAAAATACCCGCATGTTACATATTTTATAAACGGAGGTAGAGAAGAGCCATACCCTGGAGAAAAAAGAGTCCTTGTTCCTTCGCCAAATGTAGCAACTTATGATTTGCAGCCACAAATGAGTTGCCGTGAAGTTGCCCAAGAAGTAATAAGTGCTATCAAGAATATAGAATATAAGCTAATTATTGTTAATTTTGCTAATGGCGATATGGTTGGCCATACTGCCGTAAAAGAAGCTATTGTTGAAGCCATGGAAGAACTAGATACTGTATTAGGAGAAGTTGTTTGTGAAGCTATTGGTGCAGGTGTGTCTACTTTAATTACTGCTGACCACGGAAATGTTGATGAAATCAATAACCCAACAACTGGCCATCCAAATACTCAACATTCACTAAATCAAGTACCGTGCATAGTAGTAGATAGTAATAGAAAATGGAAAATTACAAACGATAAAGGGGGTCTATCAAACATCTCTCCAACTGTTTTAAAATTGATGGGCATTAATAAGCCTGAAGAGATGACTAGCAATTCATTAATAGAGGAAGTTTAGTCGAGTAGATTTTCAGGTATTTCACCATTACTTTTAGAATTAACTTCAGCTGACGGTAGATCATCAAAAACTAAAGTTCCGTCGATAGTTTCATCTTCTTCATTTGTAAATTTAAATTTAGCTTTATCCTTCTCGATTATATAATCGCTATCAAGTTCTAAATTGAGATCATCAACATTTAATTTGCCGCCCAAATCATTACCTATATTTCTTTTATTAACTAAATCTTTGTGAAATGCAACAATTTCTTTGAAAGTATCTAAAGCATAACTAAAGTTTAGTCCCTGCTTTATTGGTATCATTGTTTCACCTTTATTTTTTGCCAGCCTTGCCATAACTTTACTATTTAAAAGGTTTGCATCGTATTCACTCAAACCTTCCATTCCTCCAATTATTTTTGTTGTAACATTTCCTTTCACCCTTATAAGTCTAGTTCCAAAAAATACTTTTTCCTTAAATTCTTTTTCTTCCACCTCAACTTCTGATAGTTTAATTTTTGTTAAAACTACAGCACAACCTTTAAAGTTTCTATCGGACCCTGGCTTTGCAAAACCATCTTTTGCGCATTCGTACTGATCAAATATTAAATAGTCACGTCTTAATTTTATATTTTGAGCGCCCAATGAAGACTTAAAAAACACTTGTCTTTCAATACGCATTCTTCTTATATACTCTTCATCTTGCTCATCTGCATACTCATCACTAAATGATTTATATGCTTCTTGCTTTTTATTGCTTAATGTAACTTCGTCGCTACATAATGATGTAATTTGATCAGGAGAAAATCCTTTCTCAAGATAATAATTTATATCTTCTTTGCTGCATTTTGCGCTGACGTTGTTTGTTAGCAATAATGAGGTTGCTAAACATAACATTACATTAATTATATTTTTTCTTGCTTTCAATTTTTTAAGTTCTCTAATAGTTTTGAGTAATCAATCTTAACATTTTATTATTTCTTTAGTCACAAAAAAAACAGGCGCATATAAAATGCGCCTGCCTTAATTCGAACATATTGTTTCTTTAGAACATTGTTAAGAAACCTAAAGCGATGATTTCAACTTCACCGTTTACTGTTCCTAAACCACGTCCACCGATACCTGTACCGTATGTACCGTATGTATCGTTACTTACTTCAATGTAAGATAGTGATAATTCTGTTGAATCACCTAATGCATAGAACACACCAAGCATTGTAGAATCAGCACCAGTTTCAGCTGAGTTGTCAGTAGATAAGCCTGTAGCAGACATGTCTAAGTCATCAGCTTCTGCATATGAGAATCTGAAGTCAATGTTTCCGCCTGGAGCATATTTACCAGAAACTAACCAAGCGTCTCTGTCAAATTTTACATTGTTACCAGCTGTTACTGTTCCGAAAACGTCTGTAGAGTAACCAAAGTCAGCTAATACGTCTGCTGATGTATCTTTAAAGTCATATTCTACATTTTCGAACATAGCAGAAAGTGTTAATGAAGCGCCGTTACCTAAATCAGCAATATAACGACCAGCGATACGCCAAGACTCAGATTCTGAATCTAACATAGCATCACCAGCTGTATCACCTAAAGTACCAGCTGCCCACTCATCATGTTTTTGATAAGTTAAAGCTAACCATAATGGTCCTTCGGAATATGCGATACCTGTTGAGTAAATTACTGGATCTACTTCACCAGATGCACCTGATCCACCAGTTGTAGCTGTTTCATCTCTATCACCTACTGTATAAGCAAATCTGTATGAAACGTTACCTGTTGAACCCATGTACTGAATGATTTCTTCTTGTCTTCTGTTAAAACCTTGATCGTATCCACCTTTAGCAGCTGTTGCGTATGTGAACCCACCAAAATCACCAACGTTGTAGAAGATTGTTTGCGCACCAACAGAACCCATAATGTTAGTATGAGATGCGTTACCCGCGTCATACCAAGGATCTACCCAACCAGCTACCATTTCGTTGTATGGTAGTAACCAAGTAGCCATCATTATTTCACCCATTGACCCAGAGATACCTACTTTAGAGTTACGGTTACACCATCCTACACTTCCTCCGTAATCATTCATGTAAGTAAACTGCTCACAACGCCAAGTTACTTTTAAGCCTTCAATACCTGTATCTACAAAACCTAAGAAACCGATGTTTCCAGCATTACCTCTAATTTCAGATAAATCTGATTGAGATCCTGGTGCACCATGTTCAATAAATTCGTAGGTATGATTTTGCCAGCCGTAGATTGTAATTGGTTCCCCGTAGGCACCAACTCCACCACCGCCCCAGCCTGCGTTTGCAGTAACAGGAAGCATGGCCAATGCTCCGGCTAGCATACTTGCTAAGATTTTTATTTTCATTAGGACTCCTAATAATTGTCTTAATTATTTTTAAGAGGGATATAAATTAAATTACTTAAAATTCTCCCTCCGCTTAAATACTACTTATAAATCCTTTTATAATATTTACTAAATTTCAGTAAAGAGGACCTCCTTATGTCCATAGCATTTCCTACATTACTGCAGGATTCTCTAATTTTACGTAACTTTGCTCTTGAGTCAATAGATATCCTGCATTTTTGAGTGAATAACACCAATAAAATCAATTATATATAAGTATTTACTAATTTAGTTTATTATGTTTTGCTAATTTAGAAGCTTTTAATTTAGCAATATATATAATTAAAACAAGGAATTAAAATTTATCAAATATTAATATTATATTATAATTCTAATTACCATCTTTATTTTATCTATCAACCATGTATTATAACTTTCTTATATTTTTACTAAAATCTTAATAAATAATGACTATTAATCGCGCAGCTCTTGGGATAACTATTATTTTTTTATTATCAGGCTGCGGCCTGTCAGTACCTGGCTTTGATAGTTCAGACAATTCTAATTCAAATTCTTCAGAGTATAAAATTGTATTAGACGAAAACTATGATGGTTATGGTGATGATGATGAGCTTAATAGCTCAGATATTGATAACGGAGCACAAAACTTTGCTCAATGCTCAAATCCAACTGAATGCGGCTTATTATGGGATATAGCAAAAGAATGGGTTACAGAAAAGTCATTTTATAAATCCAAATTAAAAACCAATACTAATAATTTATTAGAAACCGAAATTGATCCTAGAAGAAAAAAATCTGACAAAATCACTTTTAAAGTCACTAGGATTCCAAATGGGAAAACAAATATTATAAAAATTTCAGCAACATGCCCAAAAAATTGTAAAAGTTATATTGATAAGGAGTATTTTGCATTTAATAGCTATTTAAAAAATCATCTACTAGCTTACAAGAATGGCATTATTGGCTATGCCAAAGTCGAGGACGAAATACTTCAAAATGTAGATACAACTGATACGCTTGATTTAGATATAAGTGACCTTACAGCAAGACCAGAAACATCTATTTTAGATGAAGATGAAATATCAAATAAAATTGAGGTCACGAAAACAAGAACAAAAAGGTATATTGGGAGAGTAGCTGAAAGTTTAATAGACGACCACTCTTGTAACAAACAAAGCGAAATTAATCTCATTAAAAAAACAAATAAAAGAGAATTATATGAAGTAAACTGCATAAAAGAAGTTAAACGATTGATTTTTGATTGCAAACCTGATGGTTGTGAGGTTCTACAATGAGAATATTTTTAAGAATAAACTTAATTCTATCTATACTTGTTATGATGACCGCTTGCTCGACACTAAAGCCTGATAATATAAAAGATTGGTTAAAAGAGGGCACAAAAGATCATCAAGAAACAGTTAGCAAAACTAATAAAACGGGCAAAACAAACCTCAAAGATTTCTTATCCAAAAATGGCTGTATAAATGGATCAAGCGCCAAAATAATAGAGACCAAAGACAAAGAATTTTTGCTGTATGAGGTAACTTGTGTAAAAAACTCAAAAAAATTTGTTGTTAAATGTAATGAGAGCAGCTGCTCGAAATAGGTTTTATCTACTCTTCTTACTATTTAACCAATCTATTATAGGCTCAAAATAAGTTCTATCTACTTCTGTCATAGCAGGCCCCATCTCATATATACCTAAACCCTTTTCAGCACCCCTAATAAAGTTTTGGCTATCTCTTACCATAGTTAAAAAAGGTATCTTTTGCCCCTCTAAAAATTCATCTAGCTCCCAGTATATATTGGTATAGTCTCTTCCTCGATTAGCTACTAAAGCAATTTTTGATTTTTTCTTCACAACCCTAGAGTGTTTTTTTATATTTTTGATAAAATCACCGGCTGCTCTCATATCTATTGGTGAAGGCAATATTGGTATTATTACGCTTTCTGCCATATTTAATACTTTTGTTAGAGCTGCCCCTTGAAGTCCTGCGGGGGCGTCAATAATTTTGTAATCAACACCTCTTTTTACTTTAACGCCATAACCTTTTATACCTGATATAGGTGGTTTTGCAGATGATCTGGCTTTTAACCAGCTAATTGAACTTTCTTGG
>CAJYAP010000012.1 GCA_913065025.1 uncultured Gammaproteobacteria bacterium
TTACTCTTATTCCCACTCTATTGTTGCTGGTGGTTTTGAAGAAATATCTAAGCAAACTCGGGAGATCTCAGGAACATTATTAATTATTTTTGTAGAAACCTCTTCTAAAAAATCAAATGGAAAATCAAAAGGCTTTGCAGTCATAAAATCAATAGTTTTTACTGCTCTTAGAGTCACAACATTTCCGTAAGATCTTCCGTCTCCTGTTACTCCAACTGATTTGACTGGCATGAAAACCGTAAAAGCTTGTGAAATTTTATTATAAAGGTTTTTGTCGTGTAGCATTTTTATAAAAATGTCATCAGCATTTCTTAGAATATCTGCATAGTCCTCTCTAACTTCTCCCAATATTCTTACTGCTAAGCCGGGCCCAGGAAAAGGATGCCTGTTAATTAATTTTGGCTTAATTCCTAAATCAATTCCTAATTTTCTTACCTCGTCTTTAAATAACTCTCTTAATGGTTCCAGCAATTTTATATTTATATTTTTTGGCAAGCCACCTACATTATGATGCGACTTAATTAAATGTGCTTTATCTGACGAGGCTGCTGATTCTATAACATCAGGATATATAGTTCCTTGCGCTAACCATTTTGCTTTTTTTATTTTTTTTGCCTCACTTTGAAATACATCTATAAATGTTTTACCAATAACTTTTCTTTTTTCCTCAGGATCAATAATGTCCTTGAGTCTATTTAAAAATAATTTAGATGAATCCACATAAATAATTTTAATATTTTTAAAATCTTTAAAACCTTCTTCTACTTGGTTTTTTTCATTAAGTCTTAACAGTCCGTTATCAATAAATATACAAGTCAACTGCTTACTAATTGCTTTATGAATAATTGCTGCAGCTACTGATGAATCAACTCCACCTGATAAACCTAATATCACATGATCATCTTTTACCTCATTTCTTATAGCAGAAATTTGATTATCGATTATATTTTTTGTAGTCCAATTTCCACTTGATTTACAAATATTATTAACAAAATTATAAATTATTTTTCCTTTATCTAATGTGTGGGTAACTTCAGGATGAAATTGAATACCATAAATTTCTTTTTCATTTGATTTTATAGCCGACAATCCCTTTTTATTAGTTGATGCTATAACGGAAAAATTGTCTGGTGATTTTGTAACGCTATCACCATGAGACATCCAAGCTTCGATAGATTTATCTACACCCTCAAATATTTTCACATCTTTTATAACTTTTAGCTCAGCTTTTCCATATTCTCTTGAAGTTGATTCTTGTATAGTCCCATTAAACTTTTTACAAATTAATTGCATTCCAAAACAAATACCCAATATAGGTATATTATTTTTAAATAATATATCAGGCAGATCGTAAGTATTGTCATTTGTTACGGAGTTAGGCCCTCCTGAAAGGATCACTCCGATAGCATTATTGAATGCATTTTTTTTATTTATAGATTCAGGTTGAAGGACTTCACAGTAAGTATTGTTTTCCCTTATCCGTCTTGCAATTAATTGTGTATATTGAGATCCGTAATCAATTACTAAAATTTTTTCTTCGTGCATTATTTATCAATTTGGTAATTTGGAGCTTCTTTTGTGATCATAACATCATGGACGTGACTTTCTTTCATCCCAGCATTTGTGATTTTAACAAATTTTGCTTTATTATGAAGTTCTGTTATTCCAGCGCATCCCAAGTATCCCATGCTTGATCTTATTCCGCCAAGTAATTGGTGAAGTATATTTGCAACACTTCCTTTAAAAGGAACACGACCCTCTATGCCTTCAGGAACAAATTTATCAGATGAGCTTTCAGGATCTTGAAAATATCTTTCACTTGATCCACTTTTCATTGCTCCTATTGAACCCATACCACGATAATTTTTATATGTTCTTCCCTGATACAATTCAATTTCACCTGGAGCCTCAGCTGTTCCTGCGAATAAACTCCCGAGCATTACTGAATCTGCTCCTGCAGCAAGTGCCTTTGATATATCACCTGAAAACCTTATTCCACCATCTGCAATGACTTTAACTGTTGTTCCTTTTGTTGCACTTGCAACTTCAGATATTGCTGTTATTTGAGGTACGCCAACACCAGCTACTATTCTAGTTGTGCATATAGATCCTGGACCAATCCCTACCTTTACAGCATCTACCCCAGCTTTAATTAAGGCTTTTGCTGCTTCTTTTGTTGCAATATTCCCAGCTATTAATTGAATTTTAGGGTATTTTTTTTTAATTAATTTAATAGAATCAATTATCATTTTAGAATGTCCATGTGCTGTATCTATAACCAGAACATCAACTTCTGCATTTATTAAATTCTTAATTCTTTCTTCCATGTCTTTTCCAACCCCAATTGCCGCACCAACTCTAAGTCTCTGAAGACTATCTTTGCAAGCATCTGGAAAATCTTTTGATTTTTGCATATCTTTAACAGTGATCATACCTTTTAAATGAAACTTTGAATTTACAACTAAAACTTTTTCAATCCTATTTTTATGCAGAAGCATTTTAACACTTTGTTTAGAGGCGCCTTCTTTGACGGTAACTAATCTCTCTTTTGGAGTCATTATTGTAGAAACTTTTGGATTAACTTTACTTACAAATCTTAAATCTCTTGATGTAACTATACCAACAAGATTTTTCCCTTCGACAACGGGGACACCTGATATTTTATGTTTTGAAGTTAATTCAATAACTTCTTTTATGGAGCAATCAGGCGACGTAACGACTGGGTCAGTAATCACCCCACTCTCATATTTCTTTACTTTAAGTACTTCTTTCGCCTGGTCTTGTGGAGACAAATTTTTATGAATTATACCCATTCCACCCTCTTGAGCTATTGCAATGGCGAGTTCTGATTCTGTAACTGTGTCCATAGCTGCAGACAGCAATGGTATATTTAGCTGTATTTTAGAAGTAAGGTGAGATTTTAAAGAGGCGTCAGACGGCAATATATTAGAGTGATTTGGCACAAGTAGGACGTCGTCAAATGTTAGTGCTTCTTGAATAACTTTTAGCATACTTAACCTCTCTACAAAACGGTATTATAGGTTTTATTTAGAAAAAGTAAACAAAAGTATGTTTATATTGTATATTTAAAATATTATGGCAATCACAGAGCGAAAGATATTTAGTGTAACTGATATCAATAAACATGTTAAAGAAATCATAGAGTATTCTTTTGATGGTTATACTATGGTTCAAGGCGAGATATCTCAGTTACAAAAAAGCCAATTAGGACATATATACATTACTCTTAAAGATGAAAAATCATCTGTGCGATGCACACTATGGAGTTCAAGAGTTGAAAAAATGGAAATTACTCCAAAAATTGGCCTAAAAGCTATAATTAAATGCAAAGTTTCTTTTTATGATAAAACTGGTTCCTATCAGCTAGATATTCTAGGAATAACATCTTCAAGCATAGGTAAATTTCATGCGTTATTCGAAAAGTTAAAATTAAAATTAAAAGATGAGGGTTTATTTGATGTAAAATTTAAGAAACTGCTGCCAGAATATCCAAAAACCATATCAGTTATTACATCACTAACCGGATCTGTGTTACAGGATATTCTTAAAATTTTAGAAAGAAGAGCTCCTGGAATTAATATAGAAGTTTACGGATGCAATGTTCAAGGAGATAACTGCTCAAAAAGTATCATTAATCAACTTATTAGTATTAACAAAAAGAATACTTCTGACATTGTAATCATTGCAAGAGGAGGTGGCTCTTTAGAAGATTTAATTGGATACAATGATGAGTTTTTGGCAAGGCAAATATATAACTCTAAAATACCAGTTATTACAGCAATAGGACATGAAACTGATACTACAATATCAGACCTTGTGTCAGATATTAGGGCAGCAACTCCATCAGAAGCTGCGGAAATTGCTACAAAAAAATCAGTTGATGATTTATTAAATAATATAGATGAATATAAAAAAGCTTTAAGTAATTCTATATGCAGAATTATAGATAATTTTAAAAACGCATTAAGAGAACTAAAAAATATAATTGATAAAAATAATCCTTCAACGAAAATTTATAATTACTACCAAACAATCGATATATTTCATGAAACTCTTAAAACAAAATTACTATCTAATTTAATATCGAAGAGAAATAAAATTAATTCACTAAAAATAAAATTAAAAGGCTCTAATCCAGTCAATAAAGTTGATAAACTGGAGTCGATCTTAATCAGCAAAAAAGAACACTTAAAAAGTTTAATTACGAATATTTTAAATCAAAAGAGAAACATTTTAAAATTAAGAGAAAACACTATTAAAGATATTAGTCCATTGAATATTTTAGAAAAAGGATATTCTTTAGTTTATTCCAATAACAAACTATCAAATAAGACTTCTTCTTTTAAAATTGATGAAGAAATTAAAATCCGAGTTATAGATGGTGAAATATTGTCTAAAGTCAATAAAATTAAAAGAAATTAATCTTCTTTCTTCCATTGCCATGGTGTTTCTTTGCATACTATAAAATATATGTATACATTTATTAACAAGATTATTAAAAGTGCTAACGCAGCTCCAATAGACCAAAGTATGTCGTGTGGGTTATTTTGAAATCCAAATTGATTCATTCCCCAGAAACATACTGATGTGAATGCAATCATTATTGCTGCTGCTATGTATTCTCTCACTTCGTTTCCCCTTGATTTTAGAAATTGTTATTATTTTACAAATAATAACAGAATTTTCCAGTGTTTTTTTATTTTGATCCAGAATCTAAGAATTTATCAAAGAATATCTCATTATTAGACATACCTTCTGCTGTAAATTCTTTTATTGCAGCATCTATCATTGGTGGCGGTCCACATAAATATCCTTGGCATTCTTTCATGTTCAACTTACCTTTTTCTATGTAATCTGACTTTAAGAAGTCAGTTACCATACCTCTTGCTCCTTTCCAATCTGATTCTTCTGGCTCCATATTTAAAACATATACAAATTCAAATTTGTAATTTGGATTCCATTTCTTTTGTATCTCTTCTAATTCTGCCTTACTATATATATCATCTTGCGTTCTTGCTCCAAATAGATATATTGCATCTCTTTCAACTTGATCTATTGCTGCTTGTTCCAATACAGCTTTAACTGCACTCATGCCACTTCCGCCAGCAATACAAACCATTGGTCCTTTTGCATCACGGTAATAAAACGAGCCAAATGGTGTTTTTACTTCTAGTTTCTGCCCTGTTGGATCTTTCTCAAATAACCACTTACTAAACCTTCCTTTTGGTACATTTCTTACAAAAAAAGATAACTCGTTTGGATTTTCATTTTGAGGTGCTTTTGCAAAAGAATAAGATCTTGATGACCCTACTTGCTTAACCATTAACTCTGAATACTGGCCTGCAGCACCACTATGCTCTAGACCATCTATACCTATTGTTAACTCCATAATATCATGCGTTAACGGCGTAACCTTATTGACTGTACCTGTGTATGATTTTGTTGCGCTTGCTTTTGCCTCACTATCAATCTCGACTTCAATGCTTAATGGAGTTTTAGCTCTGGACTGACACGCTAATATCATACCATCTTTTAATTGGTCGCCGTCTAACACATAGCTGAAATCAGCAGTAGGTTTTATTTTTCCTTTTGTTAGTTTGCATGCACATGAACCACAACTTCCAACTCTGCAATCATGCGGGAATGCAACACCAGCTTTAAGTGCAGCGTCAAGAACGTTTTGCTCAGGCTCGACTTCGAACTTGAACTGATCAGAATTTAAGCTTACTTCCTGAGGGCCTTTTTTTTTGCCAAATCCAAACATATAAAAATAGTAATTCCTTGTGTCTAATACACTAACTTAATTAATTAATAATAAATTTCCAGTACGCAAAACCTATGCTGAGTTAATGCCCACGCCTCTTAATGTTCCAGAATCTACATCTTCTTTTGTAGGTAAACAAGTGTATGGAACTATAGCTTCTTTGCTTGTTGAGGGATGGCTTTTAACAGCTTCATACCACTCGCTAACTTTTGCTCTAGAAGATATAACGTCATTGCCTGAAATTTCTAAGGCATTGGTACATGACATCCAATGAATATCGGCTAAAGAAAACTCTCCACAAATATAAACGCCTTTCTTTAATTTTGGGTCTGGTGGGTTTGCTAATATATTCTCTAGTATATCAAATGCTTTATTAACAGTATCAATATTGCCGCCTGATCCTGTTAACATTCCGTAAGCTTCCATCTGAACATAATCAGTTGCGATGTGAGCATATTGATACATGATTGCTCTAATAACCCCATTTCTTGGGACTAATGATGGGCCAAAACCTTTATCATCTAAATAAGACAATATTGCATTCGGGCCATAAACAACATTATCCAAATCTTTTAGAACTGGCGCACTATGAAGAGGTGAAATATCAGCCGCTTCTTCACCACTACTAATTTTATGAGTTTCAATATCTACACCTTTTTCAGCAGCTGTCTGTAATGCCTTAGCTGTATTTATACAACTTGGATTACCATATAATTGCATCGCCGATGCTAACTTATCACCGATCATATTTCCCTCCTAAGAGAATACTATTTAAAATTGTTATTCTATTTTTAAAGCCCCAGATGGACACTCAGAAACTACATCTGTTATTTTATCTTCTGACGCAGCAGATGTATCAATAACAAATTTACCATCTTCTATTTTAAAAACTTCTGGTGCTCCTTGAACACACTTCCCAGCATGAATACAAACACTTTCATCCCATGATACTTTCATATCGTTCTCCTCTCTTTTTTAAACTTCGACCTTTATTTTACCGAAAAATCCAAACTCTGCAAAGCCTTATATATGTATATAAAGTGATATATTGATGTAATTAAGAATTTTTGAACTTTAGACTTATAGAATTAATACAAAATCGTTTGAAATTAGGGCTTGGCCCATCATTAAAAACATGTCCTAAATGACTTTTACACTTTGAACATTGAACTTCCACCCTAGTCATGCCATGACTTGTATCTTTGATATATAATATATTTTCTTTTGTAATTGGTGCCGTGAAACTTGGCCAGCCTGATCCTGAATCAAACTTCTCTTTTGAACTAAATAATTGGTTTTTACAACATTTACAAAGATATATACCGTCTTCGTAAAATTTATCATAGTTTCCTGAAAAAGCAGGCTCTGTTCCTTTTTCTCTACAAACAAGAAACTCTTCTTTAGTTAATATGCTTTTCCAATCTTTTTGCATTCACACCTAGAGGTTTATTAATTCAAGCCCTTCATTGTAAGTTTAATTCTTCCTTGCCTGTCTATCTCAAGAACCTTAACTTTAACAACTTCTCCTTCTTTAACCTTATCCGTAACATTTTCTACTCTTTCTTCGCAAATTTGTGAAATATGAACCAAACCATCTTTACCTGGAAGTAATGTAACAAAAGCTCCAAAATCCATAATTTTTGCAACCTTACCTTCGTAAACTTTATCAACCTCTACATCTGCTGTTAATTGCTCAATTTTTGCTTTTGCAAGCTCCACTGCATCCTTGTCAACAGCTGATATTTTTATCATACCTGTATCATCAATATCTATTACTGCGCCAGTTTCTTCTGTTAACGATCTTATTGTTGCCCCACCTTTTCCTATAACATCTCTAACCTTATCTGACTTAACCTGGATTGTAACGAACCTTGGTGCATTTTCTGAAACCTCATTTCTTGAAGACTGAATTACTTTGTTCATTTCACCTAAAATATGAATTCTTCCATCTTTAGCTTGAGCAAGTGCAATTTTCATTATTTCTTCGGTAATACCGTTAATTTTTATATCCATTTGAAGTGCAGTTACACCATCATTAGTTCCTGCAACTTTAAAATCCATATCTCCTAGATGATCTTCGTCCCCTAATATATCTGACAAGACGACAAAATCACTACCCTCTTTAATTAAACCCATTGCTATACCAGCAACTGGAGCAACTATTGGTACACCTGCATCCATTAGAGATAAACTTGAACCACACACACTTGCCATAGAACTTGATCCATTTGATTCTGTGATTTCTGAAACAACTCTTATTACATATGGAAATTCTTCGGGAGATGGCAATACTGGGACTATTGCTCTTTTTGCTAATTTTCCATGACCAATCTCTCTTCTTTTTGGAGATCCTACAAATCCTGTCTCACCAACTGAGTATGGAGGGAAATTATAATGAAGCATAAATTTATCTTCATATTTTCCATCTATTGCATCAATTATTTGCCCATCTCTGTCTGTGCCTAATGTTGCAACTACTATGGCTTGGGTTTCACCTCTAGTAAATAAAGCGCTACCATGTGTTTTTGGGAGCATATCAACTTCGATACTAATATCTCTAATAGTTTTATTATCTCTTCCATCAATTCTAGGTTTGCCAGCAATAATATTTTTTCTTACAACGTCTTTTTGAAGATCATGTATTGAATTTTCTATACAATCTTTCTTACACTCATCTGTTTTATTATATTTCTCAATAGCACTTTCTTTAATTTCTGAAATTTTAATATTTCTTTCAGCTTTATCTGATATTAAATATGCTTCAGTAATACTATCTTTATAATGGTCGTAAACCTCTTTTTCTAACTTTTCATTTTCATTTTCTGGCTTGACCCAACCATAATCTTTTATGCCAAATTCTTCTGCAAAATTATTAATTTCGTTAATTAAACTCTGCATCTCTTTGTGACCAAAAGAAACCGCTCCAAGCATAACTTCTTCACTAAGCATTTTTGCTTCTGACTCGACCATCAGAACCCCATCTTTTGTTCCTGCAACCATTAAATCTAATTCTGATGTTGATAATTCTGTTTTACTAGGGTTTAAAATGTAAGAACCGTCTTGATATCCTATTCTTGCAGCACCTAATGGACCTTGAAAAGGAACACCAGCAATTTTAAGTGCTGCTGACGCACCAATTAAAGATGCAATATCAGCATCAACTTCAGTATTTAAACTCATGACGGTACAAATAACTTGCACTTCATGAGTAAATTCTTTTGGAAATAATGGTCTTATTGGTCTATCTATTAATCTAGATATTAAAGTTTCTTTCTCTGCAGGTCTGCCTTCTCTTTTGAAAAAACCACCTGGTATTTTACCAGCAGCATAAGTTTTTTCTTGGTAGTTAACAGTTAATGGGAAAAAGTCTCTTGATTGGCCATCATTTTTTGCTACTACTGTTGTTAATACAACTGTTCCTTCAATATTAACTAGTACTGCCCCATTTGCTTGTCTAGCAATTTGACCTGTTTCTAATATTACTTCATGATTTCCGTACTGGAACTTTTTTTTCAATGGTTTCATTATTTTCTCTTAGGTTATCTTCTTAGACCTAAAGATGAGATTATTGTTTGATATCTTTCAATATTCTTTCTTTTTAGGTAATCAAGTAGCTTTCTTCTTGTGTTCACCATTTTTAACAATCCATGTCGCGAATGATGGTCTTTTTTATGAACGCTAAAATGATCGCTAAGAAAATCAATCCTTTTTGACAATAACGCTATTTGTATTTCAGGAGACCCTGTGTCTGAAGATCCCTTCTGGTATTGCTCTATAACTTTACTTTTTTCTTCTGTTGATAATGCCATAATTTCCACTTATTCTTTAATTTAAGGCCGCATTCTATCACGTTATATTAATCATACAAACATTAAGTTTTACACTAATATTTTTTTTGGTAATAGCTCTAGGTTTTTATTAATTTCACCTATTCCCATAAAAATATTATCCGGATTGTAAATTTTAACAACTTTACATGCTTTTTTGTTAATTTCTACCTTATTGCCATGCAAAATCTTTTTTGTGTCGTTCTCAGAAATATGACATGAGGGTATATTTTCAATTAATAAATCAATATTTATTATATACTTATTATATATTTCTTCATCTGAACTTAATAAAAAGTTATCTAATTTTACCGTTTTTGATAATTCAATGTCATTTATTTTAGTTCTTACTAACTTGGCAACTAAAGCTCCACACCCAATTTCTTTTCCTATTTGTTCTGCTAATACTCTTATATATGTTCCTTTTGAGCATTTAACATTTAAAGATAAATGATTTTCATCAAAAACTTTTAACTTAATACTATGAATAGTAACTAGCCTGCTTGGTCTGTCAATCTCTAAACCTTTTCTAGCGTATTCATATAAGCGCTTTCCATTATGTTTTAACGCAGAGTACATTGGTGGAGTTTGTTTTATTGTACCCATAAATTTTTTTTCAATTTTCTTTAGATCTATATTTTTTATGTCCGTAAAAAAATTATCACAAGTAATTTCTCCGTCTAAATCTCCAGTTGTAGAAGCCTCACCTATTCTAATTAAAACATCATAAGATTTGTCAGCGTTAAGAAACATTGAGCATAATTTTGTAGCTTTGTTAAAAAATATTATTAAAAGACCACTCGCTAAGGGATCCAATGTTCCAGAAAAACCAGCTTTTTTTTGGTTTAACTTTTTTTTTACTTTTTTAAGGGCATCGTTAGATGAAATTCCTGAAGGTTTATTTAAAAGAATGCAGCTTTGATTAAAATTTAACATTGCTAATTCAAACTTTTATTTATTAACTCTTCCAAATCAAAAGCTTTTGACTCAGTATCATCGAAAATAAACCTTAAGTTTGGTACAGACCTTAAATTTGAGCTCTTAGATAACTTTCTTTTAAAAAATAATTTTGAAGAATTGATAGCTTTTGTTAATGATTCTATTTCGTCTTGGTTCTTATTTTTATGATTAAAAATAATAAAATAAATTTTTGCATGTTTAAGATCTTTAGAAATTTCTACATCAGTTATTACAGCATCTTTTATTCTAGGATCATTAATATCACTTTTAATAATTTGAGCTATCTCTTTTCTTATAACTGAGCCTATTCTATGTATTCGTTGATTATCAGAATCATATTTCATTATTCTATTTGTCTTGCGACCTCTATTCTTTGGAATACCTCAATATTATCACCAGGTTTTACATCATTATAATTTTTAACAGCTATTCCGCATTCTGTACCTAATTTTACTTCTTTTACATCATCTTTATGTCTTCTGAGTGACTCAAGCTCACCCTCATAAATTACAATGTTATCTCTTAAAACCCTTATCGGGTTACCTTTTTTCATTATACCCTCAACTACTTGGCAACCTGCAACAGCTCCCATTGCTGAAGATTTAAAAACATCCTTAACTTCAGCGAGTCCTAAAATTTCTTCTTTAGTGTCAGGTGAAAGTAATCCACTCATTCCAGCTTTAACATCATCAATCAAATTATAAATAATACTATAATATCTTAAATCAATTTTTTTCTCGTCTACTGACCTTTTAGCTTGACTGTCAGCCCTAACGTTGAAACCCAAAATCATTGCATTTGATGCTTCAGCTAACGCTATGTCTGACTCATTAATTGCTCCTGCAGAGGAACTAATAATTTTAACCATAACTTCGTCTGTATTTAATTTTAAAAGAGATTCACATATAGCTTGTGAGCTACCTTGAACATCGGTTTTCAATAATATGTTAAATGTTGGAATTTCACCTTTCTTTAAATTACTAAATATATTGTCTAATGTTGGAGCTTGATATTGCGAGGCAAATTTATTATCTCTAATTTTTGTCTTTCTAAATTCTGCTATTTCTCTTATTTTTTTATCATTTACAGCTGACAAAACCTCGTCTCCAACTTCTGGGGCTCCTGATAAACCTAAGATCACAGCTGGAGTTGAAGGTGTTGCATTATCTATTCTTTTTCCACTTTGATCAATCATTGCTCTAATTCTACCAAACTCTTTTCCACATAAAATATTATCACCTACATTCATACAACCTTTCTGTATTAAAACAGTTGCAGTTGCTCCTTTTCCTTTATCTAGAGCAGACT
This sequence comes from uncultured Gammaproteobacteria bacterium, assembly GCA_913065025.1. Taxonomy (GTDB): domain Bacteria; phylum Pseudomonadota; class Gammaproteobacteria; order Poriferisulfidales. Next base: position 11,881 of record CAJYAP010000012.1, read on the forward strand.
CTAATACAATACCTGTAGCAGAACCTTTTGATATAGCTTTAAGCTCAAGCACCTCAGATAGTAAAGATATTGATTCTAATAAATTATCAATACCAGTCCCTTCCTTTGCTGAAACCTCTACAAAAATATTTTCACCACCCCACTCTTCTGGAATAACCTCATATTTTGTTAATTCTGTTTTTACATTTTCTACATTTGCTCCTTCTTTATCTATTTTATTTACAGCAACTATTATTGGAACTCCTGCAGCTTTAGAATGCTCGATAGCTTCTATAGTTTGAGGTTTTACACCGTCATCTGCAGCCACTACCAAAATTACAATATCTGTACAATTTGCTCCACGAGCCCTCATAGAGGTAAACGCTGCGTGCCCAGGAGTATCAAGAAAGGTTAGTAAACCATGCTGAGTTTCAACTTGATAAGCTCCAATATGTTGGGTAATACCTCCAGCTTCTCCAGAAGCAACTCTACTTGCTCTAATATAATCTAATAACGATGTTTTACCATGATCAACATGTCCCATAATTGTAATAGCTGGAGGTCTAGATTCTAATTCATATTTATCTTCGGGCTCTATCGTTAATAAGTTTTTTTCAATATTTTCGAAATCAATAGTTTTTGCTTTATGACCCATTTCTTCTATAACTAAAGTAGCTGTATCCTGATCTAATGATTCGTTAATAGTTGCCATAACACCCATTTTCATAAGAGTTTTTATAACTTCAGCTGATTTTACAGATATTGCTGATGAAATTTCTGAAACAGAAATGAATTCTCCCAGCTCAACAGTATGAATCACAGGTTCAGTTGGTTTTTCGAATTGGTGTTTTTCATCGCCATCACCTTTGACTTTCTTAGGTGATTTTCTTCTAATAACTCTATTTTCATCTGATATATGGATTTTTTTTCTTCTGCTTTTAGATTTTATAACAACATTACTTTTTTCATTATTAACAAATTTTGTTTTTAGTTTCTTTTTTTTCTTTTTATTATTATTTTCAGAGCCAGAATCTTCTTCTATAGAAGGGTCTGGCAATACAATATTTTCTTTTTCAGAAACTTGTATATCTTTTTCAACACTAACGCTATCTTCACTCTCTAAAGAATTGACTTCATTCCTGATATTACTATCTTCCTGAGGTTCGCTGCTGGAAATTTCTTCTAAATTTTGTTCCTTTTTTGGCTCTAGTTTTTCTGTTACCTGATTATTTTTTTTGGAAAAAACTTTTTTCTTTCTTACTACAACTTTTGTTTTTTGTTTTTGCTCTTCTTTATTTTCTTCAGTATGAATTTCTTTTATTACCGGTGTTGAATTTTTTTTTATATTTTGATTATTTCTTACATAATTTAATAATTGCATTTTTTCATCATCACTAATTAAGTCATTCTCATTTTTTTTATTTACACCAGCTAGCTCTAACTGATCCATTAAACGATTTACAGGTAGTCCAACTGTTTTTGAAAAATCTTTAACCGTGATATCTGTCATTTTTTATTTTGTTCCTTCTAGCATAGGTGCTCTTGCTGTCATAATTAATTTACCAGCTACTTCTTCAGTCATATTTGTAATTGGCATCAACTCATCTATTGATTGATCTGCTAAATCATTAATTGTTATTATTCCCCTACATGCAAGCTCAAAAGCTAAGTCATTTGTCATGCCTTGCATTTCTAGTAATGCTTTTGATGGCTCAGCATCCATATTTAAAGATTCAGGATTTATTGCCTGCTTTAGCAAGTAATCTCTAGCTTTATTTCTTATTTCTTCAACAATATTTTCGTCGAGCGCTTCAATTTCCGTCATATCCTTTGGTGGAGCGTACGCAATTTCATCAATACTCGAAAATCCTTCTTGAGATAAAACTAGAGCAATTTCTGGTGTAATCTCTAAATACTTGACAAAATTTTCGCTGATTGCTTGAGTTTCAGCTTCGCTCTTCTCGTCAACTTGACCCTCTGTCATAACATTTAAGTCCCACCCTGTTAATTGACTTGCAAGTTTGACATTTTGCCCACCTCTACCAATTGCTTGTGACAATTTCTCCTCTTCTACTGCAATATCCATGCTTTTAGAGTCTTCATCCATTACTATAGATAGCACAGTTGCAGGTGACATAGCATTTATGACAAACTGTGCTGGATTTTCATCCCATAATATAATATCGATTCTTTCCCCAGCTATTTCATTGGAAACTGACTGAACCCTTGATCCTCTCATACCAACACATGCTCCAACAGGATCCAATCTTGGGTCGTTAGATTTTACAGCTATTTTTGCTCTAACACCTGGATCTCTTGCAGCACTTAAAATTTCAATCAAGTCTTGCCCAACTTCAGGGACTTCCATACTAAATAAATTAATCAAAAATTCTGGGTGTGTTCTAGATAAAAATAATTGCGGGCCCTTTGCTTCTGCTCTAACTTCTTTTAGAAAAGCTCTAACTCTATCTCCATTTCTAATTGCCTCTCTTGGAATAAGGTCATCTTTTTCTATAAAACCTTCAGTGTTATTTCCTAAATCTATTAAAACACCGTTATGTTCTACACGTTTAACAATACCCATTATTAACTCACCAACTTTACTTTCAAAAGATTCTACAATTCTTAGTCTCTCTGCCTCTCTAACCTTTTGAACTATAACTTGTTTAGCAGTATGTGCAGCTATTCTTCCAAATGGTACAGATTCTATTTCTTCTTCAATTGAATCACCTATCTCTATTTCATCATGTTGTTTTGTTGCGTAAGCATGCAGTATCTGAGCGTCTGGTGAAGTAAATTCTGGGTCATCATCAGACAGAACAATCCATCTTCTATATGTTGTATAATCTCCAGTAACTCTATCTATGGAAACTCTAACATCAACTTCTTTGGAATATTTTTTTCTTGTAGCTGTTGCTAAAGCAATTTCTATTGCATTAAAAATAATTTCTTTATCTACACCTTTTTCATTTGAAACTGCATCAACTACATTTAAAATCTCTTTACTCATTTTAATCTCTCCAGATTATATCTTTAATCTTGCGCTATCTATAGAATCATATTTAATTTCATAACTTTCTTTATCGTCATTAATAACCACGTGATCATCTGTTACTCTTACTATAATACCTCTAATATTTTTCCTACTTTTTACTAACCATTTAAGCTTTACTTTTACACCTTTATTAAGATACCTATTAAAATGATCTTGTGTTATTAAAACTCTATCAAATCCTGGCGAAGAAACTTCTAATACATAGTCAGGGTCGCATAGCTCCTCAGTATCCAGAAGATGAGACACTTGGTAACTCACTTTCTCGCAATCATCAATTCTGATACCCTTCTCACTATCTATATATAATGTAAATTTTAAAGAATTATTTTGCTGTCCAATACTTAAACCCCACATATCATATCCCAATGATGATACAATTGGTCTTACCAACTCTGTAATTTCATTTTTCAATTAAAATCTACCTACCTATTCTTAATAATTTAACTCTTAGACGAAAAAAACCCCATATAGGGGCTCTAAAAAATTCCCTTAAAAGGGACCTAATAGTATCTAACAATTTACTTCTTATAGTATATTTTGGAAAGCATCAAACATCAACATATTTAAAAATGTCATTATTTTCATATATTTCCAGTGAAACTTTACAAATATATTTAGTTATTAAAAATAGTGTTCGAATCTAATTTTCAGCCTGCTCTCTAAGGTTTCTTTTTCGCTCGTTAGGATCTAAATATCTTTTTCTAAGTCTAAGGCTTTCTGGCGTAACTTCTAAAAGTTCATCCTCATTTATGTATGACATCATTTGTTCTAAAGACATAATTCTTGGAGGAACTAATGTGACAGCTTTGTCGGTTCCAGATGCTCTGACGTTTGTAAGTTGTTTTCCTTTTAAGACATTAATAGCTAAATCATTTTCCTTGCTGTGCTCCCCAACTATCATTCCCTGATAAACTTTTGCTTGAGGCTCTACAAACATTATTCCACTTGACTGTAAATTGAAAATTGCATAAGCAACCGCAGTTCCAGTTTCTGTAGATATTAAAGCACCATTTCTTCTAGAACCCATTTCGCCTTTAAATTTTCCGTATGAATGAAAGACTCTGTTAATAACTCCAGTTCCTCTCGTATCAGTTAAAAATCTACTTTGGTATCCAATTAATCCTCTCGATGGAGCTAAAAATATTAAACGCACTTTATCACCTTCAGCTGATTTCATATCAATCATTTCGGATTTTCTTTGATTCATTCCGTCAATAACGGTACTAGAAAACTCCTTATCTACGTCTATTGTTACTTCTTCTATAGGCTCAAGCTTATTATTTTCTGAATCGGTTTTATATAATACATTTGGTCTTGAAACTGTTAATTCAAATCCCTCCCTTCTCATTTGCTCAACTAAAACTCCCAGCTGAAGCTCGCCTCTACCTCCAATTTCAAAAGCATCTTTGTTATCATTCTCAGAGAATGTTATAGCTACATTAACTTCTGCTTCAGCCATAAGTCTCTCCCTAATAACAGTTGATGTTACTTTTTTTCCTTCTAAACCTGCTAACGGTGAATCGTTAACTAAAATCGTTACTGACATTGTAGGTGGATCTATTGGAGTAGATTGAATTGGGGTTGACACTTCTGAATCACATATGGTGTCTGCAACTGATGTTTTAGTTAGGCCAGCTATACAGATTATATCGCCAGCATGGACTTCATTTACAGGAACTCTTTCAGCACCATTAAACCTTAATAATTTCGTTAGTCTTCCTGTTTCGACAGTTTCTCCATCTAAGTTTATTGATTTAACACTATCATTAACTTTTGCTGAGCCTTGCTCCACTCTTCCTATTAAACATCTACCAAGATATGGATCTGAGTCTAAAAGTGTAGATAACATTGCAAAGGGTTTTTCTGCTTCTATTTTAGGAGGAGAAACATAATCTAATATTAAGTTTAAAAGTGCATGCAAATCTTTTCTTTCGTCAGTAAGTTCTGCGACACACCAACCATCTCTTCCTGAGGCATACATTATTGGAAAATCTAATTGCTCATCATTTGCATCTAAAGAAACAAATAAATCAAATACCTCATCAATAACCTCATCTGGTCTTCCATCAGGTCTATCAACCTTATTAATTATAACTATTGGCTTTAACCCTTGAGCTAAAGCTTTTCCAAGGACAAACTTTGTCTGTGGCATTGGTCCTTCTGCAGCGTCTGTAAGAAGAATTACACCATCAGCCATACCTAAAACTCTTTCAACTTCTCCACCAAAATCGGCATGACCAGGTGTATCTATTATATTAATTCTAGTTTCTTTCCAATTTACAGATGTAGGCTTAGCAAGAATCGTAATACCTCTTTCTTTTTCTAAATCCCCTGAATCCATCAATCTTTCTTCCACCTGTTGATTTTCCCTAAATGTACCACTCTGCTTTAGAATGGAATCAATTAAAGTAGTTTTGCCATGATCAACATGAGCGATAATAGCGATGTTTCGCATATCTTCCGACATAAGCACCTATAAAATAATAAAAGAATTTAATTGGTAGCGGAGGTAGGATTCGAACCTACGACCTTCGGGTTATGAGCCCGACGAGCTGCCAGACTGCTCCACCCCGCACCGTATGTATGGAGTTTACTTAAGTAATATAATTTATCAAGTAAGTATCTCAAAAACATACTTGAAAATAGAATCTGGAAACAAGAATACCAATATAATTGAAGCAGGAATTAAAGATAAAATAAATAAACTAAAATTACCTCTGACATTTATTAGACTATTACTGCCACTCTCAAAAAACATAAACCAGATTACTCTGAGGTAGTAATACAAGCCTATAACTGTCATTAAAACAACAACAACCGCTGCTAATATTAATCCTCTGTCTACTAGTGCATCAAGAACAAGATATTTAGCATAAAAGCCAATAGTTAATGGTATGCCAGCAGTTGATAACAAAGTTATCATTAGCAAAATTGAAACATATCCTGAACGAGAAGAAAAGCCTTTGAAGTCATTTATATAAATCAAATCAAATTTCTTAGATGATATAAAAGTTACTATTGATATGGCAGAAACTATGGTGACTGCATATGAGATTACATAAAAAGCTGCTATAGAAAAATTATTATTAATTGCTGAAAAAATACCTAAAAATATAAATCCTGCATTAGCAACACCAGAATAAGCTAACATCCTCATAATTTTTTTTTGAGCTAACGCAAATAAATTACCCACGAGTATAGAAAATATTCCTAATAAAAGAAGTAGTTTTGAAAAGTTATCATTATTAATAATAGGGTTATCCTCAAGGAATCTATATGTTAATACAAAAAAAGCAATTTTAGGAATTGAAGCAATAAAATTTGTTATTGGTAATGGCGATCCTTCATAAACATCAGGTAACCACATATGAAAAGGAGCTACTGCAAATTTAAAAGCAACACCAATAAATATTAATACGTATGAAAATAAGTATAAATTTGATTCATCGTATGAAATTAAGTATTTAGAGATATCTGAAATTGATAAAGTACCAGTAATGCCATATAAATAAGAGAATCCAAATAATATGATACCTGATGCAATAGTACTTAATACAAAATATTTGATTGCTGCTTCACTAGATAAAATACTTGATCTATTTAAAGCAATTAAAGAATATAAGCTTAATGAAGATAACTCTATCCCAAGGAAAAGAACTATTAAATTGTTTGAAGATATAATTATAAAACAGCCTAATAAGGCAAAAATTAACAAAGAATAAAACTCTCCTGTAATTATCTTTTTATCTTTTAAATAATTTCTAGATATCAATATTTGTACTAAAAATATGAAATAACAAATATGTTTAAAAAAATCTGTCACATTAGTTTTTATAATAGAGTTATTAAAAAGAAGTGAAGAAGTAATAGTTTGGTTCTGAAGACTGACTATAAAGGCTACTATAACTGATAATACAGCTAAGTGAAAAACGTACTTACTTGAAAATTTAAATAACCCGGCCAATAATATAACCATAGACATTATAAATAATATAATTTCTGGGATAAAGTTTAATAAACTTGTAATTGTATTTTCTATAATCATATTTTTAAAAGTAAATTATTAGTCATATTTTCTAATGTAACGTTCATAAAACTAATTATATAATCAGGATAAAAACCAAGTATAAGTACAATAATAGCCATAGTAAAAAGAAGTATTTTTTCAATAAAATTTGCATCAACACATTCCTCTAAATTAACTTTAATTTCTCCATAAACAACTCTTTTTACAAGCCATAATGAATAGACTGCTGATACTATTAATGTAGTTGATGCTAAAAAAGCATAAATATAATTTGCTTTAAATGATGACATTATTATCAAGAGCTCGCCTACAAAACTTGATGTACCTGGTAATCCGCAATTTGCTAAAGCAAAAAATACAAAGAACCAACTATATATTGGCATTTGGTTTAATATTCCGCCCAGGTCAGATATTTTCTTTGTTTTGTATCTGTCGTAAATTGATCCAACGCATATAAACAATGCTGCTGAAACAAAACCATGAGAAATAATTTGATACATACTACCAGAAAAACTAATAACCAGATCATTGTTATTAGACGTATTATCAAATAGCTGAAAAATTATAAAAAATCCTAATGTAACAAAACCCATATGTGAAATTGAAGAATATGCAATTAGTTTTTTCATATCATTCTGAGTAATAGCAACTAAACCTACGTAGACTATTGCGATCAAAGACAAAATTATAAAAAATATATCTAATGATTGAGCTCCCATAGGGACTACTGGGATGACATATCTTATTAAACCATATGCACCTACCTTTAATAATATTGCCGCCAAAACTACTGAGCCAGATGTAGGAGCTTCTACATGTGCATCTGGTAACCAAGTATGAAAAGGAAACATTGGTATTTTAATAGCAAAAGCTATAGCCATTGCAATAAAAAGCCACTCTTGCTCCAATAATGAGAAATTTGTATTGTAGAATGAAATAACATTAAATGAGGATATTGAAGAATTTATATATAAAAAAGATACTAATAGTAATATTGAGCCAAGAAAAGTATATATAAAAAACTTAAGAGATGCATATATTCTGTTAGATCCACCCCATATACCAATTATTAAAAACATAGGTATAAGCAAAGCTTCGAAAAATATATAAAATAATATAGCATCAAGCGCAGAAAAGACACCTATGGTGATACCGTTTGCGATAAGAAAACTAGCATAGTATTGATTTCTTTTTTTGACTGTTATTGTAGAATTATACAAAGATACTATTAAGAAAATAATTGTATTTAACAATATTAATAAAACTGATATAGCATCAACACCTAGAAAATAATATATATTCAGAGATGGAATCCATTCAATATTCTCAATAAACTGAAAATTTGATTTGCTTTGATTAAAACCTAGCAGCAGATATACAGATAACAAAAAAACAATAAAATTTATAAATATATTGTATGCATTTATGATATAAATTTTCTTATTATAAAATAATAAAAATAAACCTGAAATTATAGGAATCCATATTAATAAAGATAAAATATTTTCTATCATATTACCCTCACTAATATTATTCCCAAAATAATAACTAACGAAATAACTATAGAAAATGCATAATGATATAAATAACCACTACTCTTGTTTCTTAAAAAAATAGCAAAACTATTTATTGTTTTAGGAACACCGTTAACAATCAAGCCATCTATTAAACCTAAATCGAATTTTTTTGACATTAATAACGAAGTATTTTTCATAATGTTTGATGTAGAAATGAAAAATTCATCAAATTTATATTTAGATTTTATTATCACAGAAATTCTTTTAAAGAAATTATTTTCTAAAATATTAAATTTTATATCATCTTTGTATATTTTTTTTGATACATAGAAGCCTAAAACAAGCGCTAAAGTTGCTGGCGATAATATACCGTGCTCTATAAATGTCACTATGCCTTCGTAATGGATATCTTTAACTCCAAACATAAATATTGGCAGGTCTATAAAAACCTTGATTAAATAACCAGAAAATATTGAGAGAACTGAAAGTATTATTAATGGTATAGTTATTATCATTGATTGCTCTTTGATATTCTCAAAACCTTCTCCACTGTATTTTTTATAAAATACTATAAAGAGAAGCCTTAATGAGTATATTGTTGTAACTAAAGCAGCTAAAAGCAACATTATGTATGCAACAAGTGAGATTGTGCTTTTCTCATAAAGCATTACTTCTAGTAATAAATCTTTTGAAAAAAATCCCGATGTAAGTGGAAAACCAATAATACATAGAGTGCCAATCATAAAGCTGATATATGTAATTGGTAATTTAGATTTTAGCCCACCCATTTTTCTTATATCTTGATTATGATGTAATGACATTATTATCGATCCTGCACATAAGAATAATAGAGCTTTGAAAAAAGCATGTGTATACAAATGAAAAAATGATACTGTGTATGCATTAATTCCTAAGGCAGCAACCATATACCCTAACTGAGAAATTGTTGAGTATGCTATTACTTTTTTAATATCATTTTCAAAGATGGCTATAACTCCGATAAAAAGTGCCGTTGATGCGCCAATTAATAAAATAAAGTCTGTTGTAAATTCTGTAAGAACATATAGGGGTGATAGCCGTCCAATCATGAATATGCCTGCGGTCACCATAGTAGCGGCATGAATTAATGCTGATATAGGGGTTGGACCTTCCATAGAGTCTGGCAACCAAACGTGTAGAGGTATTTGAGCTGATTTTGCCATTGCTCCTATAAATAAGAATAAGCACGAAAAATCTATGTAACTTAGCCCAAAATATGTTTCTAAATTTGTTATGTTTGTTTTATCTAAATTAAGGAATATAGTTTTATAGTCAAATGATTCAAATGCTGCATACACCATTACAATACCTAGTATAAAAAACATATCTCCTATTCTATTAACTAAAAATGCTTTTAAATTTGCTTTAATAGCAGATTGTTTTTTATAGAAAAAACCAATTAATAAATAAGAAACTAACCCAACTCCTTCCCAACCAATAAATAACTGAACTAAATTATTAGATATAACTAATAATATCATTGAAAAAGTAAATAATGCTATATAAGAAAAAAATCTTTTAAAATCTTTCTCATCTTTCATATAGCCAATACTATACAAGTGCACTACAGTTGAAATAGATAAAACAACTACTAACATTATTGAAGAAAATTTATCTATTAAATAACCCATCCCTATGTTTAAGCCACTTATAGATATCCAATCATAAAAATTATTATAATATATAGACTCATCACTTGAATAAATATCAAATAAAATTATTAATGATAGTATTAGGGAAATAAAAACTAAAAAAGTACTAACTATTCCAGAACTAAAATTATTTAAAAATTTTGAACTAAACCCAGTAATCAAAGAACTAATTAATAATAAAAGAGGTATATATAATATTAAAGATTCCATATACATTTAACCTTTTAATTTATTAATTAAATTAATTTCAATTGAATTTCTTTTTCTAAATAGAGAAACTATAATTGCAAGCCCTATTGCAGATTCTGCAGCAGCCACAGCTAAAATGAAGAAAACGAATACTTGCCCAGTTATATCATTACTATAATGAGAGAAAACAATAAAATTTGTATTTACAGAAAGAAGCATTAATTCTATAGACATAAGTAATAAGAGAATATTTTTTCTATTAATAAAAATTCCAGCGATACTAATGCAAAAAAGTAGTGCGCTAAAGGTAAGATAGTGAGACATAGTTATCATAATTTATTCCCCTTTATTATTCTAAGTCTTGATTTTTTACTTTCTAAAATCTGCTTACCAGGATCTTGTCTTAATGACCTTTGTTTTTCTGTCATATTTATTGCTATTGCTGCTATGATGGCTACAAGTAATATAAAAGCTGTAACCTCAAAAGAAAAAATATAATCTGTAAATAACATTAGTCCTATTTGATATGTGTTATTTAGCTCTGATGAAGTTATTATATTTACTTCATTGGTAAAATTATGATAAAAAATTACCATATAAAGTTCAGCAAACATTACTAATGAAGTTACAACAGAAAATAATAAATATAATTTCTGGTTACTATTTTTTCTTACAGGAATATCTAAAAGCATTACTACAAAAAGAAATAATACAAGAACAGCCCCAACATAAACTAGAACTAATACTATCGAGAGAAATTCTGCTTTAAGCATTAACCAAAGTATTGCACTATTGAAAAATATAAGAACCAAAAGTAGTGCTGCATGAACAGTATTATTAACAATTATTAAACTAATTGCAGAGAGTATAATTACAGATGTTACCAAATAAAATAATATTGTTATTATGTCCATAAATTAATTTCTCTGGGATTTTGCAGCCTGGTCCATTAATATTTCATTTTCATACTTATCACCGATTTTCAAAAGATCACCTTTTTTTAAAATATTATCCCCACGCTCTTCAAAGTGATATTCAAAAATTCTTGTTTCTACGATTGCATCAACCGGGCATGCTTCCTCGCAAAAACCACAAAAAATACACTTAAATAAGTCTATATCATATTTTGTTGTCCTTCTTGTGCCGTCATTTCTTTCTTCTGTATCAATAGTAATTGCTAAAGCAGGACAAACTGCCTCACATAATTTACATCCAATACACCTTTCCTCTCCACTTGGATATCTTCTCAAAGCGTGCAAACCTCTAAATCTAGGTGACTGCGGAGCTTTTTCTTCTGGGTAACGTAATGTAATCTTTTTCTTAAACATATTTAAAAACGTTACTTTCATTCCAAGTAGTAACTCATATAGAAAAAAACTTTTAAAATAATTTTTCATTATATTAATCCTTATGCGAACCATGGTTCGACTTTGTAATAAATAAATATCATTTCTATAAATATCCAGATTAATGTTATAGGAATTAAAATTTTCCAGCCAAGTCTCATAATCTGATCATATCTGTATCTTGGGAAAGTTGCTCTAAACCATATAAAACAAAACATAAAAAAGAAAGTTTTGACTATGAACCAATGAATACCATCGTTAATTAAAAATAGTAAAATATTATTGACAAATCCATTTAGTTCAAAATAGCCTAAAGTACTTATATTAAAAGGAGATAACCAACCTCCAAAAAATAAAATTGAAGTAAGTGCAGATATTAATATCATATTTGCATATTCAGCTATAAAGAATACTGCGAAACCCATCCCTGAGTATTCGACATGAAATCCAGCTACTAACTCTGATTCACCTTCTGCCACATCAAAAGGAGCCCTATTTGTTTCTGCGACACCTGAAATGAAATAGATAATAAATAAAGGAAATAGAGGGACCCAAAACCAATTAAATACAGAACCTTTTTGGCTATTAATAATATCTCCAAGATTTAAGCTACCTGAAGCCATAATCACACCAACAAGTGCAAAACCCATTGCTATCTCATACGCTATTATTAATGATGCTGATCTCATGGCGCCTAATAACGCATATTTTGAGTTTGATGCCCATCCCGCAATTATAATTCCATATATACCTAAGGATGTCATTGCTAAAATATATAACAAACCAGCGTTTATATCTGACAAAACCATAACACTATCGAAAGGTATGACAGCCCATGCAGCGAATGCAACTGTAAATGTTACAACTGGAGCTAACAAAAATAAAAATTTATTTGAATCAGTTGGTATTACGATTTCTTTAAAGAATAGTTTTACACCATCAGCTAATGGTTGTAACAAACCTTTTGGGCCAACTACATTTGGCCCAAGTCTTCCTTGCATTGATGCGATAATTTTTCTTTCTGCATATGTGTAATATGCTACGATTATTAGTAATGGCACCATGATTAGAGAAATTAAAATTAACGTATGAGATACAAAACTTAATTCGTTATAGTAAGTAAGAGATATATCTAGTAAATTATTTATAAAATCAAACATTTTCAATAATTATTGGTTGGAATTGTTTTCCGAGATCATAATGCTCTTTGCTTGAATTAATAATATACACGCAATTATCTGAAACATTATCGTCAATTATTAATTTAGCTAATAAAGTATTCTCACCTTGTTTAACTATTACTTTATTTTTAGATAAATCTATATTATTTTGCTCTAAAGTTTTCTTATTTACACTTACAGAATTATTATTTGGGCTCACTTTATTTAATGAAGGAGCTCTTCTAACTATATTATCAATATAATAACTACTGCTTCCACCACATCTAATTAAAGGTGCTGCACTAGAAAAGCTATCTTCCTTAAAATCACTATATTCATTATTTTCGAAAAATTTGGAATCTCTAATAACTGAGTCAGCTTCATTTAATATATCGATGTAATCTAGTGAATCGCTAATGTTTTTTCCAAATTCAGCCCTGAGTTTTGTTAAAATTTTCCAGCCCTCTTTAGACATGAAGTGTGGCTTGCAACCTTGTGCAAATGACTGCCACTGACCTTCAATATTTATAAAAGTACCTGGGCTTTCAAAAACCGTAGCTAGCGGTAAAATAACGTCGTAATAATTTTTATCTTCTTCCGTAACAAAACTTTGAAAACCTAAAACAAACTTTGCGTTACTAAGAGACTTTTTTAATTCTGAATAATGATAAAAATCTATAAGATCTAAATTATATATCATATAGCACTCCATGCCTTCATTTATAGAATCAGAAGCATTTAGTCCAATATTTTTTACATCTAAGAAACCAGCTGACTTGTTAGGAAGACATCCAGCTATACGTGCGCCAGCTTCATTACAACTATTATTTAAAAATCCTTTTTTAGATTTAGTAAGAATAGATATTATATTAGTTAAAACTTTACAAAGCTCAAAATCTTGATGATTTACTAGATTTGAACCTAAAAGAATTAAAGAATTGCTAATCAAAAGATCATTGCTAATATCTATAATTTTTTTATTAGTTAGACCTTTAAATTTTTTCTTAATACCATTAGGTAAATTAAAGTTTTGTAATGTTTTATCATTTACAGTTATTACTGTTAGGTATTCAATAATATCTATGAGTGTTTCAACTAACGAATTAGGATTTACTAGTAATGAATTATTAGTATCAAAATTGTATTTATAATTATAAGTATATATAGAATTAATTTTCGCTTTATTTAAAAATGCTTTTCTAATTTTATGTGATAAGATTGGTTGCTCATTTGTAATATCACTATCTATAAGTAATATAGAATTTATTCTCTCTATTTCTTTTATTGAGATATCTAACTTAGGATAAAAATTTTCATTTTGATTACTAAATTTATTTTGTGAGACCCTATGGTCAATATTATTGATATTATTTTCTCTTAACCATTTTTGAAATAAATATTGTTCCTCAAATGTTGAATTGGCGCTTATAAAGCCTGCAGATTTGTTAAATTTAATTTTACTAAAACTTTCTTTTATAATATCAAAAGCCTGATCCCACTCTACTTCAACATGTCTACCATTGATTTTTGCGATTGGTCTTTTTATCCTTTCGTTATGATTAAGAGCTTCGTAAGAAAATCTATCTCTATCTGAAATCCAAACTTCATTTATTTTATCATTTTCATGTGGAACTACTCTAAAAACATTGTTATCTAAAATATGAATATTCATATTGGACCCTACACAGTCATGCGGTGATATATGTTTTACTTCCTCAAGCTCCCATGTTCTTCCTTTCATATGAGATGGAGCCGCATTTAAAGCTCCAACTGGGCATATATCTATCATGTTTCCTGACATTGGTGAATTTATCGCTGAAGTTAAGTAAGTTCTAATTTCCATATTCTCACCTCTTCCAATAGCACCAAACTCTTTAATCCCAGCTATTTCCTCTCCATACCTAACACATCTTGTGCAATGAATACATCTAGTCATATTTGTTTTAATAAGAGGGCCAATTTTATAATCTTCGACAACCCTTTTCTCTTGGTCGTATCGTGATTTAACTCTTCCATGCATTAAAGCTTGGTCTTGTAACTCACACATACCGCCTTGATCGCAGACGGGACAATCAAGCGGATGGTTTATTAATAAAAACTCCATAGTATTTTTTTGAGACTTTGAGGCCAATTCAGACTTAGTAAAATATTCCTGATCTTCCATAGCTGGAGTTGAACATGCAGGTTGAGGTTTGCTAATTCCAACCTGTTCAACTAAACACATTCTGCAATTTGCTGCAATTGATAGTTTTTCGTGATAACAAAACCTAGGAATATGAATACTATTTCTATCTGCAACTTGAATTATAGTTTCACCTTTATTAAAACTACATTCTTTATTATTAATTTTTATTTTCATTTTTGTTGTAGTAGAAATTCTTTATTATTATTTTTACCTAAAACTTTTTCTTTATTTTTAATATATTTTAAAAATTCTTTTTTATAATTTTTTATAAAACTTTCAACAGGCATTGCTGCAGCATCTCCTAGAGCGCAAATTGTACTTCCTGAAATCATGTTTGGTATAGATTCAAGAGTTTTTAAGTCTTCTAAAGTACCTTTTCCTTTTAAAATTTTATCTATAATTTTATACATCCATCCCGTTCCTTCCCGACATGGAGTGCACTGTCCACAAGATTCAGAATAATAAAATCGCGCTATTCTATGAATAACTTCAACCATATTTGTATCTTCATCCATAACTATCACTGCTCCAGAGCCAAGTAATGAGCCTGCTTTTGTTATAGATTCATAATCCATATTAGTTTCTAACATGATCTCGCCTGGAACAACGGGAACAGAGGAACCACCAGGTATTACAGCTTTAATTTTTTTTCCATTTTTCATTCCTCCGGCTAATTCTAATAATTTCTTGAATGGCGTGCCTAGAGGGATTTCATAATTACCTGGCTTATTAACATGCCCTGATACAGAAAAACATTTAAATCCTGGGCTATCTTTTGTGCCTACAGAATTGAACCACTGAGGCCCATTTTTCATTATTTTTGGAATCGAAGCTAACGTCTCAACATTATTAATAATCGTTGGGGAGCCAAATAATCCTTTTAAAGCTGGGAAAGGTGGTTTAAATCTCGGGTAACCTTTCTTACCTTCGATTGACTCAAGCATAGCAGTTTCTTCCCCAACAATATATGCGCCGGCACCGATTAAATCATGAAGTTCGATATCAATATTTGTGTTTAATATATTTTTTCCAATATATTTATTATCATAAGCATCTTTTAATGCTGATTTGAAGCTAGTATAAACATCATCCATGAATTCGCCTCTTAGATAACAATATGCAGTATCAGCACCAATGGCATAACTAGCTATTAACATTCCCTCAATAAGTGCGTGCGGATTATATCTTAAAATATCTCTATCTTTGCATGTTCCAGGTTCTGATTCGTCTGCATTACATACTAAGTATTTAATATCTTCCGAATCTTGGTTTATAAAACTCCATTTCCTTCCAGTTGGAAATCCTGCGCCACCTCTTCCTCTTAAACCTGACTTCAGTATAGTTTCTATGATTTCTTTTTTATCATAAGATTTAGAAACAATATTCTTCCAAGTAGAGTAACCACCAAGACTTACATATGTTTCAAATGAATTAGGATTGTCGCTAGACAATGTTGAATAACATAATTCATTTATTCTTATATTATCATTCATTATCTATATCTCTAATTATTTCATCAATTTTTTCTTTAGTTAAATTTTCATAATATTTATGATTAACTTGCATCATTGGAGCACCGCAACATGCTGCCAAACACTCTCTTTCATCTTTTAAAAAGAATTTATCAGAAGAGGTTCCTACTTTTAAATCTAGTTTTTCTTCAAGGTAGGATAATATTTCGTCAGATCCATTAAGCATGCAAGAAACATTTGTGCAGACTGATATAGTATGCTTTCCTACTTTATCCAATTCAAACATAGAATAAAAGGCTGCTACTTCATAGACATCTATTTCATTTATTCCAAGGAATTTTGCAATAGAATTAATATGTGTTTTTTTAATAAATTTATTTTCTTTTTGAATTTGATGTAAGGCAAAAATTATTGCTGGTTTCTTTTTTCCATCTGGGAACTTTAATAACCACTCATTGATTTTAGTACAAATTTCGCTTGGAATATTATAAAAAGTATTATCATTCATAAAAAATTACCTATCAATTTCACCAAATACAATATCTTGAGTTCCTATCATAGCAACAACATCAGATATCATATGTCCATTAACCATTTCATTTAAAGCTGCTAAATGTGGGAATCCTGGGGCGCGAACTTTTAATCTATAAGGTTTGTTAGAACCGTCAGATATTAATGTAACTCCAAATTCTCCTTTTGGATGCTCTACTGCGCTGTAAACCTCACCTTTTGGAATACAATAGCCTTCTGTAAATAGCTTAAAATGATATATAAGTGACTCCATGTCTTCTTTAACCTCATTTCTACTTGGCGCAGTAATTTTATTATTATCTGAAATTACCTCACCATCATTATTTTTTAACCACTCAACACATTGCTGAATAATTTTATTTGACTGCCTCATCTCTTCAACTCTTACCAAATATCTATCGTAACAATCTCCATTCGTACCAATTGGAATATCAAATTCAAGATTTTTATAAACTTCATAAGGTTGTTTTTTTCGAAGATCCCAAGCTACTCCAGAACCTCTAAGCATAGGCCCTGTAAATCCAAGTTGAAGAGCTCTTTCTTTTGAAACAATTCCAATATCAACTGTTCTTTGTTTCCAAATTCTGTTGTCAGTTAATAAGGTCTCGTATTCATCAATACATTTTGGAAACCTATTTGTAAAATCTTCAATAAAATCTAATAATGTTCCTTCTCTAGCCTCATTAAGCTTATTGACATCTTTTTTTGATTTCCATTTTGTTTCCTCGTACTTTGGCATTTCTAAAGGAAGGTCTTTCGCCACTCCGCCAGGCCTATAATATGTTGCATGCATTCGCGTCCCAGATACAGCTTCATAGCAATCCATCAAATCTTCTCTTTCTCTGAACGCATATAAAAATACTGACATTGCGCCGATATCTAATGCATGTGCACCTAACCACATTAAATGATTTAATACTCTTGTTATCTCATCAAACATAACACGTATATATTTTGCTCTAATTGGGATACCTATATCTAATAACTTCTCTATAGACATTACGTAAGCATGCTCATTACTCATCATAGAAACATAATCCAGTCTATCCATATAACCTATACTTTGATTATATGGCTTACTTTCTGCTAATTTTTCTGTTCCTCTATGCAATAAACCAATGTGTGGGTCAGCTCTAACTATTACTTCCCCTTCTAATTCTAAAATCAACCTAAGAACACCATGTGCAGATGGATGCTGGGGCCCAAAGTTCATTGTGAAACTTTTTATCTCAGGCATTTTTATCTTCCTTATCCGCTACTTCTCGAATAACTTTTGGTATTAAAACTCTAGGTTTGATTGTCACTGGCTGATAAACAACTCTTTCTTTATCTAAATCATAATTTACTTCTACATTTCCTATCAAAGGAAAATCTTTTCTAAGAGGGTGACCAATAAATCCATAGTCTGTTAATATCCTTCTCAAATCAGGATGATTTATAAATACTATTCCCAGTAAATCATATGCTTCGCGCTCATACCAATCTGCTGAAGCCCAAATTGATGTAGCTGTTGGTAAAGATGGATTCTCATCATCTTCACAATAAAATTTTACCTTAAGTCTTTCGTTAGAACTTACTGACAATAAATTATAAATGGCGGCAAATCTTTTTCTAGGTTGGTTAAAATGTGTTTTAGATGTTTCGTAAGTATATCTTCCGCTACTATCTTTCTTTATTCCTCTACTATAACCTTTATTATTAGCATTCTTCGAATTCCACTCGCTAATACCGTAATCCGAATAATCAACAGCAATTATATCTATTAAGGTTTCGAATTTAATATCATTATTATTCTGCATAATAGACATTACTTCTAAAAAGTCATTGCCCTCAAAAACTACTTCGTCATTGTCTTCAAAGGTGCATTTATAACGAGTGAAATTATTTTTAAAAAGATTTTTTAAAAAATTATTTTTTTCTATAAATGATTTTTCTGTTAAATTTTGACTATTCATAGTTAAATACCAAGGATCTTTTTATCTTTTTATAGATTTTTTATTATGAATTTTATTTTTGAGCTGCAAGATTCCATATAATAATGCTTCTGCAGTTGGCGGGCATCCAGGGACATAAATATCTACAGGAATTATTCTATCGCAACCTCTTACTACAGAGTACGAATAATGATAATAACCTCCTCCATTTGCACATGAACCCATAGATATAACCCACTTAGGATCTGCCATTTGGTCATAAACTTTTCTTAATGCTGGTGCCATCTTGTTAACAAGTGTTCCAGCTATAATGATTACATCCGATTGTCTTGGACTTGGCCTAAACATCATGCCATACCTATCCAAATCATATCTTGAGGCTCCGGCATGCATCATTTCAATTGCGCAACATGCTAAACCAAAAGTCATTGGCCACATAGATCCTGTATTAGCCCAGTTAATCAATTCCTTCGATGATGTTGTAACATAACCGTTACTATTATTATTTAATGAATCTATAATATCCATATCTTAATCCCAATTCAGAGCTCCTTTTTTCCACTCATATATAAATCCTATTATTAAAACTAATAAAAAGATACTCATTGCAATTAATCCACTAGTACCTAAGCCATCTAAAGCTACTGCCCATGGAAATAAAAAAGCTATTTCTAAATCAAATATAATAAATAATATTGCTACTAAATAAAAACGAATATCAAATTTCATACGAGCATCACCAAAATTTTCAAACCCACATTCATAGGCAGAATTTTTTGCGGCTATTTTTTCTCCTCTATTAATAAATCTTGAAACTATAATCGGAAGTGCACCAATGATGATGCTTACAAGAATAAATAATAAAATTGGAAAATAGTTATTTAACATAATATATTCGCTCCACAAATCACTGAATTTTATAGTATCCAAATTTTGCTAGGATACAAACTAAAAATAAGTTATTTAACATAATATAATAGCTACTTAAATCAATATTAAATTACAACATATAAAAGAAATATTACAACTGAATAATATGAAAAATATTTTATGGGGTAATATACACAACCTATACCATATATTGATAATTTGATTAGAATATATATTATTTTGGTGCCGATGGCCGGAGTCGAACCGGCACAGCTTTCGCCACTGCCCCCTCAAGACAGCGTGTCTACCAATTCCACCACATCGGCGATACTGTTATCAATCGGGTATAACTATATCTTCTAGAGGTTTGTTGCCTGAATTAGATTCTTTATTATTATCATTAGCTTCCTCTTCAGTAATTGAAGAGTCATTGGATATAATAATACTGCTGTCTGCGACTTTACTTTTTGCTAAATATGCTAATGCTAAACAATTTAAAAAAAATAGAACAACTAAGAATGTTGTTAATTTGGTAATAAAATTTCCAGCTCCAGATGCTCCAAAAACCGCACCAGAAGAGCCACCACCAAACATACCGCTCGCGTCACCTTTACCCTGTTGCATTAGAATAAAAAATATTATCAAAATTGATAAGACTACTGCAACTACTAATAAAATTGTATAAATCATATAAATTCCTTAAATTTTTAAATTACATATTTTGGTAAATTCTTTAACATCTAAAGAAGCTCCTCCAATTAAGACTCCGTCAACATATGGAGCAGAAAGAATATCTTT
>CAJYAP010000013.1 GCA_913065025.1 uncultured Gammaproteobacteria bacterium
TTAATTGAAACCTGAAGTAAAGTATAGTTTGCATTTCCATTCACAAGTTTTGACCAAATGAAAACCATTGCGGTACAAGGGGCAACACCTAACAAAATCATTCCTGCAATATAACTATTAGCATCTTCAATCGTTACATAGTCATTAAAAATATAATGAAAAAATAGTATACTTATACCCGCCATACTAAAAGGCTTTATAATCCAATTCATAAATATTGTTAAGTAAAGACCATTTGGATTTTCCCAGATTTTTCTTATACATTTAAAGTCAATGCTAAGCATCATCGGATAAATCATGATCCAAATTAGTACGGCAATAACTAAATTGATATTTGCATAATTTAGATCAGCAATATTTATAAAAGTTGTATTAAAGTTATTACCAAGAAATAAGCCTAATATTATTGATAAACCTACCCAAACACTAAGATATTTTTCAAAAATTTGCATATTGATAAGATTCCTATCCTTTTATTATACATAAAAAATGGGGTGTATAATCACCCCATTCCTTTAAGCTTATTAAAAATAAAGTTTAAGTTATTTCATTTTTGATGGAGATTTATCGCCAACAATTAAGGATAAGTCTAAAACTTTTGGATTAAGCTTTGTACGCTCTGCAGAAGGCATAGGTATTAAGCCTTTTTCGCTTAAATAGCCACCATCACCTGACGCTGCATCACTTACGAACATTTCAACATATTCCATCATTCCAGGTACCGCTCCAACATGAGCATTTTTAATATAAAAGAATAATGGTCTTGAAACAGGATAATCACCTGATGATATACTTGCCATATCTGGTGTAACTCCATTCATCACAGTTCCTTGTATTTTATCTCTGTTTTGCTCCAAGAAACTAAAACCAAATATGCCTAATGCATTTGGGTTAGAAACTAATTTTTGAACAATTAGGTTATCGTTTTCACCAGCTTCGATAAATGCTCCATCTTCTCTAACAGTATGACATTTTGATTTATATTCTTTCTTATTCTTTTTCTTTAAAGCTTTAATCCATTTAAATTTTTTACAACCACCTTTTTCTAAAGCTAATTCAGAAAAAGCATCTCTAGTACCAGATGTTGGAGGCGGGCCTAAAACTTCAATTTTTGCAGCAGGAAGTTCTGGGTTAACATCCTTCCAAGTCTTATGAGGATTTGGAATAAATGATTCAGATCCGTCAGGATTAGGAATTTCTTTAGCTAAGCCTAAATATAAATCCATGCGAGTCATTTTGTAAGGTGCTGCTGATTTAGAATTTGCTATAACGATTCCGTCATATCCAACTTTAACTTCAGTAATATCACCAACGCCATTTTTACGACATCTTTTAATTTCTTTTGTTTTAATTGCTCTTGATGCATTTGTAAAATCAGGATGCTGTGTTCCAACACCAGCACAGAAAAGTTTTAATCCACCACCAGAACCAGTAGATTCGATTTTAGGTGTTTTATAATCTGTTGATTTCCCAAATTTTTCAGCTACAACGATAGCAAAAGGATAAACTGTTGATGATCCAACAATATTAATTTGGTCCCTTGCATACGATGTTGGAGCTGTAACTGCAACTATAAGAGCTAGTCCAAGTATTTTTTTTAACATTTGTTATCTCCGGTAAAGGTAAATTTATATATGTAATATATATTTTTTGTTTTAAAGCGAATAGGAATATCCCATATTAATATGACAAATTTATTAAGAAAATTGCATGTCATAAAAATTTAACAAAATATTAAGATTGCCGTAACAATGAGAGCATAATATCTCACTCGTACGTTTAAAGTGCACTAGTTTGTATGGTACTAACCATATAATTATACATATAAAAATTAATTTTTCTTAGGAGAAAGGGTATGAAATCAAAATTATTACTACCTGTATTTGCAATGGTAGCTATTATGATTCAACCTGCTTATTCTGTTACAGAAGCCGAATTTTATGAAATGCAAGAACAATTGCAAAATGCTTTAATGAAAATTCAAGCACTTGAGCAAGTTCAAAAGTCAAAAAGTTCTGGTAAAAAAAGCGGTGTTGTTAAAACAAAATCAAAGTCAGGTTTAACAATCAATACATCTGGCGGTGGTATCAAAGTTAAGTCTGGAAAACAAAAATTCGCCATTGGTGGACGTTTAATGATGGACTACGATTCTATGGATTCTGGACACCAAACTGAAAATAAATCATTTTCAGATATGGAATGGAGAAGAACAAGAATCAACATCAAAGGTTCTGTAAATAAGCATTGGTCATATAAAGCAACATATGATTTTAACTCTGAAAAGGACTCAGCTAATCTGGATGAAGGTTATATAAAATATGATTCCAAAAAAGGATTTTATATTACAGCTGGTAAAACTAAAGCTGACATGATGCTGGAACAAAGAACTTCATCAAAATGGATCTCAACAATTGAAAGAGGTCTTTTAAATGCGATGAATGAAAAAGTTAACTACTTAGTTGGTAAACCAGGAGACGGTGCTGGTGTAAAATTAGGTTTTTACGATAAAGCAAGTCGTTTCTCTGGAGCGGTATCTGTTTTTGATGCATATAAAAACGATTCAGACGATGATAATGATATGATTTGGCATACAACAGCAAGGCTTAACTACTCACCAAAAATGGGTAAAAACCAATTTGGTCACCTCGGTATATCTTACGGTATGGCTGATTACAAAGGTGAGACATCAAGTGCATCTCTACAACTTGGCATTCACCAAGGTGATAAAACAACTTTGGCAGATGCAGCCGCTGGTGATATTACCAACTTAGGTGTTGAATTAGCATACGTTGCAGGACCAATGTCTTTCCAAGCTGAATACTTTGACAATGAAACAGAACTAGAAGATGGTACTAAAGGTTTTGAGTGGGACGGCTTTTATGTTCAAGGTTCATATGTGTTAACCGGTGAAACAAGAGGCTATAAATGGAAAGGTGCTAAGTTTGATAAAATCAAACCGGCAGGGAAAAATGGTGCTGTTGAACTAGTTTTACGTTACGAAGACATTTCAATTGATGATGCTGATGAAGGAACAACTGCAGCAAACGAAGTTGATGTTGATAGAACTGTTATCGGTTTAAACTGGTATGTAACTAAAACAGTCAAATTCATGGCGAACTACTCAACAGTTAGTTTAGATAATGAAGTGAACCCAGGTGGGACAACTGAAGATCTAGATAGTTTCCAACTTAGAGCTCAATACGCGTTTTAATCATTAATCTCCTAATGATTTAAAAGACCACTATTCAGGGATGAATGGTGGTTTTTTTTATTAAGCAAATAATTAAGATAACAGATATAATAAAAAAAATACCACCGTGGCTAGCAGTGGTATTTATATAAGTAGTACAAATGATTATAAGACTTATTATTTTATTAAAGATTATTAGGAGGATTTATGAATCTTTAATGCGTGTAATTTAAACGATATTTATTACATAAAAATTATAAAAATATTAAGAAATGATGAACTTTAATGACGAAATCTTCAAAAATCTTTGCGTAGTTTCAGCTCCTTCTGGAGCAGGTAAAACTAGCTTAATCAAAAAAATATCTTCACATAAAAATATATCAGTCAGTATTTCTGAGACCACAAGAAATCCAAGAACAGGGGAAGTGGATGGAGTTGATTACATATTTGTAAAAAAAAGTGATTTTGAATTAAAAATTAAGAATGAGCAATACATAGAATATGCCCAAGTACATAGTAATTATTATGGAACAGTTTTAGATTCTGTCGTGCAGTTATTACAAAAAAATATAATAGTTATACTTGAAATAGATTATCAAGGAGCTGAAACTGTTAAGAAGCAATTGCCTCAATCAAGAAATATATTTGTGCTGCCACCATCATTGAAAGTGCTTGAAAAAAGATTAAGAGAAAGAGCTACAGATAAGGAGGAAGTTATCCAAGAAAGAATGAAAAATGCAAGAATCGAACTTAGTAAAGCGAAAAACTATGACTATATATTAGAAAACGATGATTTCGAGCTCGCTGAAAAAAAATTATTAGCTTATGTGCTCGACGTTAACATGGATGTAGATGAGAAAGTAAGGAAAGAACCTTTGATAGATAAGAATTTTTAAAGTATCATTAAATAATAATATTAATAGAACAATAGGTAATGCAGATGGCTAGAATCACAGTAGAAGATTGTTTAGAAAAAGTTAATAATAGATTTCATTTGGTTAGAGTTGCTAGCAAAAGAGCAAGACAAATAATGAATGGTAAAGAACCAACATTAGAGTGGGATAATGACAAGGCTACTGTTTTAGCATTGAGAGAAATAGCAGCAGGTAATATTACTGAAGAAATGTTAGATGAAAAGCCAGTTATTAACGAGGAAGAGGGATTATTTGAGCAAACAGAAATAGATGCCGAAATTGGCGAACTATTAAATGCAGATACTTCTGAAACTCAAGATGAAATAGAAGCAAAATCTGAAAATGCACCTGAGGCCGATGAAAATAAAAGTGAGGCCAAAGCAGACACAGAAAATACAGAAATACTTTGAAAAGGATAGATATATGATATGGCTGAAAATTCAAATTTAAAAACAAATAATTTGAATCAGCAAAGTTCGTCTAATCCCGCGCTAAATAACCTCTTAAAAAAATCTAAGTTATATCTAAAAACAAATCATATTATCTTGATTAGAGAAGCTTATGCATTTAGTAATGAAAGTCATCAGGGGCAGCTTCGTAAGAGTGGCGAAGCATACATAAATCACCCTTTGTCTGTGGCAGCGATTCTTGCAGAAATGAAAATGGATGCAGTAAGTATTGCGGCTGCAATTTTGCATGATGTTGTTGAGGACACGGCAGCGGGAAAAGAAGATATTGAAAAAAGATTCGGCTTAGAAATAGCTAACATTGTAGATGGTGTTAGTAAGATTGATAAAAACATTAAATTTCTTTCGAGAGATGAGGCACAGGCAGAAAACTTTAGTAAAATGATGTTAGCCATGTCTGATGATTTAAGAGTTATTCTAGTTAAGCTAGCTGATAGATTACATAATATGCGAACTTTAGATTGTTTATCAAAAGAAAAAAAAATTAGAATTGCTAAAGAGACCTTAGAAATTTATGTTCCTATAGCTTTAAGACTAGGAATGAATAAACTAAGGCTAGAATTAGAAGAAATTTCTTTTAGAACTATAAATCCATTACGTTATAAAATTATTGTTAAAGCCGTTGAGAACCATAAAGGTAATAAGATAAAATTTTTAGAAGATATAAAAGACAAAATCCAGGAAAGACTCGGCGATATAAATATAAAAGCAAAAATATACGCTAGGCAAAAAAATCCATATAGTATTTACAAAAAAATGAAAAAAAAGAAGCTGAGCTTTAATGCTGTTTATGATATTTATGGTTTACGAGTAGTTACCGAAAAAATTGATGACTGTTATAGAGTTTTTGGAGCAAGTCATAATTTGTTTAAGCCTGTTCCAGGTAAGTTTAAAGATTATATAGCCATTCCAAAGTCAAATGGATATCAAGCTCTTCATACAGTTTTATTTGGACCAAATGCAATACCAATAGAAATTCAAATAAGAACCAAGGAAATGGATCAATTTGCGGAATCTGGAATTGCTTCGCATTGGCAATATAAAACGGGTGGGCATTCGTCAGCTCAAGCATATGCGAGAGATTGGCTGCAGAAAATCATTGAAATGAAGCAAAATACTTCTAACTCCATTGATCTTCTTGAAAATATAAAAGTTGATTTATTTCCAGATGAAATATATGTATTTACTCCAAAAGGGGAAATAAAAGAGTTACCTTACCGAAGTAGCGTAATAGATTATGCCTATTCAGTTCACTCTGACGTAGGAAACAAATGTACGGCAGCAAAGATTAATGATCTAGATGTTCCACTCAGCACCAAACTGTCATCTGGCCAAACTATACAAATAATTACAACACCACTTGGGAAGCCTCATCCATCTTGGCTGGAGTTTGTTGTAACAGCAAAAGCTAGGTCAAATATAAAAAGTTATTTAAAAAATATGCAGGCAGAACAGGCCTCAGATTTAGGGTTAAGGATACTTGATAAAGCTCTAAATGATTACGGCACGTCATTTACAGAAATCCCATATGAATCTATAAGAAGATTATTAAATGAATATAATTTAAAAGATGAGAAAATTTTCTTTATTGAAATAGGCCTTGGAAATATTTCCCCTCATTTAGCTGCTCAAAGGATTGCTAATAAAAAAAGTTTTGTTAAAGAAAAGTATGATAGCTTTGTGTCAAAGTTGCTTGGTGCCAGAGCAAATGAACTTATAGCCATTAAAGGGACTGAAGGTTTAGTTTTAAACTATGCAAAATGTTGCAGACCGATCCCAGGAGACGATATTGTAGGACTCACTTCTTCAGGCAACGGGTTCGTAGTCCATAGATCCGTTTGTCATAATATAAAAAAATCAAGGTCAAATAGAATTTTTATAGAATGGTCAGACGAAGTTAGTGGTGAGTTTCAAACACAAATACGTGTTTTTTCAGAAAAGCAGAGAGGTGTTTTAGCGAATGTAGCTGGTGTAATCTCTCGCCTTTCATGTAATATTGAAAATGTTAAATTTGACGAAGTTCAAAACCCCTACGCATCTTTTGTTTTTACAATAGATGTTAAGAATAGAAAGCATTTAGCAGATTTAATTAAAGAACTTAAAAAAGTTAAAAATATAAATAAAGTAATGAGGACAATTGGGTAATGACAAAAAAATATATACATACAGAAAAAGCACCTGCTGCTATAGGAGCTTATTCACAAGCAGTTAATGTTAACGGAATAGTTTATCTTTCTGGTCAGATTCCATTAGACCCTGAAAAGATGACTTTAGTTTCAGAAAATATAGACCAACAAATCGAGCAAGTTTTTGCTAATCTTAATCAAGTTTTATTGGCATCATCATCGTCATTAGATGACATAATCAAATTAAATGTATACTTAACAAATTTAGAAAATTTTTCAAAAGTAAATGAATGCATGGAAAAAATATTTAATAAACCTTATCCAGCAAGAGCTGCGATTGGTATTAAGGATCTTCCAAAAGGCTCTTTAATAGAAGTAGATGCAATTGCACTAGCAAAATAAATTATATGAGTATTGACCTTTTAGATCTTAAAGGAGTAGGCGAAAAGGGACTTATAAAATTAAATAAAATAGGTGTTAGAACAGTTGAGGACTTATTATTTCATTTGCCAATAAGATACCAGGATAAAACCAAGCTATCTAAGATATCAGGTTTAGAAGAAGGTAATAAATATTTTGTTGAAGGAATTGTAGAAAAATCAAATATTACTTTTTATAAAAAAAGAATGTTCTTAGTTAGAATATCTGACTCCACAGGATTTATACAATTGAGATTTTTTTATTTTAATAAAAGCCAAATGAATAATTTTTCTGAAGGAAGAAAAGTTAGATGTTATGGGGAATTAAGATTAGCTAATAAAGTAAAAGAAATGATTCACCCTGAATGTGAATTTTTTGATCAAACTGATATTCCTGAATTGGAGCAACATTTAACACCAATATATCCTATAACAGATGGCCTTCATCAATTTAGAATAAGAAACTTTATAAAACAATCTTTATCCTTATTAAAGTCCAGAGAAATTTTTTTTCCAGAAATATTACCAAAAAAAATTTTAGAAAAATATAATCTCATAGATATAAATTCTGCGCTTTTGAATATTCATAATCCCAATAAAAATATTAGTTATGAAGAAATTACGAGTTCTGATAACGAAAATAAAAAGAGATTAGTTTTTGAAGAGCTTTTGGCTCACCAGCTAATATTTAAAAGAATAAGAGCTCTTAATAAAAGACTTTTATCTTTTGAGTTAAATGATAATGATAAGCCTATAAAAAAATTAATTAATAATCTTCCATTTAAGCCAACAAAATCACAATCAGAAGTAATGAAAGAAATTATTACTGATATGCAAGAAAAAACTCCAATGATGAGGCTAGTTCAAGGAGATGTTGGTTCTGGAAAAACCTTAGTTGCATTATTTGCGGCTTTACATGCTATTAGTAATGGTTATCAAGTTGCATTTATGGCACCAACAGAAATTCTTTCTGAACAACATTATCAAAGTATAAAATTAATGCTTAAAGAATTTAATATTAATATTGCGCTTTTATATAGCGGTATAAGAGCTAAAGAAAAAGAAATGATTATAGAAGATATAAGATTGGGAAATATAGATTTGATTATAGGAACTCATGCGTTAATTCAGAATCAAATTAAATTCTTTAATTTAGCTTTGGTGATAATCGATGAACAACATAAATTTGGGGTTCATCAAAGAATGACATTATCAACAAAAGGAAAAAAATCTTCTACTTATCCTCACCAACTGATTTTAACAGCCACACCTATTCCAAGAACATTAGCAATGACTTTATATGGAAACTTAGATTATTCAGTTATAAATGAAATGCCTAGGGGTAGACAAGTCATCGATACTATAGCTTTACCAGAAGACAGAAGAAGTGAAATTATGAAAAGAATTATTATAAAATGTAAAGAAGGAGATCAAGTTTACTGGGTTTGCCCATTAATAAATGAATCAGAAGTACTTGAGTGTAAAGCAGCAATAAATACTTTTGAAGAATTAGACGCTGAGCTTAAAGATATTAACATTGGCTTGATTCATGGAAGAATGAAAATGTTAGAAAAAGAAAAAGTTATGGGTGATTTTAGAAATAAGAAAATTGATCTTTTGGTTTCAACTACAATTATAGAAGTTGGCCTAGATGTTCCTAATGCCACAGTAATGATTATAGAGAACTCAGAAAGAATGGGACTATCACAACTTCATCAATTAAGAGGAAGAGTAGGAAGAGGAAATAAAAAAAGTACCTGTATATTAATATATAAATCAGGGTTAAGTGAAATCGCAAGAAGTAGAATAGATATTTTAAGAAGATGCAATAATGGCTTTGATATTGCAAGGGAAGACTTGGATATAAGAGGTCCAGGAGAAATATTAGGGAAAAAACAGAAAGGTGATATAAATTTTAAAATTGCAAATATAACTCGAGATTATAAATATATAAAAGATACTAAGGAGTGTGCAGAAAGTATTTCAAATAGAACCTCTGAAAAATTAGCAAAAAGATGGATAAATGAAGAAATAGAAATTGGAAAAGCATAAATCTATAGTTCTAAGATAGTTTTTAACATTTCCTTGTTAGTAGGATTTATTGAGATAAGTACATTATTATGAGGAAATTCTTCTTTTATTTTCTTACTAATTCTTTCATTTCCTGAAATGAAAATAATATGTTTAGAAATTGTAAACTCTAAAATATTTTTTATTTTTATAAAGTTATTGAGTATTTCTATACTAGTTATGCAAACATGTGTGAAGTTTGGCATATTATCTAGAGTTAATTTATCAATATTTTCTGGTAAATATCTCCCATAGACATTTATGTCGTTAAGTACCGTATTATTTCTTGATAAATGTTTATGTAGATAGTTTCTTCCCTCTAAGCCTTTAATAATGACAATTTTTTTATTATTAATATTATTTTCTACAATTTCTTCTAAAAGAGATTCACTTGTAAAATTAAATTTTGGGACTATGTCTACATTAATATTAAAAGTATTTAGTATTGTTTTTGTTGATTCTCCGATAGCAGCAATTTTTTTTCCATTAAAATTAATATCTTCCCAATTTTTCATAAGTGATGTCACAGAGTTCTGACTTGTGAATATTACAAAATTTGATTTCTCAAAATTCTCTTCATCTTCTTTTTTGATTTGAATATTTTTTATTCGTATTACAGGAAATATGGAGTTCTCAATATTTTTTTCCTTTAAAAGATATGAAAATTTCTTTGATTGTTCTATTTGTCTTGTTATTAATATATGCATATTATAATAATTCCCTAGCTCCTTTCTTCTCCAAACCTATTGCAACACTCAGACCGACTTTTTTTGATTCTTTTAATAAGCCTATTTCCTGATGGTAAATTTTTTTGCTACCATCAAATTTACCAACCATGGACGACACTATTATATTATCTCCATCTATTATTGCATTTGCTGCAATTGGTGAGCTACAGCTTGCGTTGAAAAATTTACTAACTTGACGTTCTGCGTCTACACATAAATCTGTATTTTTATGATTTAATTTAATCATTAAATTATTTACTATAGAATTATTTTTTCTTGATTCTATACCTATAGCGCCTTGACCTATTGCTGGAACCCACACATTTTTATTTAAATATTCAGTAATTTTATTTTGTAATCCAAGCCTTTTTAATCCTGCAGCAGCTAAGATTATTCCATTTACTTCGTTGTTAAAGACTTTATTAATTCTCGTATCTACATTTCCTCTCATATCTATAATATTAATATTTGGGTAATCGTGTTTTAAATTACATATTCTTCTAACACTAGATGTTCCTATTGAAGCACCATCTTTGAAATCTGATAAGGAATTATATTCTTTAGAAATTAATACATCTCTAGAATCCTCTCTCTCTAAAACTGCACTTATCATTAAGTCGTCGTGAAGCATTGCAGGCATATCTTTCATAGAATGCACCGCTATATCACAATTACTATCTAGCAAGGATTGCTCAAGCTCTTTTAAAAACAATGATTTTCCGCCAATGTCATATAGTGGCTTATCTAAAATTTTATCGCCTGAAGTGGTTATTTTAACTAATTCAATATGTATCGAATTATCAATATTCTTGAGCAATTCGCTAACTTTTCTTGCTTGCCACAATGCTAAAGGGCTTTTTCTAGTTGCAATTCTTATAATTTTTGGCATTAAACTTTCGTTCATATTGTAAACTTAATGTTATACTGATTGTAATTATAATAGATAGTATTTCACAATGACAAAGAATACAAAAAAACCTTGGCAGGGAAGATTTTCTGGGGAAACAGACAAGTTTGTTGAAAGCTTTACATCTTCAATTGCCTTTGATAATAGACTTTATGAGTACGATATTCAGGGGTCAGTTGCGCATTCTAAAATGTTAAATTCTATAGGTATATTAAGTGATATTGAGCTTAAAGAAATTCTTACTGCTTTAGAAAAGGTTAAAGAAAAAATTGAAAGTGGAAAAGTTTCTTGGAGAGATTCATTGGAAGATATTCATATGCACATTGAGCATGAACTTATAGAAATGATAGGAGATACTGCAAAAAAGATCCATACTGGCAGATCAAGAAATGACCAAGTGGCTACAGATATAAGATTATACGTAAGAAATGAAATTATAAATGTACATGAAAATATTGTTGTTTTACAGAAAACTCTTATCAAATTAGCAGAGAAATACTCAAAAAGTATTATCCCAGGATTTACTCATTTGCAAGTAGCGCAACCAGTAACTTTTGGTTTTATTATGATGGCTTGGTTCTTTATGCTTGAAAGAGATAAGTCTAGATTTATAGATAGTTATAAAAGAGTAAATATTTCTCCACTTGGCGCAGGTGCATTATCTGGGTCATCACATAAGCTTGATAGAGAATATGTTGCAAAATTGCTTGATTTCGATGGCATCACTAGCAATTCTTTAGATAGCGTAAGTGATAGAGATTTTATTATAGAATTCATTAGTAATTCATCTTTATTAATGTCCCACCTATCTAGATTTTCAGAAGAAATTATAATCTGGGCTTCTACAATGTATAACTTTGTAGATCTCGACGACAAAGTGTGCACAGGATCTTCAATAATGCCACAGAAAAAAAATCCAGATGTTCTTGAATTAATAAGAGGAAAAACTGGAACTGTGTATGGACAGCTAATGAATATTTTAACAATTATGAAAGCTCAACCATTTGCATACAACAGAGATAATCAGGAAGATAAACCTGCGTTATTTAATTGTGTTGATACAGTAATGATTAGTGTTCAAGCAATGAACATCTGTCTTGAGAACTTAAAATTAAATGAGAAAGTTGCAAAATTTTCAGCTAAAAAGGGATACTCAACAGCAACAGATTTTGCAGACTATTTAGTCAAAAAAGAAATTCCATTTAGAGATGCGCATGAAATTGTAGGCAAAGTTGTTGCTCACGCTGTAAGCAAAAAACAAGATTTAGATGAGCTATCTATCGAGGATTTCAAGTCAGTATCATCAGTTATTGAAGAGGATATATTTGATTTTTTAAATATCGAGGGATCAGTTAGAAGTAAGAAAACATCTGGTGGAACTTCGTATGAAGAAGTTAATAAGCAAATAGAAAAAGCAAAAAATATTATTAAGGAATATGAAAAAAATTAACCAATCATTACGTACTTTGCTTTATACGGTTTTTTTAATTTTAATACAGGGCTGTGGACAGACTGGGGATTTATATTTACCGGAAGAAACGAATAACATAGTTGAAGTAAATGAATATAAAGCATAGAAATGGAATATATACTATTGATAGTATATCTGTAAAAGAGATAGCTGAAAAATTTGGAACTCCTTGTTTTGTTTACTCTGACTTATCAATATCTAGGAATTTTGAAGAAATAAGAGATGTATTTAGTGATGATAAAAAAAGTATTTATTATTCTGTAAAAGCAAATTCAAGTTTAAGTATTCTAAAATTATTATCAAGCCTAGGCTCAGGTTTTGATATTGTCTCAATGGGAGAGTTAGATAGGGTTATAAAAATAGGAGCGGACCCTAAGAAAATTGTTTACTCAGGTGTTGGAAAATCGGAAAAAGATATAAAAAGATCAATTGAGCTAGGTATATATTGTATTAATGTTGAGTCATTTTCAGAGCTAGAAAGAATAAAAAAGATAGCATCAGAGCTAAAAATTAAAGCACCAGTTGCTATAAGAGTAAATCCTAATATTGATCCAGGTTCACATGAATATATTTCTACTGGCTTAGAGTCAACTAAATTTGGTATAAATTTAAAAAATATGATGGATGCTTTTATATATGCTGACGAAGCAGAATATATAGATCTAATTGGCATTGATTATCACATTGGATCTCAGATTGAAACACTTGATCCATTCATAGAAGCAGTTAGTTCAGTAGCAAAAATTATAAAAGAATTAAAAAAGAAAGATATCAATTTAGAATTAATTGATATGGGCGGAGGACTTGGAATTGATTACGAGGG
Organism: uncultured Gammaproteobacteria bacterium; assembly: GCA_913065025.1. Classification (GTDB taxonomy): domain Bacteria; phylum Pseudomonadota; class Gammaproteobacteria; order Poriferisulfidales. Next base: position 13,116 of record CAJYAP010000013.1, read on the forward strand.
TAATAAAGTTCCATCAATGAAAGAATATGGAAATGCTTTAATTAAAGCAATAAAAGATAATAATTTAGAAGAATATAAAATCATATTAGAACTAGGAAGAAGTATTGTTGGTAATGCGGGGTATTTGTTAACAAAAGTTGAATATATTAAAAGAGATAGTGAAAAGAATTATGTAATAGTGGACGCTGGGATGGATAATTTGATAAGACCGGCATTATACGGGGCCTGGCATAATATAATATGTGCCAGCATAGATAGTAATGAAGAAATATTGTGTGATGTAGTAGGCCCAGTCTGTGAATGTGCAGATTTTCTGGGTAAAGATAGAAAATTATCAGTTAGTCAGGATGATATTCTAATAATAACTTCTTGTGGAGCTTATGCATCATCAATGGCAAGTAATTATAATTCTAGGCCAAAACCTCCAGAAGTCATGATTAAAAATAGTGAAGTTAAACTTATAAGTAATAAAGAAAGTATAGAAGATTTATTTTCAAGAGAAATAATTATTTAAATATTATGAAAAATATAAATTTTACAAAAATGCAGAGCCTTGGTAATGATTTTGTAATTATTGACCAATTAAAATCCACTTATAAAATTAGTAAAAAAGAAATTAAAAGAATTTCTGATAGAAACTATGGAATTGGCTGCGATCAATTATTAATAATTGAAAGATCTAATAAGAAAGAAATTGCCTTTAAATATAAAATATATAATAAAGATGGAAGCGAGTCTGGTCAGTGTGGTAATGGGGCAAAATGTGTAGCAAGATATTATTTTGATAAATATTGTAAAAATAAAATAGAGATAAATATTGAAACTAAAACCAGAAAAATGATTCTGCATCAGAAAAAAGATAAAAGTATTATTGTGGATATGGGTGTACCAAATTTTAAGCCAAAAGAATTTATTTCAAAAAAAACAGCTTTTATCTACTCAGCTAAAAAGTATTTTTTCAATTGTATATCTATAGGAAACCCTCACGCTGTGTTTCATATAAATAATATTAGCAAAATTGATTTAGAAGATTTTGCCAATACATTTAATAAGAAAAAATATTTTAAAAACGGCGCTAATATTAGTATTGTAGAAAATATAAACAAGAATAACTGGAGGGCGCGTATTTACGAAAGAGGTTCAAGTGAAACAATGGCATGTGGTTCAGCAGCATGTGCGATATCCGCTTCCCTCAAAGCACTTAAAGGGACCATTCTAGCTATTAATTATGTACACATGCATGGTGGCAAAGCTCAAGTAAAATGGTCTGGCAATCAATGTGATAGTATTTATTTAATAGGGAAAGCTGAATATGTATTTACAGGAAACTACATATTGTAAAATTTTATGACACTAAGAAATAAAAATAAGACAACTAAGAAGCAACTAAAAAAAGAAGATGTATTACATTATTTGTCTGAAAACCCCAACTTTATTAGTGACAATATTGATTTGTTTAATAAAATATTTTCATTAAATAGAAATAATGGAAATATTATATCTTTCGAAGATATTAGAATAAAATCTCTCATAAAAGAAAATAATGAAATTAAGAAAAAGATAAAAGAAATAGTAGAGTCTGCAAAAAACAACAAAAAAATACAAGAGAAGCTATCAAAGTTTTCAAATGAAGTAATATCTTTTAGAAAAATTAATCTTTTAGTTGATTATATAGAAGATTTTATTGATAAAGAATTCTCTTCGGTAGAGATTAAATTTAATTTAATTAAATTTAATGGGTTTTCGGATTTAGATAACAGTTATTTTACCTCAGATAAGAATTTCCTAAGTTTAATAAATAATACTTTTATTGAAAAAAAACCATTTTTAATTTCAATAGATTCAATTGAAAAGTATTCATTAGGAAAATACATTAAGAAAAAAGACTCTGTTGTTGTGTGCCCACTTGGAATTGAATATCCAATTGGAGTAATATTTGTAAAATATAAGAGTGAGATGATGGGTTTAGATCTTCAATTTGATTTGCTTAATTCATTAGCAGAGACAATATCTTATTCACTGGAACAATATATACAGAAATAATGCATGATAATAAATTAATATTTTTGCTAAAAGATTACATTTTTCATATAGAGAAAGTTATAAATTATTCACCGAATACAGTTTCCTCGTATAAAAGAGATATAAATTCTTTTATTAATTTTTGCAAAAAAATAGAAGTAGATAATGTTTCTAATATTGATGAGAAAATTATAAGAGAATTTGTTTCTCATCTTCATAGAAACTCTATTAGTCCAAAATCCATAAAAAGATTTTTATCTAGTTTAAGAGGTTTTTTTAATTTTCTTTTGAAGAAAAAAATTATAAAAAAAAATTTTGCGGAAGGTGTCAGGTCACCAAAAGCCGATAAAAACTTACCAGAAATTCTGCAACATTCTGACATTAATTTATTAGCTAATTCTGAAACTAAGAATGATAGCTACTATAAGAATAAAGATTTGTTAGCTAGAGACACTGCTATTTTTGAACTTTTTTACTCTTCTGGACTTAGATTAAGTGAACTTGCAGACATACAATTAAAAGATATCAACTTTAATGAATCATTGTTGCGAATAACAGGAAAAGGTAATAAGACAAGAGTAGTTCCAATCGGTACAAAAGCTATCTCAGCGGTAAATTTATGGATAAAAATCAGAAAGAAATATATTAATGAAGTATGTAATTTTTTGTTTACAAGTCTAAAAGGAAGTAAGATGTCTCCAAGAAATATACAGTTAAGAATGAATATTTTAGCTAAAGCATCAGGTGTAGAGCAAAGATTATATCCTCATAAATTAAGACATACTGTAGCTACTCATCTACTTGAATCCTCAGGCAATATAAGAGCAGTACAGGAATTTTTAGGTCACGAAAATATTAGTACGACACAAATATATACGCATTTGGATAACCAGTATCTAATGACGGTTTATGATAAAGTACACCCAAGGTCAAAGAAAATTATAAAAAAGGAATAGTTTATGGCTACAAAAATACCAATAGAAATTAACCTTCATCAACAGTCAGCTTATCTTACATTAAAATATGAAGAGCAATCTTTTGACTTAGCGGCTGAATATTTAAGAGTTCATTCCCCATCAGCAGAAGTTATGGGACATGGGCCTGGCCAAGAAAAATTGCAAGTTGGTAAAGAAAACGTATCTATACAAAATATTGTACCCGTGGGCAACTACGCAATACAAATTATATATGATGATGGGCATGATACAGGTATATATTCTTGGGAATACTTATACGAGCTAGGATGTGGATACGCAGATAAATGGAATAGTTATCTGCAGAGATTAAAGGAAGCGGGATATGAGCGAGTCAAACAATAAAAATAATGCAAACTTTGGACGTAAAAAAGTTACAGAAAAAGAGAAAGTAACACTAGTAAATAATGTTTTTACATCTGTAACAAAAAGATATGACTTAATGAATGATTTAATGTCATTCGGAACGCACAGGGTATGGAAAAAATATTTTTTACTATGTTCAAGTATAAAAAATGGGCAAAAAGTTCTTGATTTAGCAGCAGGAACAGGTGATATAACCAAGCTAATTAGTGAATCTGTTGGTGAAAAAGGTTCCGTCATTTCTTGTGATATAAATTATGAAATGTTGGCTCAAGGTAGAAATAATCTTATAGATAAAGGAATTTTAAATAATGTATATTATGTGCAATCAGACGCACAAGCATTATCATTTGCAGAAAATAGCTTCGACCATGTGACAATGGCGTTCGGACTTAGAAATACTGCGAATATAACAAAAGCGCTTGACTCGATATATAGAATTATTAAACCAGGAGGATCTATACAAGTATTAGAATTTTCTAAAGCCGAGAAATTAATTGAGAAGCCATATGAAATATTCTTAAATAACTTTGTTCCTTTTTTAGGAAAACACATTGCTAAAGATGAAGATAGTTACAAATATTTATCTGAATCAATTGCTATGCACCCATCACAAGAAGAATTAATAAAGCTAATGAATGAAAGTAAATTTAAGAAGTGTAAATATAATAATTTGTCTTTTGGTATTGTGTCAATTCATAAAGGATATAAATTATAAATGATTATAGAAAAAATAAATAAATTTTTAGAAGTTGCAATCGAACACAGTAATTTAGATAAAAAAGAATTTTCTACTTTGAATGGAAAAATTATATCTATTATCCTAAGTAATACTTCAACAGTAATCTACATAAGTTTATACGAAAGTAATATAAAAATATTAGAAGATAAAGAGGAAGAGCCAGATTTAATTCTAGAAGGAAGTCCAATCGCTTTTTTAAATTATTTTAATAATTTAGGCGAAAGTCATTCAATCAAAATATCAGGAAATGCTTCCTTAGCTGAGAAATTCTCACAAATCGTATCAAAAATAAATATAGATTGGGAACAAATTATATCAGAATACACAAATGATGAGTTTGCCTTTTACTCATCAAAATTTATGAATTTTTTTAAAAGCAAAACAATTGAAATTGAAGAAAGTTTACTGAGGAATTCTAAAGAATATTTTCGTGATGAAACAGACATCTTACCATCAAAAGAAGATATAAATGATTATATAGAAGATGTCGATGATTTAAAAAATAAAATAGAAGTAATAGAAGTAAAATTTAACAAAATAAAATGAAGCAAATATTGAGATTAATAAAAATTTATATAATCATAATGAGAAATTCATTAGATAAAGATTTGTTTAATTTTAAATATTTGTGGCTAATGAAATTTTCCAGAGTTTTTTTTCCAAATTTGTGGTTTAGAAATTCTTCCTTAAGTAGAGGGGAAAGGATTAAAAATACGTTTGAAGAATTAGGCCCAATATTTGTTAAGTTAGGACAAACTATATCTACTAGAAAAGATTTACTTCCTGATGATATAGCTGAAGAATTGGTGAAGTTGCAAGATAAAGTAACACCTTTTCCAGGTGAGCAGGCTAAACAAGCAATCGAATTAGCATTAAATGACAAGGTAGAAAATATATTCGATGATTTTGATATTAAATCTTTAGCGTCAGCCTCAGTTGCACAAGTTCATGCTGCAAAATTAAATAATAATGAAGTGGTGATAAAAGTATTGAGACCGGGTATTGAAAAGCTAATAGTGAAAGATATAAACTTGATGTTTTTCATTGCAAAAACTATAGACAAAGTTTGGGAAGAATCAAAAAGATTAAAACCAGTAGAAATTGTTAGTGAGTATGAAAAAATAATATTTGGAGAGTTAGATCTTGTAAAAGAAGCTTCAAATGCAAATTTGTTAAAAAGAAATTTTACAGATTCTACTTATTTATACGTACCTGAAGTATACCTTGAATATACTAGAACAAATATTCTGGTTATGGAGAGAATTTTTGGAATTCAAATTAGTGATAAAAAAGAGTTAAAAAATAAAAAAATAAATATAAAGAGGTTGGCTGAGAAAGGAACAGAAATTTTCTTCACACAAGTTTTCCAACATAACTTCTTCCATGCTGATATGCATCCTGGCAATATATTTGTATCCTATGAAAATCCAGACGATCCAAAATACTGTGCTGTAGATTTTGGAATAATGGGATCTCTATCAGACAGCGATCAGAAATACTTGGCTTTAAATTTCCAGGCATTTTTTCAAAGAGATTACAAGAAAGTTGCTGAGCTGCATGTTGATTCAGGATGGGTAGGAGAGAACACTAGAATTAGTGAACTAGAAAATTCAATAAGAAGTGTTTGCGAACCCATATTTGAAAAACCTTTAAAAGACATATCCTTTGGTAATGTTTTGTTACAGTTATTTTCTGTCGCAAGGCAATATGATATGGAGGTGCAGCCGCAATTAGTCTTACTTCAGAAAACTTTATTGAATATAGAGGGGCTTGGAAGAGACTTATATCCTGACCTTGATTTATGGGTTACCGCAAAACCTTTTTTTGAAAAATGGGCAAAGGACAATATGGGAATCAAATCCATAATAAGAAAGATATCAAAAAATAGTCCTATGTTAATAAACGAAATATCTGATTTCCCAGAGACTATGTCATTAATTCGTAAAAAATTAAATGAGAACGATCTTCAGAAGGAAATAAAAAAAATGAAGTCTGATATAAAAAATTCACGCTTCAAAAATACAGTGTTATTTTTAGCGCTTCTATTAATGATTTTACTTGAAATTACTCAATGACAATGAGCTCAAATTATAACCTTAATAATCTTAATGAAGCTCAACGTGATGCTGTGTGTAATTTATCTCAAAATAGCCTAGTTATAGCCGGTGCTGGAAGTGGGAAAACTAGAGTACTTATACAAAGAATATTATGGCTAATAGAAGACAACGAATTCTCACCATTTTCTATATTGGCAGTAACATTCACTAATAAAGCTGCCAAGGAAATTAAAGGAAGATTATCAGAAAGTTTAAATACAAGTATTGAGAGTATGTGGGTTGGAACTTTTCATGGTATTTGTTACAGGATTTTAAGAGCAAATTATCAGAAAGTACTTTTGCCAAAGAATTTTCAAATTATAGATACTGACGATCAAGTGAGAATTATAAAAAGAATCATGAAAGATAATGAAATAGATAATTCCCAAATTATGCCAAAACAAGTTGCTTGGTATATTAATAAAAAGAAAGACCAAAGTGTAAGAAGCAATAGAACTAAAGATGATGATTTTATAAGTATACAATATAATAAAATTTATAAAATTTATGAAGAGTATTGTAACAGTAGTGGTCTTGTAGACTTTGGTGAGATTATCTTAAGAACTTTAGAACTATTAAAAACAAATAAAGATGTTAAATCTTATTACCATAATTTATTTAAATCAATTTTAATAGATGAGTTTCAAGACACAAATACAATACAGTATGAGTTAATAAAAATTATGACCAGTAAAGATACATCAATATTTGCAGTTGGAGATGATGATCAATCAATATATGGTTGGCGAGGAGCAAAAATTGAAAATATTGATAAGCTGCAAAAAGACTACAAAGGTACAAAAGTATTTAGATTAGAGCAAAATTATAGGTCTACAGGAAATATATTGAATGCAGCAAATAGCGTAATTTTAAATAATGACGCTAGAATGGGAAAAAATTTATGGACCGAGGATAAAAGCGGTGACCCAATAAAAATATTTTCAGCAAGTGATGAAATTGATGAAGCTAATTTCGTAATCGAGTCAATACAGAATCATATAGCAGAAGATTTTAAGAGAAATGAAATTGCAATATTATATAGATCAAATGCGCAATCGCGAGTTTTTGAAGAAAAACTCATAACGAAAGGTATACCATATAAGATATATGGAGGATTTAGATTTTTCGAGAGAGCAGAAATTAAAGATGTTGTTGCGTATATGAGAATAGCAGTAAGTAATAATGATGATAATTCTTTTGAAAGAATTGTAAATACGCCACCAAGAGGAATTGGAGAAAAAACAAAAAATTTATTAAGAGAGTTTTCTAAGAGTAAAAAATTATCACTTTATGAATCTATTCCATTTGCTATTGAGGAGTCAATTTTTACAAAAAAAGCTGGTGATTCTCTTTTACAATTTTATAATCTAATACAGATTATAAAAAGTGTTTTAGAAAAAGATGATTTGCCTTATCAGATAAATGAAATAATTAAAATTAGTCAAATAAAATCCATGTATGAGAAAAATAAGACTGAGCAAGCAAGATCAAAATTAGAAAACTTAGATGAATTAGTTTCAGCAGCCCAGGAATTTGTAAATATTGATATTGATGAAAATGAAACAATTATTGATGCTTTTTTAACACATACATCTCTGGAGTCTGGAGAAGGGCAGGGAAGTGATTGGGATGAATGTGTACAAATGATGACCCTACATTCATCAAAAGGCCTAGAGTTTCCTATCGTATTTTTAGTTGGTTTAGAAGAAAACCTTTTCCCAAGTAGAATGTCTATTGAAGAGGAAAACTTAGAAGAAGAAAGAAGGCTCTGCTACGTTGGAATAACAAGAGCTAGAAAAAAACTCTATATATCTCATGCTCAAATGCGAAGACAGTATGGATCTGAAAATTATTGTATGCCGTCAAGATTTTTAAGTGAAATGCCGAAAGAAGTTGTTGAAGAAATTGGTTATAACCCTAAAAAGTTTTTCAAGAGAGGCAATACTTCCAACATCAAAAACATATATAAAGAAAATACCATTATGGGGAAAAGAGTCGCACATAAAAAATTTGGAGAAGGCGTGGTAATATCAACAGAAGGATCTGATTCAAATACAAGAGTTCAGGTTTCTTTTGACGAGGTTGGAAGCAAATGGTTAATATTAGCAGTTGCAAATCTTGAGATAATTTAATAAAAAGGTATATCTATGAAAAGAAGAGATTTTTTTAAAAGTTTTAGTAGTATTGCTTTGCTTGGAGCACTTCCATCGGCTTTGAAAGCCAAGAATCAAAAAGCTGAGTATAACTGGAAGATGGTGACAACTTGGCCTAAGAATTTTCCAGGTTTAGGTACGGGAGCTCAATACCTAGCTGACTCAATAAATAAATTATCTGGTGGAAGAATAAAAGTTACAGTATATGGCGCTGGTGAGCTAGTACCTGCTTTTGAAATTTTCGACGCAGTCTCAAACGGGGTTGCAGAATTAGGTCATGGGTCTGCATATTACTGGAAGGGGAAAAATGATACATTCCAATTTTTTTCTACTGTTCCATTTGGTATGACAGCAAATGAAATGAACTCATGGCTATATAAGGGAGGAGGTATGGAACTTTGGGAGCAAGCTTACTCAGATTTTAATTTACTTCCTATGGCTGCTGGCAACACTGGTGTTCAAATGGGAGGATGGTTTAACAAAGAGATTAATTCTTTGAGTGATTTAAAAGGATTAAAGATGAGAATACCAGGATTAGGTGGAGAAGTTTTAAAAAGAGCTGGTGGAACTCCAGTAAATTTGCCTGGTGGAGAGTTATTCACAGCTTTAAAAACTGGAACAATAGACGCAACGGAATGGGTTAGTCCTTATAATGATCTTGCATTTGGTTTGCACAAAGCAGCAAAATTTTATTATTATCCAGGTTGGCATGAGCCTGGAACAACGCTTGAATGCTTTGTTAATAAAGATAAATATTTAGAGTTGCCTGAAGATCTGAGAAGTATATTACTTGGTGCTTCAAAGATGGCAAATTTAGATATGCTTTGTGAAATGATTTCAAGAAATAATGAAGCACTTCAAATATTACAAGATAAACATAAGGTTGATATAAGGCCCTATCCTGATGAAGTGTTAAATGAATTGTATGAAATATCAAAAAATGTTGTAAAAGAACTATCCTCATCAAGCGACTTTGCCAAAGAGGTTTATAATTCATATTCTTCTTTTCAGGAAAAAACTAGAAATTGGAATAATATATCTCTAAAATCATACTTAAATATTAAGAAATAGAATGTCTGTACCAGAGACTATTAATAATTTATACTATATTTAAACTATAAGTAGATATTTATCTATAAAACAAATGTAAGGATGTGGGGAAAAAATGCAAGAATTACTATCAAATCAATGGTTTAACTATTCAATTTTATTACTAAACGCAATAGTGGCAGGTCAAATATTGTGGTTTGCAATTAATATCAAAAAATCTAAGTTGCTACAATATGCAATATTTACGTTAGGCATGGGTTACGCAATAGCAATTGGTGGAATATTTAAAGCCCCAGGATTCATTTTAAATCCTGAAGTAGAGGTATTTTGGTTATTTATAAACGCGTTATTTGGATTCCTTGTTATCTACTATTTTATCAAAAGCTTATCTGTGCCACCGTTAGCATCATACGCTTCAATGGTTTTTGCTTTAATCGGTGCAGTGACAGTTTTTAGTGGTATTTTAGAGTTTGGTATGAGATATATGCCGACAATTTTATTTTACACAATATGTATATATTCTGGTGTTGGATTGATTATTTATCAAATTAAAGTCGCAAAAGCCCAAAGATTACAAAAAAGACTTTCATATATTGCTGCGGGAGTAGTTTTTTCGGTAGTGTGTCTTAATGCGTTTGATACATATACTTTAGTCCGAGACACAGCATATACAGGAGTTTCAGAAGGTTGGGAAGGTGGGGTAACTGAACAGCAAGACGAACTTAGTAATTAGAAGTTATTAATCTTAACCAAAAATTTTATTTGGAAGCCACGTTGTTATTTCTGGGATAATTATAATTATAGTTATGGTTATAATTTGAATGACAATAAAAGGTATCACACCTTTATAAATCTCAACTGTATCTATATTTTTAGGTATCACACTTTTTAAATAAAATATTGCGAATCCAAAAGGTGGTGTTAAAAAAGATGTTTGAAGATTTATAGCAATTAATATACCTAACCATATTGGGTCTATACCCATAGACAAAAGTATTGGTGCAACAACTGGAATAACGACATAAGTAATTTCAATAAAATCTAATATAAATCCCAAGAGAAATATTGCAAACATAACAAGAGCTAATTTAGTATAAACATCTCCAGGCAAGCCTGACAATGCATTATTTATAAAAATATCTCCTTCCAGACCTCTGAACACAAGAGAAAATATAGTAGCTCCTATTAATAATACAAAAATCATACTGGTTATTTTTGATGCTTGAATTAGAACATCTTTTAAGATACAAAAATTTAATTTTTTATTAATCATTGCTAGAATAGTTGCCCCTATAGCTCCAAATGATGATGCTTCAGTAGGAGTTGCAACTCCAAAAATTATGGATCCTAGGACTACAAGGATTAAAAATATTGGAGAAAATAAAGATAAAATGATTTCTTTGAAGTTAAAACTTTTTCTCTCCTTATTTTCTGGAATTAAATCTAATCGAAAGTTAGAAAGATAAATTATATACATTATATAAAACCCCACTAAAATTAATCCAGGAAAAATTGCGCCAGCAAATAAGTCACCTACTGATACACTTTCTTGTGAGAATATTCCTAACATATTTTGTGCTTCTTGATATGAAGATGAAATTACATCCCCTAGCAAAATTAAGATAATTGAGGGGGGTATAATTTGACCGAGCGTTCCAGATGCCAGAATTGTTCCCGTAGCAACTTTAACATCATATTTTTTTTTCAACATAGTAGGTAAAGACAAAAGCCCCATAGTGACAACCGTGGCGCCAACAATTCCTGTGCTTGCAGCAAGAAGGGCACCCACAATAATTACAGAAATACCCAAACCTCCCTTAATATTTCCAAATAATGCAGACATAGATTCTAAAAGCTTTTCTGCAATCTTTGATTTTTCAAGCATAATACCCATGAATATAAACATTGGGATTGCAATTAATGTCTCATTAGTAATGATTCCAAATATTCTATTTGGCAAAGCATAGAGGATAGACAAATCAAAGTTACCAGTTAGGCTGCAAATCAAGGCAAAAATTATAGATACGCCAGATAGTGTAAATGCAACTGGATAACCAAACATTAAAATAAAGATTACAAGTAAGAATAATATTAAAGCAAGCATTCTTTACTTACCCCACCTAGAATTTTTTATTAGTTCAGATAAGCCTTGTAAAAATAGAGCGAGCGACATTAGCAATATATATGTTTTTAATATATATAATATTGGTAGGCCACCAGCTTCCTTAGAGGACTCAAGAAGTAATATAGATGAGAGTACATAATTAAAGCTGGTATAAAATATTAATATGCAAGTTGGCATTAGAAAAAATATTGCACCATAAAAATTTACTAGATTTTTTTTTCTATTAGAAAATTTATTATAGAAAATATCAATTCTTACATGCATATTGTCTTTTAAAGTATATGATGCGCCAATAGTAAATATCAAAGCATGTAAATATATTGTTATTTCTTGAATAGCTATGCTACCAAAATCTAATATGTAACGCATAAAAGCAACGGCAAATGTTATTAAAATCAATGGCAGTGCAAGGTATGATGTAAGAATGCCGATTTTGTCATTAAAAATATCAATCTTTTCTGATAATTTTTTCATAAAAATTATATTTTTAATTTATAAGTTGTTTTAATTCTATCCATTAGAATTAATTTAAATTTATTTGGATCGTGTTGATGAGTTATTTCGCCATCAGTAGGAAAAAATTTATCATGAAGTCTTGATAGCCAAAATCTTAATGCTGCATGCCTTAGAACTTTTGACCACATTTCTTTTTCGATAGCTTCTATCTTTCTATCTTTATTATAAGATTTAACAAGTTCATCTTGTTTTTCTATGTTTATTGTCATGTCTTTATTTAAACACCAATCATTTACAATAATTGCCAGGTCATACAAATAATATCCATTACATGCGTAGTAAAAATCTATGACACCAGTTAGATCTTCGTCAATAAACAAAGCATTATCTCTAAATAAGTCTGAATGAATTATACCTTTAGGTAATTTTTGATTTGTGCAATAAATTTGATTTTCTATTTCTTTGCTAATTAAAATCTGTTCCTCATCACTTAAAACTGTTCTAATTTTTTTTGCAGTTTCATGAAACCAATCTCCATTTCTTAAACCAGGATCATGTTTAGAAAATTTTTCAGAGTGAGTATGTATTTTTGCTATTGTAGAACCTACTTGTCTGCACATTTCTAAAGTAGGCATCTCATTTGTTATGGTTTTTCCAGGGAGTAGAGTAAAAATAGATAAAGGCTTATCTTTTATATTATGCACACAAGATTCATTTTTTGCTTTAATTGGAATAGGACACTTTATTCCATTTTTTGACAGTATATCCATCAACTCAATAGCATAATTTAGATTTAAATTTGGTTCTTCAAAAATCGTTAATATATATTTATTATGAGAAGTTGTGAGATAGTAATTTGAGTTTGTAATTCCTTCATTAATACCCTCTATTCCAACAAAATTACCTATATCGTAATGATTTAGTAATTGTTCTAGTTCTTCTTTTGTAAGTCGTGTATAAACAGACATAGGATTTTTTTAATATTTTTCAAGTGATTATAGAATATAGAACGTATGAATGGAAAACAAAAAGAAGATTATTTAGTTTTAATAGATGGAACAGCCTATTTATATAGAGCTTATCATGCTTTACCTCCCTTAAAAAATACAAAAGGTGAAAATACTGGAGCTATTCATGGATTTCTAAAGGCCATTAATAAAATAATAGAAGACTTTGATCCAAAAAATATAGGCGTTGTGTTTGATGCAAAAGGAAAAAATTTTAGACATAAAATTTATACCGAATATAAAGCTAATAGATCATCAATGCCTGAAGAGTTAGCCGAACAGATACCTAAGTTATATGAAATACTAGAATTAATGGGCCTTCCACCGATTATTATAAGTGAGGTAGAAGCAGATGATGTTATAGGAACATTGTCAAAAAAGTTTAAAAAAATTGGCGGTGTTAAAATTTTCTCAGGCGACAAAGATTTTGCTCAGCTTGTTGATAAAAATGTAACTATAATTAATCCAGTCTCTTTAGACATTATGGATGAGAGAGCAGTAAAGAAAAAATTTGGTGTAGAACCATCAAATATCATAGATTATTTAGCATTAGTTGGAGATAAGTCAGATAATATACCTGGAGTCCCTGGAGTTGGAGGCAAAACTGCCTCAAGATTAATTAATAAATATGGTAGTGCTGAAGAAATAATTAATAAGCATGAATTAATTCCTGGAAAAGTTGGCGATTCGATAAAAATATATAAAGATCAATTAAGACTTTCGAAAATTCTAGCTACTATAAAGCTAGATGTTGATATACCGTTAAATCTAAAAGATCTCATTAAGTATGAGTCAAAAAAAGAAGCTTTGATCAAAATTTATAAAAAGCTTGAGTTAAACTCTTTTTTAAAAAAAGAAATAAGCACAGAAAATCAAGAAGTAATAGAAAAAAAAGAAGATAAAAAATTATTAATTAATTATGACATCATAGTAGATAAAAAAATATTTCTAGAATTACTTAAAAGTATTGGCAAAAAAAAATTTATTTCGTTTGACCTTGAAACCACAAGCCTTGATTACATAAAAGCAGAAATTGTGGGTATTTCTATAGCAATAGACACCAAAGAAAGTTATTACATCCCACTTGCCCATGAGGATCAATTCAAATATGAACAACTGCCAATAAAATTTGTTCTAGATAAGCTAAAGCCAATTCTGGAAAATACCTCAATAAAAAAAGTTGGTCATAACTTAAAATATGATAGAAATGTTTTAATTAATTATAAAATAACCTTGAATGGTATAAGTCATGACTCAATGCTTTTGTCATATATTTTTGACTCAACTGCAATAAGACATGGGCTTGATAATGTATCAGAGAAATATTTGTCCTATAAAACTATCCACTATGAGGATATTGCTGGAAAAGGAGCAAAACAAATACCGTTTGCAAAAGTGGATATCGAGACTGCGGCAGAATATTCATGTGAAGATGCACTAGTAAGTTTGGAATTATATAATTATCTCTGGAGCAAAGTATCAAAGGATGAAAATATAACTAAAGTCTATAAAGACATAGAAATGCCGTTGCTACCAATACTTTCTAATATTGAGAGAAATGGCGTGTTAATAGATTCAAAAAAATTATTTAAATTAAGTAAAGAGCTTGAAATAGAATTACAATCTATTCAGAAGAAATGTTTTAAAATTACAAACAAAGAATTTAATTTAAATTCTCCTAAACAATTACAAGAAATATTATATGAAGATTTAGAAATACCTGTTTCGAAAAAAACACCAACAGGAAAACCTTCTACTGATGAAGATACATTGCAATTTCTTTCTGAATCTTATGAGTTACCAAAGCTAATTTTAGATTTTAGATCGTTGAATAAACTAAAAACTGGATATACTGATAAATTACCATTACAAATATCTAATAAAACAGGAAGAGTTCATACTTCATATCAGCAAGCAATTACTGCTACAGGAAGATTATCTTCAACAGAACCTAATTTGCAGAATATACCAATAAAAAGTTCGCAAGGAAAAAAAATAAGAAATGCATTTGTAGCAGAACAAGGAAAAAAAATTTTTGCGGCTGACTATTCCCAAATCGAATTAAGGATAATGGCCCATCTTTCTGGTGATGAAAATCTTTTAAAAGCATTTAAGAATAAAATTGATATACACTCATTCACAGCTTCTGAAATTTTTGATATTGGTATTGATAAAGTATCACCCGATGATAGGCGATCTGCAAAGGCCATAAACTTTGGTTTAATTTATGGGATGTCTTCTTTTGGATTATCAAAGCAGCTAGGAATTTCAATTCCTGAAGCTAAAGAATATATGGATATTTATTTTAATAGATATCCCAAGATTAAATTTTATATGAACGAAATGATAGAGTTTGCAAAGACAAAAGGTTACGTTGAAACTGTTTATGGAAGAAAATTATACTTACCAGAAATTAATTCAAAACGCGCTCAAAGAAGAAATTATGCGGAGAGGACAGCTATTAATGCCCCTGTACAAGGTACAGCTGCAGACATTATTAAAGTTGCGATGATACAGATAGATAAATGGCTGATGCAGCAAAAGTCAAAAACCAAAATGATTATGCAAGTGCATGATGAACTTGTCTTTGAAATTTACGAAAATGATATTGATTCAGAAGTAACAAATATAGTTAATATAATGCAAGATTGTGTTAATTTAAATTTGCCTTTAGAAGTAAATTATGGGATTGATGATAATTGGGGAAATGCTCATTAATTAAAGTTTTTCAAATTTCCAATAATCTCTAAAACTTCATTAACACCATCCCCATTTTTTGATGAGAAAGTTTGTATATTAGTTATATTTTTATAGTCACTTAATAGTTTTTCTGTCGTGATCTTTATTTTAGATTTTTCGCTATTACTAACCTTATCTGATTTTGTCATCATAATATTTGCATTGATATTAAACCCCGCACATAGTTCTAGCATAGCTTCATCTAATCTTCCCACACCCCTTCTTATATCTACAGCGATAAACATAGAAGCAATGTTTTTTCTATATTCTAAATAATTAATGACCATAGTCTCCCACGAGCGTTTTACATTTTTAGGTGTATTAGCAAAACCATATCCAGGAATATCTACAAAACTAATATTGTCATTAACCAAGAAAAAATTAATTAACTGAGTTCTTCCAGGGGTCTTGCTAGTAATTGCTAATTTCCTTCGATTGCATATTTTGTTTAACATACTTGATTTTCCAGCATTTGATTTTCCAGCAAAAAAAAATTCTAAATAAATATCATCTGGAAAATGAGATGGCTTTGTAGCACTTTTTACAAAATCTGATTTTTTTATATTTAAGGCCATTTTTATTGTTTTTAATATATTGGTTTTTTCCAAAATAGTATACAATGTTTACAAATAGAAATATGACATAAATTAAGGAGAATTCATGCAAAATAAGCCTTCCAGCATTGTAATATTTGCTTGTGCGGTATTATTTCTTATAACGAATAAGACATTTGCCGACGATGAAGCAATTAAATCTGGGCAGACAAAAGCTATGGCATGCACTGCTTGTCATGGTGTAGAAAACAGTAATAATCCTGAGTGGCCAAATCTTTCACAACAAAGCACAAGATATCTTATTGAACAATTACATGCTTTTAGAGATGGAATTAGAAAGAACGCTTTAATGAGCCCTCAAGCTATGGGTTTGACGGACCAAGATATAGTAGAAATTGCAAAATATTATAATAGCGTCCCCGCAAAAAAAGGAAAAATAACTGCTGCTGATAATGTTATAGAGTTGGGACAAAGCATATACCGTGGTGGAATTGCAGATAGGGGAGTACCTGCATGCATGTCTTGTCATGGACCAAATGGTTTGGGAGTTGATAGAAGTGGATACCCTAAAATATCCGGGCAACATGCGAAATATCTTTATCATGTCCTAGAAGAGTATAAGGAAGATTATGATGAAAGAGAGGAGCGTGGTAAAAACTTTTCAATTATGAGTACAATTTCTTTTAAATTATCAAATAAAGAAATGAAGGCTTTGTCTGAATATCTTCAAGGATTATATTGATATAAATAATTACCTATGATTAAAAAAATATTAATACTTTTCTTATTATCAACCACACTGATTTTTGCAGATGAAAGTTTTGAGGAAGGTATTGATTTTGAATTAATTAATGACAGCCCAAGTGCTTATGAGTTAAAAGAAAATGATAAGATCTTAGTTGTTGAAGCATTTTGGTATGGCTGCCCGCATTGTTACATTTTTGCAGAGTATATAGCGAAATGGGATCTAAAAAATAACAAGGATATTCAATTTGTAGAAATGCCGGTGGTATTTAATAAGCCTTGGCTTTTGCATGCAAGAGCATTTTATACAATGAAGAAAATGGATAATTTTTTAGAATTACATAATAATTTCTTCTATGCATATCATGAGCAACAAAGAACATTTAGTAATGTAGAATCAATAATGAATTTTTTTGACAGTCAAGGAATAGATGTTAAAAAAGCTAAAGAGATTTTATCTTCTGAAGAAGTCTCTAAGGCAGTACAAGAAGCGAATTATTTACTAGAGACGTATAAAATAGATAGTGTTCCAGCAATTATTATTAATAATAAATATAAAATATCTGGCAGGATGGCAAAAACTTACGATAGAATGATTGAAATATCTGAATATGTAATAGATTTAGAGAGACGAAATAGGGCAAAATAGAGATTATCGCGTCTATAGCTCAAATGGATAAGAGCGTCAGCCTCCGGAGCTGAAGATATAGGTTCAAATCCTATTAGGCGCTCTTAAAAATAAAGTAGTGGAAAAAAAGGAAAATATTTAATGAATGACAAACAATTTACAACTATTTTTTTAGGCGTTATGGGGGTGCTAACAATTATTTTTTTTGTAATTTTTTTTATCGCCCAAATAATTGTTCCTGAAACAAATGTAGCAGATGAATTCACAAATAATGCTGTAGTTAGCAGAATAGAGCCAGTTGGAAAATTGAATTACTCAGATGCGAATGAGCAAGAAGCGAAGACCACAGGTAATTTAGTAAAAGTTGATTTATATAAAAATGGTGAAGAAGTGTATAATGCCGTTTGTCAAAGCTGCCATACATCTGGCATATTAAATTCTCCTAAATTTGGCGATAAGGTTGCTTGGAAAGAAAGATTGTCAAAAGGAAAAGAAAAACTATATGCTAATGCTATTAATGGTATAGGTGCAATGCCTGCAAAAGGTGGCAGATCAGATTTACCAGATAATTTAATAGAAATGAGTGTAGATTATATTATTCAATCTGCAGAATAATTACTTGTTTTGCTCTAATTGAGAAATTTTATGTTCTAACTCGTCTATTTTTTCTTGGCATTTTCTTAAAAGGGACACTTGAATGTCATATTCTTCTCGAGACACTAAATCAAGTTTTTGAAGTACCCCTTCAGCTCCTGATTTTAATGTTTTTTGCATTTCTTCTTTTGAACTTTTAAGAGATTCAGGCATTATGCCTTTAATCCTATTTGCAATATCATCTACATTTTTTGGGTCAAATTTAAACATTTTTAATTCTCTCTAAATTTACTTATTTCAATAATATTAACTTATAAATATATTATTTGGTATAACCTAAATATATATATAATATATTATCATATAATAATACTTGATAATTATTATAATTCAATATTATAATATATTTGAAGTTTAAAGCAGGGATGCTTTTGCTTCATCTTCATGAGCCTAAAACTCTTGTTAATCCAAAAGATGAGCAATAGCGTTCTTATAAATTAATTTTGTAGTTAAGTAATTAATTAAAATTCTCACACTATATTTATCCTTCGGCATGAGAATTGCTTATATCTTTATGAATTCGTGAAATTAGAGATTTGTTCAATATTGGCACGAACGTTGCATGTTATTAACGTGAAATAACATAACTTAGAAAAAAAGGAGATCAAAATGTTTAAGATAATGAAACAAACAGTAGCTGGTATAGCATTATTAGCTATGACATCACTTTCACAAGCAGAAAGTGAAGTATCATATAGTGCGAACTTAGGTTTTATGTCTGACTATATGTACAGAGGAATTCACCAATCAAGTAGTTCAGCTATGGGTGGATTTGATATTGAATATGGAAGTTTTTATGTTGGAACATGGTTTGCCGACTTACAAGAAG
>CAJYAP010000014.1 GCA_913065025.1 uncultured Gammaproteobacteria bacterium
TTATATTGATTTGTATTACCGAATACTAAAGTTTTAGTATTGTTAATAACTATTGAACTATTTATTTTTTCATTTTTAAAACCAAGTCTATTTAAATTTTCTGTAGTTTTATCATATATATCCCTTACATTACTTTGTAAAAATTTCTGCAATAACTTAATTTTAGAAAAATCTGCACAGTAGTCTAAATTTTGAATCTCGTAACAAGACCCATTGGTAATTAAAACAATTTTATTATTATCATTAATAATTTTATAATTACTTATTGAAAGTTCTAAAGAAATTGCTTGCGCAAGACTTGGCATATTTATTTTGGACCGAGGATCTTCATTTTTTATAATTATATTTGCAACAACAAGAACGCCTAAAATAATTGAGATAACAATTAACTTTTTCATTTGCTTTTTTGCTTCTTTCTATATGCTGAAAAAACTATTATAAAAATTGTTAGCAATATTGGCATTAAAAAGATATTGATAAATTTTAATAAAGATCCCAGACTATCTATATCTTTATTTAAATTTCTCCTAACATCACGTAATTCTTTTCTTACTTTTAATAGCTCCTGTTGGAATGCACTATAATCTATACTATTTTTATCAGTAAGCTCACTATTTTTACTTTGTAGTTGTGCTAGTTTATTTTGAAGTCTTGCTTCTTCGGTATTAAATATTTTTTCTGCCGTTAGTTTTAAATCTTCCACAACACTAAATGGTCGTGAAAAAGACTCTCGACTAGTAATACTTGCAAGTGTGTTACCACCTGATAAATAATCCAGGGAGTTTATTATTAAATCACCATTACTCGCCCAAGGAACTAAAACTTGTTCCCCATAGAAATCTTGAACCCTCACCCACAAGTAGTTCGCAGTAATATCAGCATCAGCAACAACAATTGCCTTTTTGTTTTCATTTTCTATCAACCCCGCAAAAATTTCTGTTTCTGCAGTTGGTTCATATTTATCTAAAAGAACTGATGGATCTGGCAGATATCTAAAAACATTTTTTTCTGCAACAGATGAATCGCTGCTTGATGAAATTAATGATGTAAATTTATTACTCATATTCGTATTTTCAATTGAGCCTGAAAAGGCTGATGTCAGTGAATTTAGTTTGCTAGTTATATTCAAGTTTTTATTAAAAGATTTTTTTGGAAAACTTAATATAGCCGCATGTTTTATCGGTCTGTCAGAAGCTGCTGAAGTCACAGGTATTGCAAATTTTCTATCCAAAAGTACTTTTGACGGATTTATTGCTATCCCAATTTTATCTAGTAATTCTTTAAAGTCTGAAGACTGAATACCACCGCCAGCTGGCGGAAGACTTGGGTCCTGAAATTCAGGATCTGCTTCTGAATAAACGTCATATAGTAATAAAATTTTTCCTTTATTATCATAGAAATTAAGTACTTTTTTCTTATCTTCATTTGATATTTTTTTAGGGTGCACTAAAAATAAAATATCAAAATCGTCAAAGCTTTTTGTTTTTTTATCAATTAACTCTACATCAAAAAGTGGTTTTATTTTTTGAATAATGGCCCATTCTGGCGTTGGCTCATTTTTTGTGAAATTATACCCACCAAACATTGGCAAGGATGACATAACGCCAATTCTTGGTTTTTTCATATCAAGAAGACTGTAAAGTACTTTTGTAATTTCATACTCAATAACAGCTTCTTTACCTGGATCAAAAAATTTAATTATTTTGTAGCTGTCATATCTATTAGCGGCAACTAAACCAAAAAATATATTTTCTTCTTTAGTTTTAGACGGGACTCCTTGTAAACCATATTTCATTGCATCATCCTCTTCGTCAGAAAAAGGAATAGGGTCAATTATGTTTAATTTAATTTTACCTTTTGATCGTAATTCATATTCTTCGAGAAGTTCTTTTATTCGTTTCGCATACGCTCTTAAGTATGTATCATCTTGCGTCAAGCTATCTGAAAAATAATAGTTAAGTATCACCTCGTCTTGTAACTCGTTAATTATATTTAGAGTTCCATCGCCTAATGTATATAATTTATTCTCTGTTAAATCAAAACGAAAACCTTTAAAAATATTATTAGCAAGCATTATAAGAAGAACAAATGCTATTAGTAAAAGAAAAATTTGTACTTTTGATTTATTTCTTTCAGATATCACTTTATCCACCCTTTTTCAAATTAACTAATTCAATATTTATATAAATAAATACACTAATTAATGAAATATAATATATAAAATCTCTAATATCGATTACACCCTTACTTAAAGAGGAAAAATGTGAAAGAAAGCTTAATGATGCGATTGCATCTACAACTCCTTGTGGTAACCATGCATTGAAAAAATCTAAAACTAGATTTGTTCCGCTGAGTAAAAAAATAAAACAAACTACTACAGATATTATAAATGCTATAACCTGATTTTGAGTTACAGATGACATACATGACCCAATGGCTAGAAAACCACCCGACATAAGTAAGCTTCCTAAATAACCTGAAATTATGGCACCATTATCAGGATTACCTAAATAGTTAACTGTGATCCATATTGGAAAGGTTAAAAATAAAGCTAGCACAATAAAGAACCATGCAGCTAAATATTTACCAATAACAACCTCAGAAACTTTAACTGGCAAGGTTAAAATTAATTCTATTGTTCCAGATTTCCTCTCTTCAGCCCATAATTTCATTGTTATAGCTGGTACTAAAAATAAATATAGCCATGGATGAAATCCAAAAAAAGGTAAGAGGTCTGCTTGCCCTCTTTCATAAAAATTACCCATGTAAAATGTGAAGGAGCCAGACAATAAAAGAAATATTACTAAGAACACATAAGCAATAGGTGTAGAAAAGTATGAAGCTAGCTCACGATTGAAAATAATTAAAATATTTTTCATTTTAATTATTTTCTCCTAAAGTAATTTTTCTAAAAGTATCATCTAGAGATCCATTATCAGATTCTTGGAGCTTATTAGGAGTGTCGTCAAATAATAACTTTCCCTTGGCTATAATTGCTGCTCTTGTACATACAGCTTCAACTTCTTCCAATATGTGTGTTGAAATAACAATTGTTTTATTTTTTGATATTTTTTTTATTAACTCTCTAACATCATATTTTTGATTTGGATCAAGACCATCTGTTGGCTCATCCATAATTAATATTTCTGGGTCATGAATGATTGCTTGTGCAATTCCAACTCTTCTTTTAAATCCTTTTGATAAATGCTCTATTCTTTTACTTAAAACATCATGCAATGACAAACTTTCTACAACTGATTCTACTGAATTATTAAAGTTATTTTTTTCAATTCCTCTAATCTTTGCAATAAACAATAAAAAATCTTTTGTGGTCATTTCACCATACTGAGGAGCGCCTTCTGGCAAATATCCAATATGTTTTTTAATTTCATATGCAGAATCTTTAACAAAAAGGTCTTTGATTTTTATAGTACCGCTAGTAGGCTCAATAAAACCAGTAACCATTTTCATTGTTGTTGATTTACCTGCCCCATTTGGACCAAGAAAACCTAACACTTCTCCTTTACCAACGTTTAATGACAAATCATCAACAACAGTAATATCATCATACTTTTTATGTAAATTTTTTATTTCAATCATATTATTTAAAAGATATTAGATCCTATGAGGAAGACATTGCTTTAATTATTTTATTTATTTACTGTTTTATCAACACCAGTACTTACAACTTTATCTATTAACCAAAAAGCAGCGCCTATAGGATTTAATAGTACAGCCGCACCTGTTCGTACTTTTTCAGAAGGAGTAGATGTTTTCGGTGCTTTTACTAATTTCTTAGACTTGTCTAAGCAATTGTAATAATTCTCATTTGTTTTTGATTTCGGAAAGTTTTTGCTTCTCGCATAGCTTAAGTGCTGTTTTTTACTCGACTTAAAGCAATCTATATGAGCAGGCGCATCATTTGTACTTGGTTCAATAGCAAGGGCACTAAATGATGCAACTAAAAAAGGTATAATTATGTATCTCATATAAAAATAATACTTTCTTATATATCTATAAGCAAGACTTAAATGGTCTTTAAATAGGCAATTTAATCCATTCAAAAGACACTAAATAAAATATTTATTGGCATAAAATGCTACAGATGCCGATGAAAATGCTACAAACATTCCGTAAAGCATATCAACAACGCTAACAATTATTGGCCAATCTTTTATCGTAGCAAGGTTTGTTAGGTCATAAGTAGCAAATGTGACTAATCCATATAAAAGTGAATATACAACTAAAGTCATGTAAGAATTTTTATCAATAGAAGGTAATATTACAAAAATTAAAAGTCCGATATTAAATATTACATAAAATATCAGTGCTGAGGACCATATAACGTTATCTGTAAGATATAAAGACAAATGTTTAGAATAAAACCCTCTTGCAACAAGTCCTAGCCATATTGCATCAAGAACTAAAAAAGTTATAAATGAGACTAAAAATAGTTTTAAGTTTATCATGTAAGTATATAATTATTATAGTAAAAATTAATATTATTTAAATTCGAACCTATAGCTTAAGATTATCACGAATATTATTACTTTCAATTTATTTTAAAAGAATTTGGCTGGTACAAAGCTTGCATAACAATAAATAAGGGAGGAAATAATGCCTGCATACAATGAAATGCTTAATAATAATGACTCTGTTAGACGACCATACGGGAAAGTTGCAAAGTGGATAGACTCTATGCATGGAAATATTTTTGAAGAGAAGCACAATGAAGCCAAAGACCTCCTAAAAAGAATAGGAATAACTTTTTCGATATATAAACAAAATGATCTAAATGAAAGATTAATTCCTTTTGATATGGTGCCAAGAATATTTACATCTAAAGAATGGGATATTTTAGAAAAAGGAGTAATACAACGAACAAAAGCTATAAATCTATTTATAAACGATATTTATAATTCAGGAGAAATTTTAAAAGATAAAATCATTCCACCTGAATTAATATATAAAAATAAGGCCTACGAGCCTTCAATGGTTGGATTTACTCCTCCAAAAAAAATATTTTCACATATTACTGGAAGCGATATTGTAAGAACATCAAATAATAGCTTTATGATTTTAGAAGATAACTGTAGAACTCCGTCTGGCGTGTCTTATATGATGCAAAATAGAGAAATAATGATGAGGATGTTTCCTAGTTTGTTTCTTGAAAATTCAATTTCTCCAATAGACGATTATCCAATTTTTTTAAGAAACATGTTATCAAGCGTTGCGCCAAAAAAATGTAATAATAATGAACCAGTTATAGTTATTTTAACTCCTGGTTCTTACAATAGCGCTTATTATGAACATAGCTTTTTAGCTGACCTGATGGGTATTGAGCTTGTAGAAGGAAGAGATCTGTTTGTTGAAAAAGATATTGTCTATATGAGAACAGTTAGAGGCAGACAAAAAGTAGATGTTTTATATAGGCGAATTGATGATCAATATTTAGACCCGTTATTCTTTGATAGAAATTCTATAATTGGTGTTCCAGGAATTATGAGTGCTTACAGAAATGGTAACATAACAATTTGCAATGCTCCTGGTTCAGGAATAGCTGATGATAAAGCAATTTATACTTATGTACCTGACATGATAAAGTTTTATTTAGGAGAGAAA
Source organism: uncultured Gammaproteobacteria bacterium (assembly GCA_913065025.1). Classification (GTDB taxonomy): domain Bacteria; phylum Pseudomonadota; class Gammaproteobacteria; order Poriferisulfidales. The sequence continues at coordinate 5,623 of CAJYAP010000014.1, forward strand.
CCAATTTTAAAAAATGTAAAGACATGGAAATGCGGTAATAGTCAAGATTTAAAATTTGTTAAAGAAAATATTAAAGATTTGGTTATAAAAGAAGTTCATGGGTCAGGTGGATACGGGATGTTGATTGGTCAATATTCTACAAAAAATCAAATAAACTTGTTCCTGAAAAAAATACTTAAAAATCCTGAAAATTTTATTGCGCAACCAACTTTATCTTTATCTACATGTCCTACATATATTAAAAATTCATTAGAACAGAGGCATGTTGATTTTAGACCATTTTGCCTTCAGGGAGATTCAATCAAATTATGTAAAGGTGGTCTAACTAGAGTAGCTCTTAAAGAAAATAGCCTAATAGTAAATTCTTCTCAAGGCGGAGGAGTTAAAGATACCTGGATTTTACAACCAAAAGATAATTATGCTAAGTAGAACAGCTGAAAATTTATACTGGGCATGTCGTTACATAGAAAGGGCAGAAATGTTAGCAAGACTTATTGATGTAGGTTACAGAATAGCAATAACGAAAAAGACCTCTAAATATAATAACGAATGGGACTCAATACTATCTTCATCTGGAGTAAAAGAAGATTTTTTAGAAAAATATTCTGAAATTAATCAAAGAAATGTTGAAAAATACTTATGCTTTGATAAAAATAATATGTCATCAATAGTGAACTGCATTATTCATACGAGAGAAAATTTAAGAGTTATAAGAACATCCATTACCAGAGAAGTATGGGATGTTATAAATTCAGCTTTTCAAGAAATAGAAAATTTTAAACCTTCAAATTATAGATCATCTAAATTACCAAATTTTCTCAGATGGATAATTCAAAGAACAAGCATGCTTAAAGGGGCTATAGTAAGCACACAACTCACTGACGACATCTATGACTTCATGAATCTAGGTTATTATATTGAAAGAGCTGATAATACAATACGTATACTAGATGTTAAGTATTATATTTTATTATCAAAGGATAATAAAAATATAGAAAATAATTATCAATGGGAAACATTACTTAGATCTATAGCAGCATACATTCAGTATAGAAGAATATATGGAGTAAATGTTGACCCAAGAAAAATTTGCCACTTTCTTATCTTTAATAAAAGTAATCCCAGGTCTTTATTATATTGCGCAGAAAATATAAATAACCATGTTAATAATTTATGCAAATATTATAATCAAAAATCTTTGGCATATTCATCAACTAGTAAGTTACTTGCAAAATATAGTGACGTCACAATAGATGAAATATTTAAAACTGGTACACATGAATTTTTATTAGATTATATGAAAGATATTGATTCACTGAATTTAAGTATTAGTAGTTCTTATTTTGATGGAGGATACAATGCATCTAAAAATTACACATAAAACAATCTATAACTACGATGATACTATACAAGATTTAACGCAATACATAAAATTATATCCATCCAAACATAAAAATATAAAAATAATTAATTGGAATTTGAAAGTAAAAGACTCAACTATTTCTAATGAATCTATTGAGCCAAATGGCGATAAAGTAATTATTTGTCACTCTAATAATTTAATAAAAAAGTCTGAAATAATAATTAATGGTGAAGTTAAAACAAAAAATAATTTAAAACAAGAAATTTTGACAGGTTATAAAGAAAAAATTAATCCTATAGTTTATTTAAGAACTACAAACATAACATCGATAACACCAAAAATTAAAACTTTTACAAACAACGCAATATGCAAAATAAATAAAAAAGATAAATTAAGTCTAGCTCACACAATTTCAGACAATATATCAAAACAGTTAAGTTATACAAAAAATTTCTCAAAGGAGGACACAACATCTACTCAAACCTTATTTAGTAAAAAAGGTGTTTGCAAGGATTATGCTCATTTGCTAATTTCATGTGCTATATATTTAAATATTCCCGCTAGATATATTTGTGGCTATCTATATTCTCCTGATGAAAAAGATGAAGCCACTCATGCTTGGGTTGAGTTGTATTTTGATAATTTAGGATGGGTAGGATTTGATCCATCTAATAATTGCTTTGTAAATGATAAATATGTGAGAGTATGTTCAGGTTTTGACTCATATGATGCAGCACCAATCAAAGGTGTAGCTATCGGTAATAGTAGTGAAAAATTAGATGTAAATATCAATATAAGGTCAATGTCATCTCAACAATAAATATATCTATACGTTTTGAGAACCGTGATAAAGATTAACAACATGTTTGGCTTGAGCAAAAAACAACCATCTTTCTGCAACCATCCCAAAAAATGCCAAAGAAATTGCGAGAATACAAAGCAGCATACTCTCAAAAACAAAACTATGGATATAAATAAGGGTAAACGGAGCTAAAAACCCACTGATTATAGAAAAAGTTTTAACCCTAAAAAGTTTTTTTTCTGCAACTTTATAACCAAATTCATCGGTTAAAAACGTTCCTCCAGTATGACCTACATCTAATAATCTAACATTTGTACTTTTAAGTTTAATAGCTGCATTTGTTGCTTGCCCGATATTATGCCTAGATCCTCTAATACTAATGTAATAAGATATTTTTGTAAAAAACGAAAATGCTATAGCAGCTAATAAATAATATTTGTAAGGGTCTACGTTATAGTTATTAAAATCAAGTATAAAAAATAATATTAAACTACCTAAAGAAATTCCAATAGTAATATAGTTTATTGGAGTCCAAAAAGTATTCCATTGAGGTATAGTTTTTAAACAAGCATAAATCATTCCAGTGCAATGGATAATTAAAACAGACATTAAAAAAATAAAAAAACTATATGCTTGCATAAACATAAAATTTTCTATTTGAAAATCTATGTAAACTAAAAATAAATATAAAAAAAGTATTGGATAGAATAAAATTGCTAAAATACCCTCTCTAGCTAACCACGAAGTTCTAAATCTCATAAAAGCTCTCCATGCATTTTTTGGATTTGCTAAATGAAAAGTAGAGGATATTAAACCCATGGTAAATAATGCTGATCCTACTGTCGCGCAAATAAAGAAAGTACTTTTATCTAAAAGCATCCCAAAATATAAAAAATTTAACAAGCATAATAAAGCTATTAAACCATAGCCTGCTCCAGAGGTTACTGTAAAAAATATTACTGAAAAAGCTGGGTGCATATTTTTTCCTTATAGCTCAACAACTTTATTGACCCAATCTTTTACTTTTCTTACAAGATTAGGTTCGCTTATCTCATGTTGTTTTATTTCTACTTTTTTTCTTGGCGATAAATATTGATTTACTGGTTTATAGCCAAGCTCTGGGAATAATTCTTGACCATCACGTTTTCTTGACACTATAGATACTTCTGAGTTTGGATCATCAAAATCTCCAAAATATCTTGCTGTTGTTGGACAAGTCATTACACAAGCTGGTTTTCTTTCTTCTTTTGGCAAATTTTCATCATATATCCTATCAACACACAAAGTGCATTTCTTCATAACTCCCTCTTCTCGATCAAGCTCTCTTGCTCCGTAAGGACATGCCCAAGCACAATAATTGCAGCCCATGCATTTCTCAGGATCCACCAAAACAATACCATCTTCTTCTCTTTTATAAGAAGCACCTGTTGGGCAAACTGTTACACATGCCGCCTCTTCGCAATGCATACATGACATTGGAAAATGAACCGTTTTGCTATCTGGATAATTTCCAGTTTCGTAGTGTCTAATTCTGTTAAAAAAAACTCCACTTGGGTCAGCCCCATATGGCCTATAGTCAGTTAGCGAGCCTGAAGTTCCTGACGTATTCCACTGTTTACAAGCTATAGCGCATGCACTACAACCTACGCACTTGTCTAAATCAACTACTAGTCCTAATCTCATTTTTCAAACCCACCTTTTGTTAAAATATCTATTAGAGATCTTGATAATCTCACTGGTTTTTTAGTGTTGTATCTTAAGATATCTTTTGTTTCAGGACGTCCTGGTAATTTTGTACTTGCTTCAAAATTTGGATAAACCCCAAATTGCTCATCATCAGCTGCTGGATAAATATTCACTTTTAAATCATACCAAGCTGCTTGTCCTGTAATTGGATCAGAGTTAGTAACTGGACTTCCTGTGTCTGCACATGGTAAATGTTCATTTATTAAGTGATTCATCAAAAAACCTTTTGTGGATTCATTTGCATCTTCTGATAACCCCCATTTTCCTTTTTGTTTTCCGATGGCGTTCCAAGTCCATATAGTATCACTTTGACACCCTTCCATTAACTTTACCTGTACTTTAATTTTTCCAGTATTCGACTCAACCCAAACCCAAGATAAATCTTTTATGCCTAACTCCTCACCCTTTGCTTTATTCATATGCATATAATTATGGGCTTGAAGTTGTCTTAACCATGCATTTTGTGAGTCCCAAGAATGATACATAAACATCGGTCTTTGAGTAATTGCATAAAATGGAAATGCTTGCGAGAAAGTACATCTATGTTCTAAAGGAATATAGTATTCAGGTATAGGGTCAAAAAATCTAGATAATCTAAATTGATCTCTTTCTTTTTTTGGCTGAGGTCCATCATATAATCCCATGCCAGCTAATTTAAATTTCTGTAATTTTTCTGAATACAGTTCGATAATAATTGGATCGCTTGAGCTATTAAAACCAGATTTTTTTGCAAATTCTAAGTAGTCCTTGTTAGCACCTCTAAAATACTTATGGTTATCTGCTAGCTTATACTCGAAGAAACATTTATTTTCTATATATTTATCCCACTGTTTTGGATTAGGCTTTCCCTTTAAACTATTTTCTCCATTTTCACCACGCCAACCTGCCAAGAAACCTACTCCAGGTACTTTTTCATAATTAATTATAAAGTCTTTGTAATCTTTGAATTTTCTTTCTCCATTATCAGATGTAAATTCTGGGAATTTTAGTCTACCTGCAAGCTCGACTAAAACAGATTGCCATGGCCTTACATCTCTATCAGGTTCCAAGATTGGAGCTCTTATAGAATCACATACTGCGTGAGGTTCAGATATCGGTCTGTCTAAGATTGATATAGTGTCATACCTTTCTAAATATGTTGTGTCTGGAATAACTAAATCTGCATAACCAACTGTTTCAGAATCAAATGCATCACAAACCACGAGAAACGGAATTTTATATTCACCATCTTCATTTTTAGCGCAAAGATTTTCTCTCATCTTCGTGGTATTCATTGTTGAGTTCCAAGCCATATTTGCCATAAAAAAGATCATAGTATCAATTTCATAAGGATCTCCTGCAACAGCATTTGTAATTGCCATGTGCATGAGACCATGGTTGGCTATTGGCGCTTCCCAAGAATAAGCTTTATCAATTCTCAAAGGATTACCTTCGTCATCAATCGCAAGATCTTCCGGCTCTGTTGGGAATCCCAAAGGCCAACTTTCAAGCGGCTTTCCAGGCACTACGTTTTTCCCTGGTTTTATTGGTGGGGCAACGTGTCTTGGGTATGGTGGCTTTGCTAAATGTCCTCCTGGAGAATCAACAGAACCTAATAATACTTGCAGAAAATGGATTGCTCTACAAGCTTGAAATCCATTTGAATGAGCTGATATACCTCTCATCGCGTGCATAGAAACCGGTCTTCCTATAAATTTATCATGTTTTCTGCCTGTCCAATCTGTCCACTCAGTCTCAATCTCTATTGATTCTTTAAAAGCTACATGAGCTAATTCTAAAGCAATTTTTTTAATTTGATCTGCAGGAACTCCACAGATTTTACTTGCGTTTTCTGGAGTATATTCGTCGCTCATATATCTTTCTGTCATTATAGTAAATGCAGTTTTTAGTTGAGTGCCATCTGGGGCTTTATATTCACCAAGTAAAGCGGGTTTAATTTTAGGGTCAGTTGCATTAACTAAACATTCTTTTTCAAGGTCCCATGATTGTGGAGTCCCATTACTATTTCTATAAAATAAACCGTCGCCTTTTGTTCTTGGTGTGTTAACTACAAGGTAATGTGCATTCGTATATCTAACTAAAAATTCCCAATCAAATAACTCATTTTTTAATAAAACATGGATAAGCGATAATGCTAACATTGCATCTGTGCCTGGTTTTATTGGAACCCATTCATCAGCTACGGCTTGATAACCAGTTCTTACAGGATTGATTGCAACAAATTTGCCTCCGCGCTCTTTTAGTTTGTTGATTCCCATCTTCATTGGGTTTGAAGCGTGATCTTCTGCAACTCCCCAAAGCATAAAATACTTTGTTCTTTCCCAGTCTGGGTCACCAAACTCCCAAAATGAGAATCCAGTTGTATATAAACCAGCTGCTGCCATATTTACCGAGCAAAATCCTCCATGCGCAGCCCAATTTATAGTTCCAAATTGCTGAGCCCATAATCCAGTTAAGGCTTGCATTTGATCTCTTCCAGTGAAAAAAGCTAGTTTTTTTGGATCTGTCTCTCTAATTTTTTGTAATCTCTCAGTTAACATGTCTAACGCTTCATCCCAACTGATTGGCACGAATTCACTTGTACCTCTTTCTGAGCCAGGTTTCCTCATCATTGGCTGTCTTAATCTTGCTGGTGAAATTTGCTTCATAATTCCAGCATTTCCTTTGGCACAAAGCACACCTTTATTAACAGGGTGAGTTGGCTCCCCTTGTATGTACCTAATTTTATTATTTTCAAGAGTGACTTTTATACCGCATCTGCATGCACACATATAGCATGTTGTATTTTTTTGGGTTTGCTGCTGATGATTTTCAAATTCAGGCATTTTGTTTGCATTATCAATAAATGCATTTTTTTTAAAAGATATTTTATCTTGCTTTTCTGCCATTATTATTTCATCCCTGTATTAATTCTAACAGTATCCATTAATATTGATATTTTAATCATCTAGGTATTATAATAGATATAATTTATTTGTCTTATAAATATATATTATATCTGTATTTGCTTATCTTATTATGATTATTTTATAATTTAATTAAATGCTGAAACATAATATTGTAAACTATTATATATCAATAGTTTACAACATATATATTATGTATATTATTTTAAATCTTTGAAATAGTCTTGCGATTTTTGAGGGTCTGGGTTCATGGTTTTATCGCCAGGTGTCCAATTCATTGGACAAACTTCGTTAGGATTTGCTTGCACATGCTTAAATGCAGCTATCAGTCGCAATGTTTCATCAACATTTCTACCTACAGGAAGATTATTAATTGTGACATGCTGTATAATCCCTTCTGCATCAATTATAAATAAGCCCCTAGTAGATATTGAATCATCCATAAGAACTCCATATTTATAGCTAATTTCTTTTGTTAGATCTGATACTAAAGGATAATCTAGATTGCCTAATCCGCCTTCATTTCTTGGAGTTTGCAACCACTTTAAATGTGAAAATTGACTATCAACAGAAACTCCTAAAACTTCTGTATCTAAAGATTTAAAATCAGAATACCTATCGTTAAAACCTGTAATTTCAGTAGGACAAACAAAAGTAAAATCTAAAGGATAGAAAAATAACACAACATATTTTCCTTTGTAGTCAGAAAGACTAACGTCTTTAAACTGTCCGTTCATCACTGCAGTTGCTTTAAAATCAGGAGCTGCCTGTCCAATTATCGCTTCATCTATGATACCGTTTTCTAAATCGCTACTCATCACTCACCTCCTGTGTGATAAAATTTTCCACTCATTGAAATATAATTCCTAGTGAAGTCAAATTACATTATTATTGTTATAAATACAATACAATATTATTAATAAACAATATGATTAGACCTCAACAAAAGTATTTTCTTTTGCAAAAGGTAATATACTCCTATAAACAGAGGTGTATAAAATAGAGTGCTTAGTAATGTTCCTTTATAAAACGGAATAGCAGCAATATAACAATTAAGTAAACCAATAACACTATTATCATAAGTATCTGTGGTCAGCCAATACCCAAAATTTGTTATAACAAAAAATAACAGGCTTGAAGACAGAACTAAAAATAATAAATTCAAAATAGCAATCTTTCTTTTATTAAAATTGAAACTTAAAAAAATAATTAATATATAAGATAAATATTGCCAATAAAAACCTTCATACAAAAAAACTATATTATTAGATAAATTATAAATAAAATTATTTATTATTAAGTCGCTAAACCATATTGATAATATTGGTATAACATAGGAAAGGATCTTATTTTTATAATGCAGAGCTCCAAATATTCCTAAAGCTATAATTGGGCTGAAATTATGGACATCAGGAATAATTCTAAGAAAAGATACTACCAAAACAATTAAAGAGACCGCAACGGTCTGAATATCTATCAAATTGATATTTTTTTCAAACATTGCGTCTCTTTATATTTATTAAGAAATAATAATTACTTATTAAGTTCTTTGCTAAAATTTCCTAAAAGTTTTAATGCGCCTTGAACATTTGGATCGCCCATAACTTTTATCATTCCGCCTATTCCGCCTGATGTCGTTGGAGATTCTTTATAAGAATCGTATGCAACTGATAGTGCATCTAACATTTTTGCAAAATCTTTACTTTCAGACATCTCTAAAAGTTTCATGATGTTTTTATTTCTTGTAACTCTGTCAGCTATTATTAGTAGCTCATTCATCATAAAACCTAATCTTGCAATTGTATCATCTGTAAGCGCATCCCCTGCACCCTGCATGAATCTATCCATTTGCTGTTGTATAGTTATTTCACTGCTCATAATTTTACCCTTTTATTGTTATATAATTCCTCTAGCACTCGCCCAGTACATTCTATTGTAGGCTGTTTTGAACCAATGTAATCCTGAAGTTGGAGCTTGAGGATTTGGTGGATTATTGTAGTCAAACATAGCATATGTAGCTTTACCATCACCAGCTTCAATAAAGCAAAAAACTTTACCGTCATAATCTCTAACAGGCTCACCCTGTTGAACTAATGCTGCTATATTTTCACCAAGTGCTTCAGCTTCAAAGTGAGCAGTTGATCCTGCTTTGCTTATAGGTAAGTTTGTAGTATCACCTAAAACAAATACATTATCTCTGCCTTCCATATTTAATTTTTTCTTATCAGTTGGTATAAAACCACCTTTTCCGAGTTCATTATCTTCAATAACTTGCATACCTTTATGAGGTGGTACAGTAACTAATAAGTCAAATTCAGCTGAACTATCTTCTTCACTAATTACTTTTCCTGGAACAACTTCTTTCATGTTAAATAGAGTTTCATATGTAACACCTTCTTTATCAAATTCAGGTGCGGCCCATTTTGCAACTGGTTCTAAACTGTGAACTCTTCCAATTGGGTATGTGTAATGCAGATCTACTTTGTCCCATATTCCTCTTTTTTTGAAATAGTCTATTAAGAAGAAAGTTATTTCAAGTGGCGACATTGGACACTTATGAGGCACTCCAGTTGCAACAACAACTTTTCCACCTTCAAATTTTTGTAACTTTTTATACATAGCTAGCGCATCAGCCTCTGTATAAAATTGACAAGCGTTTTCCGCTAATCCAGGAATACCTGCTGCATTACCTCTTGAACCTGTAGCGATGCATATAATATCGTAAGATATTTTCTTACCGCTTTTGGTAGTTACTGCATTATTATCTAAATCAAATTTCTCAACAGGATCAACGTGAAAATCAATCGAAGGTTCTAATAAACTTTTTTGATCACGATATAATTCGCTTGTAGACATTTTTCCAACAGCTACATAAAGCAAACCAGGTTGATACATGTGCTTATCTGACGCTGATAACATTGTGATCTTTGAAGAACCTTGTTCTAATTCACCGGACAATCTTCTAGCAAGGTTATTTGCAAGAATTGTTCCGCCCATTCCTCCACCAACTACTAATATATGCATTTCCGTACTCCTGTTTCTGTATTTATTTAATTTTTTTTACAACAATATGTAAAACTTCTTCTTCTGTAAAACTATCAACTATTTCATGGCCAACTTTATTTACCCATTCTGGTATATCTGCAGCAGACCCTTCGTCTGTAGATAATAGTTCTAGTTCGTCACCAACTTCCGCCATTTTCATATTTGAAATTAATTCCATCAATGGTCCAGGGCAAAATGTATTTTTTGCATCAACTAATATTCTATCTGACATATAAAATTCCTTATTATTAAAAAGACCAAACTTGTCCTTGATTAACATCACTGAGAAACTTAGTAAGACCCATAGGTTCGCCTATGTAATCAAATAAATCTTCAGACTTAACTTCCAACATATCCATCGCCATTGAGCAAGGATATATTTTAGCATCTCCTAACTCTGCCGCTTGTTCAAATAACTCAAGAAATGGAGGAACTTTTTTTTCCAACATGACATTCCCCATCTCACCTTCAACAGGCGCCTTATGATCATTACCTTTAACGAAATACTTAAGTGCATTCATTGATAAAAATACACTTACGTCATTCCCACTTACTGCACCTACTGATGCTACCATAGCAGCCATTTGCAATTGTTCCATATTTTCTGTTGTTAACATTACGTTTATTTTCTCAGACATTTTACTTCCTTATAATAAATTATTAACCTATGCATTATTCTTATATACATTTAAGTATAAATCATAACTCTAATTTCAATCCAATTTAACAAATTTTTATATATTTATAAACATATACTATCAATCATTCAAGAAAGTTTAATGAAATATCATATAAAAATTCTAAAGTATTGATATATAACAATATTAATATAATTATAAAAATTGATGGTGCCCAGGGCCGGAGTCGAACCGGCACGGTATTTCTACCGAGGGATTTTAAGTCCCTTGCGTCTACCAATTTCGCCACCTGGGCAAACAAGCCGTCATTATAAACATTTTCACAAGGTAGTATATAAATATTGATAGCTGAATGTTTAGATCTTATTCCTTAACTTTTTTTAGTGAGAATGATTATCATTTTTATGTAAGAATATAATTATATACCAATTAATAGATATATAATAAATTATAAATTTCATTATTATTAATATTTAGTAATAACAAATATAACGTAAATGGAGTAACAATATGTTTGATAAAATAAGTATACCTTACGAATCTGTGATGTTATTCAACATCGTGAGACTGAAAAAAAATGTAACTATTGAAGACGTTGAAGGGTTAATTGGAGAAATGTGTTTCGTGGTTAAAAATAATTATCCTGGATTTATTGCAGGACAAGTATTTAAATATTCTGGCTTTATAAGTAAAGAAGGTAGTGTTGGAGATTATGGTGAAGAAGGAAAACACATTGCTATAGTGACGTATTGGGACTCATTTGAAGAACATGAAAGAAGTCATTCTCATAAAACTTTTAAAGAACTATTTAGTAATCTTGTTGAATTTTGTGATGATGCAAAAGAACTGGGGTATGAACTGCTTTGGCAAGGCGAACAAGAAACAGATAATGTTTATAAAGCTACAATTTAAAAGATAGCCATACCAACATCATAAAATCATGAGCTTGGCATTTCATTCAAAATATAATTTTATTTTTTAATCACTTTTTGAAAATTCCACATTTGAGAATACATACCTTTAAGGTTTAATAAATAATCATGATTGCCACTTTCAATAACTTCTCCTTCATTTAATACATATATGTTATCAGCGTCTTTAATTGTTGATAATCTATGAGCAATAATCAAAGAAGTAATGTTTTTTGAAATTTCTTTCATTGAGTGTAATATTTTATTTTCAGACTCAGAATCTAAACTGGATGTAGCTTCATCAAATAAAATTATTTTAGGATTTTTTAGAACTGCTCTTGCGATTGCTACTCTTTGTTTTTCACCACCAGAAAGTTTCAGTCCCCTTTCTCCAACAAGAGTGTCATATTTATCAGGTAGGCTATCAATAAAATGATGAATGTTTGCCACAGAGGCAGCTTTTATAACATCATCTTTATTTGCATTATTGTTTGCATATTTAATATTAAAATAAATACTCTCATTAAATAAGACAGTATCTTGAGGAACTACAGCTATATTATTTCTCAAACTATTTTGCGTGCAACGAACAATGTCTTGATTATCTATTAATATGTTACCTTCTGTCGAATCATAAAACCTAAAGAGCAATCTGCCGACCGTAGATTTTCCAGCTCCAGATGGTCCAACTATAGCAACTTTTTTTCCTGAAGGAATATCAAGAGAAACACTTTTTAAAATTTTTCTATTATTATTATAAGAAAAAGAAACTTTATTAAACTTTATATCACCAGCAGTAACTATAAGGTCTTTAGCATTTTTATCATCAGTAATCTCAATATCTTTTTCAAGTAGTTTTACCAGCATATCCATATCTGCTAGAGCATATATAATCTGCCTGTAGACTATACCTAAAGTATTTAGTGGCGCAAACAATTGAAGCATTAAAGCATTAACAAGAACTAAATCACCAAGAGTAAGAGTGCTATCTATTACACCAGAAGATGCCTCAATCATTATTAATGTAACGCCTATCGTGATTATTAAAGCTTGGCCAAAATTAAGCAACGACATAGTTTTTATACTCTGCATGGCAGAGTTTTCCCATTTAAAAAGAATATTACTAAACCTTGTAATTTCAAGTTTCTCATTATTGAAATATTTTACAGTTTCGTAATTTAGCAAGCTATCAACAGCAATTGAATTTGATTCTGAATCAAATCTATTCATATCATGTCTAAAATTCATTCTCCAATTTGTGACTTTTAATGTAAATATTATATAAACTACAATTGTGGAAAATGTAATTAAAGCAAAATTGATATTATATGTTAGAATCAAAATCGCACCCACTAATAAAACTTCTATTATTGTTGGCAGTATTATAAATACCATGTAATTTATTAATGATGATAGACTTTGAGTGCCTCTTTCAAGATCTCTAATAATTGATCCAGTCTGTCTCTCTAAATGAAAACGCAAAGACATTTTATGAAGATGTGTTAAAACCTTAACAGATATTTCATAAACTGCATGGTATCTAACTTTAGCAAATAAAATGTCTCTAAGTTCATTAAAAAAAGCAGTAGTTAATCTAAGCAGGCCATAAGCTATTAATAATCCTAGGGGTAAAATTAGTAAAGAATTTTCATTATTCAATGAGTCGACAATATCTTTTAATAGAATTGGAACTGCTACAGTAGCTAACTTCGCTATTATTAAAAAAATTAATGCAAAAATTACTCTAGACTTAAAATTCCAAACATACGGAAACATTTTAACAATATTATTAAAATTAACTTTACTTTTTTTAGGATTTTCAGTTCTAGGTATAAACGGCATATTATTCTAATCGCCAAATTATTTTAAATTTTTATGATTATTGTGGGGCTTAACTTTACTTTTTAAAATTACTATGGGCTTCTAAAACTAATTTTTTAGTATCTTGCGCATCATACCACTTATCAATATCAACAAACTTTTTTTCTAGATCTTTATAAATTCTAAAAAAGTGCTCAATCTCCAATAACACATGTTTTCTGATGTCAGATAAATTATGCCTTTCGTTGAATCTTGGATCATTTACAGGAACTGCTAATATTTTTTCATCTTGCCCTTTATCATCTGTCATTTTTAAATAACCAATAGGCCTGACACTTAATACTGATCCTGTGATCAAAGGCTCGCCTGTTAAAACTACCGCATCTAAAGGGTCACCATCTCCACCAAGTGTTTGCGGAATAAAACCATAACATCCTGGGTAATGAACGGAACTAAATAACACTCTGTCTAACTCGAAAATATCTTTTTCGGCATTATATTCGTACTTATTATTACTCCCTGTTGGCACCTCTATTATGACATTAAATTCATCAGGAGATTTCTCACCAATCGGATAATCGTACAAATTTCTCATAACCAAAATTCCTTTTGCATTAAATTAATGGAGGCTGAGGTCGGAATTGAACCGGCGTAAACGGTTTTGCAGACCGCAGCATAACCACTCTGCCACTCAGCCACTATCAAATGGAGCGGGAAACGAGGCTCGAACTCGCTACCTCGACCTTGGCAAGGTCGCGCTCTACCAGATGAGCTATTCCCGCACATATATCTATGACCTGATAACATTTCCAAGATATACTATCATAGAAATTAAAGATAAAAAGGCTGCTAAATAAATTCCATACAAACCAATCTCATATGTACTAATTGTAAAGATACTTCCATTAAAAAGCAAAAATCCTATAGATACCATCTGGAATAATGTCTTAAGTTTTCCAAAATTATTTACTTCTAATGGATTTTTAAAGTCTTCTCTTGCAACCCATTCTCTTAGAGCAGATATTAACACCTCTCTAAGAATAATAATACATACGGGTATAAAAATTAAAATATTATTGTAATAATATAGAATTAATAACAAAGATGTTACTACCAATAATTTATCAGCAACAGGATCTAAAAATTTACCAAGTTTAGAAATTTGATTCCATTTTCTTGCAACATACCCATCTAAATAGTCAGTAACAGAAGCAACTAAAAATATAAAAGTTAAATAATATCTTGGGCTTTCTTCATAATGAAAAAAAACTAATACCATGACTGGTATTAAAAAAATTCTCAGGGAAGTTATAAGGTTTGCATGAGTCATATATTTAATTATTATGAAATCTATAATAAATTGCTTCTGCTAATGTTTTATTAATTCCAGGGATTTTTTTTATTTCATCTTCACCGGCTTTTACTAAACCCTGCAATCCACCAAAATGTTTTAGCAAGATCTGTTTTCTCTTTGGCCCTAAACCTGGGATTTCTTCTAGAGGAGATTTAAATTTATTTTTATCTCTTCTTTTTCTATGTCCAGTTATGGCAAATCTATGCGCTTCGTCTCTAATTTGCTGAATAAGATGTAAAGCTAGTGAATTTTTTTCAAGATTAATTTTCTTTTTCCCAAAATCCATAATTATGGTTTCTTCGCCTGCTTTTCTAGCTTTACCTTTTGAAACGCCAATTATTTGAACAGTAGAAATTTGTAAATCTTCCATAACTTTTAATGCAATATTTACTTGCCCAACTCCACCATCAATAAAACAAATATCTGGTAATGATAAATCACTTTTCTTTAAACGTGAAAAATGTCTCTCTAAAGCCTCTCTCATAGCTGCATAGTCATCACCTATACTAGTACATTTAATATTGAATCTTCTATAGTCTTTTTTTTGAGGCCCCTCTATAGAGAACGAAACACAGGAAGCAACGGTTTCTTCGCCAAAAGTATGACTAACATCAAAGCATTCAAGTTTTTTTGGCATTTCATTCATTTCTAATAATTCTTGCAGCGCTTGAAACCTATTGAATATATTTTTTTTGCTTAAAATTTTTGTATTTATTGAAGACAAAGTATTTTTTTCTGCTAATTCTATCCATTTTTGCCTGATCCCTCTTACGCTATTTGTAATAACGACTTTTGATGTTTTTTTCTTGGAAAGTATAAATTCCAATATCTTTTTATCTTTTGTAATTTTATTAATAATAATTTCTCTAGGTATATGCTTAGAAATATAATATTGACCAATAAATATACTTAAAAGAGTACTTTCGTTTATAGTTTCATCTATTTCCGGAAAAAAAGTTTCATTACCAAAATTTACACCATTTCTAATATTGAAAACTTGAATGCATGCTGTTTCTGAAACTATAAAAACAGAAATTATATCAACGTCACCCTTTTCAGCACTTACAACGCTTTGCTCACAAGTATGTCTAAGGGATTCAATTTGGTCTCTATAGTTAGCCGCATCTTCATATTTTTTTTTATTTGACGCTACTTCCATTTTTTTTATTAACATATCAATTACTTCTGTATTTTTCCCATCTAAAAACTTCATAGACATATTAATATCAGACATATAGTTAGCTTGCTCTATTAAATTAACGCACGGGGCCGAGCATCTTTCAATTTGATATTGTAAGCAAGGTCTTGACCTATTACTAAAGAATGAATCACTACATTGCCTAACTTTAAAAAGTTTTTGCAATGTATTAAGTGCATCCCTAACAGAATAAACATTTGAGTATGGGCCGAAAAATTTTCCAACTTTTTTCCTTTTACCTCTATAGAAACTTAACCTAGGATAACTGTGTTGTGTATCTACGTAAATGTAAGGATATGACTTATCATCTCTTAGAAGAATATTAAACTTAGGTCTAAATTTTTTGATTTGTATATTTTCAAACAAAAAAGCGTCAGCTTCAGACTTTGTTATTGTAATATCTATTTTTTTAATCAAGCTTATCATTCTTTTAATTCTTACCGAATGTCTACCAGCTCGAAAATACGAAGAAACTCTTTTTTTTAAATTTTTTGCTTTTCCGACATATATAACTTTATTATCAGAATCATACATTCTATAAACACCAGGATTAGATGTCATGTTTTTTAGACTATGTGTAATATCTTTTATGTCTATCAATTTTAATACCTAAGTAATACTGATCCCCATGTAAAGCCACTTCCAAATGCTTCCAATAATATTACTTGATCATCTTTAATTCTTCCATCTTTTACTGCCTCATTAAGAGCTAAAGGTATTGATGCAGCAGATGTATTTGCGTGTCTATCAACTGTTACAACAACTTGATCCAGTGATAGAGATAATTTTTTTGCCGCTGCTTTAATTATTCTTAAATTAGCTTGATGAGGAACTAACCAATCTATGTCCGATTTATCCATATTATTTTTTTCCAGCGTTTCATCAACTAGTTTGCTTAAGGTATTTACAGCAACCTTAAAAACCTCATTACCTTTCATTCTAATTTGTTCATTTTTAACATCTAATAAATCATTGTATTGTCCATCTGCATGAATATGTGATGAGATTATCCCCTCTTCAGGTTTAGCTGATAAAACTACAGCACCTGCTCCATCACCAAATAAAACACATGTTGATCTATCGCTCCAATCTAATAAATTTGAATATTTTTCAGCTCCTACTATTAAAACATTTTTGCTTGTGCCTGTTCTTATATAATTATCAGCAATACTCATAGCGTAAATGAATCCTGTACAAGCTGCTTGAACATCGAATGCCGGAGCTTTTATTTTGAGATTATTTTGTAATATACATGCGGTGCTTGGAAAAACCATATCGGGTGTTGTAGTAGCAACTATAATCAAATCTATATCATCATTATTAATATTTGCGCTTTTTATAGCATCAATAGATGCTTTTGTAGCCATTGAAGAAGTTGTTTCTCCTGGCTCAGAAATATGTCTTTGCTGTATTCCTGTTCTTTCAATTATCCAATCATCAGTTGTATCAACTATAGTCTCAAGATCTTTATTTGTAAGAACTTTTGCTGGTAAATAACCACCAGTTCCAATAATTTTAGAATTCATATCAATTAGCTCAATATATCTTTTAATTTTTTATCAATACATGTTGGCACATCTTTTTTAACTTCTTTTAATGCTATATTCAAGGAGTTGCTAAAAGCAAAAGAATCAGCTCCACCATGACTTTTTATGATTATACCTTTGAGCCCAAGAAGACTAGCGCCATTATACCTTCTTGGATCAACAACCTTTTTAAACGAGTTTAAGACTTTTGTTGATGAAATACCTGCGATTTTTGTAAAAACATTTTTCTTAAACTCATCTTTTAATGTGGAAGAAATAAATTTCGCGATACCCTCACTAGTTTTCAATGCAATATTTCCCACAAAGCCATCACAAACAATTACATCAATATTACCACAAAATATATCGTCACCTTCAACAAAACCCACATAATTTAATTTACTACTCTTAAGTAAATTATGCGCATCTTTTACTTGAGGATTGCCTTTTATAGTCTCTTCTCCGACATTTAATAAACCTACTTTTGGATTATCCTTTTCGTCAAGTATCATTGAAAGTACTGAGCCCATAACTGCAAACTGATATAAATGCTCCGCTTTACAATCAACATTTGCCCCCAAATCTAAAACATGTGTGTGCCCACTTAAGGAAGGAAGCATGCTCTCAATAGCTGGCCTATCAATTCCATCAAGAGTTCCTAAAATAAATCTAGATATAGCCATTAATGCACCAGTATTTCCAGCACTAATGCATGCCTGCGTTTTTCCATCCTTAACTGACTGGATAGCCATACTCATTGATGATTTTTTTTTATGGCGTAGTGCGTGTGATGGAGAATCTGTACTAAGAACCTTTTCATCCGAATGAATGATTTCTATTCTACTGATAGTATCGTCATTAAAAATTTTTAAGTAACTAGATAATATATTTTCATCGCCGTAGATTTTTACAGAAATATCTTCATTTTCTAGGATAAAATCTTTAATAGAAGGCATTATAATTTTTGGGCCGCCATCACCTCCCATTGCGTCAACGGCGATTCTAGTTTCTTTGATCATATTTTAAGAAAAAATAATTACTTAAGATTTAACTATCTTCGTCATTAGAACTATCTTCAGATTTAGGTATAATTACCTGATTACCTTTGTAGAAACCATTTTTAGAAACATGATGTCTCATATGGGTTTCTCCAGAAGTAGGATCTTGGGAAAGTTTAGGTAGATCAAGATGGTCATGAGATCTTCTCATTCCCCTTTTTGAACTAGTTTTCTTGCTTTTTTGAACAGCCATAATAAGGTCCTTTGATTAAATTTACCTTTGTTTTTACATAAATTTCGATGATTATACAGGAAAAATACATGAAAAAGAAAAAAATAATCCTTGGAAGTAGCTCTGAATTTAGAAAATCGCTTTTGAGTACATTAAACCTTGATTTTACATGTATATCTCCAGATATAAACGAATCAAGACTAAATAACGAGAAGCCCCATGATATGGCTATCAGGCTTTCAATTCAAAAAGCAAAAAAAATATGCGAAAAAGAGAAAGGCTCTATAGTAATTGGTTCGGACGCATGCGCCTCATGCGATGGAAGAATACTTGGAAAGCCAATTCATAAAAGTGTTGCAATTGAATACCTAGAATACATATCCAATAAAATAATTATTTTCCACACAGGTTTATGTGTTATGGACTCTGATACATTAAATTATAAAACTGACTTAGCAAAATATGAAATAAAAATTAAAAAACTAAATTCAAAAGATATAAATCAATATGTAGAAAACCATAAACCTTTTTATTCGTCAGCAGCATTTAGATATGAGGTAGCAAAAGATTTACTTATTGAAGAATTTATTGATAGTGAAAATGATATATCAGGACTAATTGGACTTCCACTAAAAAAACTACAATTAATACTGAAAAATTTTTAGCTTTATAAATTTATTTATTTTTATTTATGATGTTTTAAGAAACTCTCAAGATCTTTTGATAGTGGGCATTCAATGTTCTTTTCTTCACTAAGAATAAATTTAACAGATGAAGAATGAAGAAACATTCTATTCAAGCCATTTTTTTTATAAATCTTATTAATATCATGTTTTCCATATCTTTCATCACATAATATTGGATGATTTAAAATTGAGCAGTGCTTTCTAATCTGATGATATCTTCCTGTAATAAGATTAACCTCTAATAGAGTTGAACTTTCATATAATTTTATTATTTTGAACTCTGATATTGCTTTGCTCGTTTTATTATTTCTTGTTAGCTCAACTTCGCTTTTTTTTATATTTTTATCCCACAAACCATCTACAAGACATATGTATTTTTTTTTAAGTTCATTATTAATAATTTGATTTTGTAGTGATTTTAAAGAAGATAGTGTTTTGGCAATAATAATACATCCACTTGTATCTTTATCTAATCTGTGAAGCAAATCAATTCTTTCACTATCACTTCTAATTAATCGTAAGATATCAATTAATCCGTAGCCGGTATTTGTTCCAGAGTGAACAGCAAATGATGATGGTTTATTGAAGACTATCACTTCATTATCTTCATATAGAATACCATCTCTAGTCTTATTGATCATTTCTTCAGATATTTTTGGCGTAAGTTCTTCTGAAGCTCTATATGGAGGAATTCTAACGATATCATTTGTTTTTATTTTAGTACTTGGTTTTGATCTTGAGCTATTAATTCTTACTTGACCAGTTCTTATAAGTTTATAAACATGACTCTTTGGAATATTTTTGATCTGCGACATTAAAAAATTATCAAGTCTTTGACCAGAGTTGCCTAGACCAATTATTACATTTTTTGCTTTATTATTAACCATCATAAGCTTTAAACCTATAAGTATCAGAGACAATTTGCTGAATTGTCATAAGACTGTTATATTAACAGGGTGAGGATAATTTATAAATCAACAAAACCTCAAATGAATTACGAGATTGCGATAAATATCGAAATCCCCTTAATAAAATAATAATCAATCATAGAGCAAGATGTGAAGAAAAGTGAATAAATTAATAGAAAATTTAATAATAGATTACCTGAAAAAAGAGCATAAAATTACGCTTATTAGTCTAAAAGAATTAACTTTTCCTCATTTCTGCTTAGTAAATGGGAAAAATAATGAAAAGAATTTTAATAAATGGTACTCAATCAGAAGAATTGAGAGTAGCTTCAGTAAATGGTCAGAAATTATACGATTTAGACATAGAGCACAAGTCTAGACATCAAAATAAAGGGAATATATATAAAGCTGTAGTAACTAGAGTCGAACCAAGCTTAGAAGCCGCGTTCGTAAATTTTGGTGCTGAAAGACATGGTTTCCTTCCGTTAAAAGAAATTTCCAAAGAATATCTTAAAAATGAAACTTTTGATAAAAAAAGTAGCATAAAGGAAATGTTAAGCGAAGGACAAGAGTTAATAGTTCAAATTGAAAGGATAGAGAGAGGTAATAAAGGTGCTGCACTGACTACGTTTATTAGTTTAGCTGGAAAATATCTTGTGTTAATGCCAAATAATCCAAAAGCTGGAGGAGTATCTAGAAGGATTGAGGGTTCTGATAGAAAACAAGTTAAAGAAAATTTAGATAACTTAAAAAAAATCAAAGATGGCGGAAGCATTATTAGAACAGCTGGAGTTGGAAAAACACTTGAAGAGCTTCAATGGGATCAAGATTATTTAGTAACACTTTGGGAAAATATCGTTGAGTCATCAAAAGAGAAAAAAGCTCCTTTTTTAATATTTAGAGAAAGCAATATAATCATAAGAACGTTAAGAGATCACATGGATGATTCAATTGATGAGATTGTGGCTGATAATGATGCGGTTTTTGAAATGGCGAGTGAATTTCTAAAGTTCTCCATGCCTAAACAAATAAACAAATTAAAGTTATATAATGATAAAACACCATTATTCAATAAATATCAAATTGAAAATCAGGTTGAATCAGCATTTAGTAGAGAAGTATCGCTTCCATCAGGAGGATCTATAGTAATTGATCATACCGAAGCACTTGTATCTATTGATATAAATTCTGCAAGATCAACAAAAGGAAGTGATATTGAAGAAACTGCATTTAATACTAATTTAGAAGCAGCAGAAGAAATTGCAAGACAATTAAGAATAAGAGATTTAGGCGGTCTTTTAGTTATTGATTTTATAGATATGCTCGCAATAAAAAATCAAAGAGCAGTTGAAGAAAAAATTAAAGAGGCAGTAAAAGTTGATAGGGCTAAAGTTCAATTTGGAAAAATTTCAAGGTTCGGCCTACTAGAAATGTCTAGACAGAGATTACGACCATCCTTAAGAGAGTCTTCAGAAGGAATGGGGCATCTCGATGATGGAATTGGAAGAATAAGAAATATTAAATCTATGTCTCTATCAATATTAAGACGTATCGAGGAAGAATCTTTAAAGGTTAATACAAGTAAGGTTATTGCTGAGTTACCAATTAAAATATCAACCTATCTAATGAACGAAAAAAGAAAGGATATTAATGACATCGTCGAGAGAAATAATGTCAACATAATAATTGTACCAGATGTTTATTTAGAAAGCCCAAAATATAAGCTTACAAGATATAGAAATGACAATGATGAGACTGGTGACAAACCTAGTTATGATCTTATTGAAAAAGTAGATACGGAATACGGATTTAAAAAAGATGAGAAAGATTCGAAAAATATTGAGCCAACTGTCAAAGGCGTAACTCCTAATAAGCCAATTCCAGTCAGAAAGAAAAATATATTGTTAAAATTTTTAAAATTCATTAAAAATACTTTATTTGGAAATACAAGTAAAAAAACTCCTCTTAAAAAAAGGACTAAGAACTATAATCCAAACTATAAAGGTAAAAAATTTAATAAAAATTATAGACCTAGAAATAATAGGTTCTCTAGAAATAAAAATAATAATAATATAAATAAAAAGAGCTAGTGGTTCTAGTTTTATTAATTTGAAAATTTATCGATAAATGAGACTACTGCATCTTTAAATTTTTTTTTTGGATGGTTATAACAATAATATTCTAACCAAATTATTGATCTATCATAACTAATATCTTTTATGTAATCACTACGATTAAGAATATTTTGAGATGAAATAAATCCTGATGCCCAACTCATATATATAATTTTTTCATCAATAGATGAATTATAAAATGTTACACAATCTGATAGACCAATGCCCTTTATATTAAATTGAGCATACGATAGGTTTGTGTAGAAAATTAACGCAATAAATAAATTTATTTTTGTTTTTGTTTTAATTTTTGTTTTAATTTTTTCCATTATTTTGATTGGCGCGCCTGGAGAGATTCGAACTCCCGACCCCTTAGTTCGTAGCCAAGTGCTCTATCCAGCTGAGCTACAGGCGCATATTAACCACAACAACTTTTATTAAATTTTACTAATCTCCAGTAATTATATGGCCAAGGAACAATAAATCCTACCATTAAAACAGGAATTATTGATGTAAGTGAAATAACAAGTGAGCCCTCAATCATAATATCTGTGATATTCATTGCTAACTCCATAGAAATCATACTTATTAGACTCATTCCAACAGCAGTTTTAAAAGCTTCTTTAAAATTCATAATTTTCATAAGTAAAAGTGTTTCTAAAGTTATGCTCGTTAAAATACCATTCACAATAGCAATTGGCATAATTATAAATATTGATTTAATGTCTGTGAAATATTGAAAATACAATATAGTTCCAAAATCTCCTATAGTGCATCCTATTAAACATACAAAAGTATTGTAGGCCGAACTAATCCATTTATCTTTATGAAGCCAAAATTTCATTTATTAACCTGGAGGCCAGCTAAACTTTCTTCCACCTAAAATGTGAATATGCAAGTGAAAAACTTCCTG
>CAJYAP010000015.1 GCA_913065025.1 uncultured Gammaproteobacteria bacterium
GTTAGTCATTAAAATTATCCATATTAGTTATATTTTGTTTACTTGTATCATAGTTGCTATGGGTGCTAATGTTCTTCTATGAATTGGATATTTTATTATTATGGCGTAGCATATATTGTTATATTATTAATATATTTCTTGTAATTGCAATTTCTATCTAAAAATTTATATCCTTTGGGTTTTCACAATCTACATCCACGATCATTTCTCCGAGCATTGACTCACTTAACTCACGAGTAGGTGTAATCTTGGCAAGAGAGCTATCGCTCATAGGCATGTTTTTGTGTGGTTCTAATACATGCTCAACATGTGCTTCATGAAACTCTTCTTTGGTATACCACTTATTTTTCTTCATGAATGGCGTGATAATGTTTTCGCTTATTAAAGCTCTATATTCATCTGTCGTGCAGTTATATTCAAATGCACCATATATTTGCACAACAACATCATTTCCACCACACGAGACAAGTGAAATTGAAAATACAATAGTTAAAAATATTTTTTTAATTTTTCTCATAATCCAAATATAAACTATTTGATAAGTAATTTAAATGATTTATAAATATTCTGTTAATTATCATTATCGAAGTTTTTAAGATACTTTTTCAAACTGCTATCCCGTAATTCTTTTGCTGTTCCAGCGAAAAGTTTACATGAGCTTTTTATCTTAGAGTATTTACCAGGTGAAAAAGTAATATTCAAATCTTGTGTATCTAAATAGTAATCAAGCTTTGGGACTTCTGCGACTTTCTTCTGCCAGTTTTTCTCATTATCAGTTTTGTTTAACTTATTATATATTTCTAGTTTTTTATCAGCTTTTAAATAAAGGTATCTAGGATTATTTAAATGTCCATATGTACCCTCTCGGATTCCGATATCAAAATAAACAAGAAAATAATTAGTAGTTTTGTATCTTTTGTTATCCAGAAAATTATATGTTACAAATAAATTATGTTCTTCACAGAATAAGTTTTTTCCACCCAAATCATCTGATGCAAAAAAAGACTCCGATGCTTGCAAAGGCATGCTCATATATAGAGTGATTAACAGAGAAATTATGTTTGCTCTAATAATTGATAAATTTACGTTAGTCATAGTATTGATGTTAATATATTAGCATGCTTTATGTAATACCAAAAAATTAACATTCTGTAAAAATAAAAGTAATTTAAAAAAATATTTATCAGGCATTATTATTATGAAATCAACAAAAATAATGAATATCGCTATTGTTGGTGGGGGCGCTAGCGGGATTTTTTCAGCACTAAGATGTGCAGAGGTTGCTAAACTTAAAGATATTAAGGCTGATATAACAGTGTTTGAATCTTCAAAAAACTTTCTCAAAAAAGTTAAAATTTCTGGTGGAGGAAGATGCAACGTTACGCATCATGTTTATGAGGCTAAAAAACTCTGTAATAACTATCCTAGAGGTGAAAAAGAGCTACTATCGCCTTTTTTAGCATTTCAAGTAATCGATACAATAAAGTGGTTTGCAGATAGAGGAGTTAAACTAAAACGTGAAAATGATGGGAGAATGTTTCCAGTAACAGATAACTCAAGAACAATAATTGACTGCTTTATGAATGAAGCTATTAAAAGTAAAATAAAACTTCTTAATAAAAAAAATGTTAAAAAAATTTTAATAACAAATAACAATAAACTATCACTAGAAATTAATAAAAATGAATTTTATGAAGCTGACTCTGTATTAATAGCAACTGGTAGTAAGCCAAGCGGATATAGATTAGCAGAATCAATTGGACACACAACGACAGAAATTGCTCCTTCTCTCTTCACATTCAATATAAAGGATATAATACTAGATGATCTTCAAGGAACATCATTTCCTCATGCACAATTAATACTTAAAATAAAAAACTCTAAACCATTTTATCAAGAAGGACCTCTTTTAATAACACACTGGGGTTTAAGTGGGCCTTCTCTATTAAAGTTATCAGCATGGGCTGCACGGGAAATGATGCATGCGAACTATAAGGCAAAAATTTTTATAAATTGGCTTGGATATGATAGTGAAAATAAAGTAGAAAAATTAATTTACCTAATAAAAAATAATAATACAAAATCTAACATATGTAATGTTTATCCAAACGAATTAACAAAAAGATTTTGGCTACAACTCATAATTAAATGCAAGATACCTAAAGAAAAAAATTGGTCTGAATTAAACAAAGAAGAATTAAAAAAAATTATTAATAACCTATTTAATTGCGAATTGACTATTAACGGGAAAAGTCGCTTTAAAGAAGAATTTGTTGAGTGCGGAGGTATTAATTTAAAAGAAATTAATTTTAAGACTATGGAGAGTAAAATCTGTCCTGGAGTATTTTTTTCAGGTGAAATTATGGATATTGATGGAATTACTGGTGGATTTAACTTTCAGAATGCTTGGACTACGGGGTGGATAGCAGGAAATAATATGGTAAGGTAATATCATGCTTCAGAGCATATATTTAATTTTTGAAAGAAAATATTTAATAGCCATATCTGTTGTACTAAAAAATCTTGAATCTAAATACTCATCGTTTTCTACATTGCGAATATAAAACTCCCAAGTTACACAATGCTCATCAAGTTCATCAGGCGAATAATCTTGCAAAATTAACAAAACTTCTGTTTTATTATCTAAAGTAATAAACCTAATAGCACATCCTTCAGTAGAAAAATCACATTTTTCTATTACTGGATTATTAATATATAAACTCATCTGGCTGTCAAAATAATTAATTTTGTCAGCAAGATTTTTTTTGTAAAGATTTCTGTCAGGTTTAGGCTCAGTTGTATACTTAGGCTTATTTAAGGATTCTTTGTAATTTTTAAAATCAATTATACTCATATATGAAAATTTATATAATATTTGGATACTTATATGATAACTTTATACATTAATTAAGTAAAACAAGATACAAAAATGAAAAGAGAATCATCTGTACATAATATTATAGAAAATATTCAAAATAATATTAATAAAAGGCATGTAATAATAATCCCAAAAAATATTTCAAGAAGATTTTTAGAAAATATATTATTAAGGAACAATATAAAAAATGTAAAAATTTTAAACCTTGATGAATATATTTTTGAATTAAATAATTTTGATAAGAATAATTTAATTAAGAATGATGTAGCATATCTTGAAAGTGCGCTATTAGAAACAAATTCAATTTTTGACAAATATAATCTTACGAATGAAACTGAAAATATTATTTCAATAATAGATAAAATCTTTATTGAAAAAAATATATATATAAAATCTAAAAATTTTAATGATGAAGATATAATAAATAATATATCAATAAATCTAAAGTCTTTAGAGTCTAAAATATTTTTAGAAATATTTAAATACTGGATTCAAAAATCGATAACTTCAACCACTTACATTGGTAAATACCTTGAATTATTGAATACAAAATATGTTTTTTATAGTGATGAGTATCATCATACACTTAATATTGATGAATATGAGGATATAGAACGTAATTGGATTAATGACAATATACCAAACAATTATAATTATAATAATAGTAATGTAATTGATCTTTGTAGTGATGATTTCACACCAAAAAATCTTAACTTATATGAATCTTATGATTTTGAATCTCAAGAAGATGAAATAGAATTTATTGCTAAAGATATAGAGATGCTAGTTAGTAAAAATAATAACTTTTCTATAGCGCTAATTAATAATGATAGATACTTTGCTAGACGACTAAGAGCAACTCTAGCAAGAAAAAAAATATCTATAAATGATAATAATGGATGGTTATTATCTACAAGCTCAAGTTGTTCTTATATAAATAGCGTAATTGATTATTTTGTCAAAAACGATAATTATATAAATTTACATGATATTGTTAAATCACCTTATTTTATGAATAAAATTAGTTATTCAACTAAGGTATCTTTCTTAAAGAATACGTTATCATTTTTAAAAAATAACTTAAATAGCTCAATAGAACAAAATATCAATTTAAAAAATGAAGATGTTTTTAATATATTTTTAAATTTCCCAAACAAAAATATTGAGTATAAATTTGAAGAATTTAGAGAAATAATAGAAGAAAAATTATTAGGATGTAAGTCAGTAAAATTACTTAAAAATGATAGCGCTGGAAGAGAGTTTTATAATGTCTTAGACTACATAAGCAATATTAATAAAAAAAATGAAAATAAAAATAATCTTGAAACCTGGCATAAACAAATAAATAGCTATTTAGAGTCAAGAACGTTTAACAGTAATACTGTTAGTATGATTGATTATACAGATATTAAACATGCATTATTATATAGTTATGACAAGATTTATATTAATTCAATGTCTAGTAAAAATTTTCCAAAAAAAATTATAAATAACTTTTCAAAGAATAATATCATATATTCTGAATTATCAATGAATTCACATGAAGAGCAAATTGAAAGTATGCAAGATTTTTTAAATTTATCTAACAACACTGATTCTATTCTTATTAGTTCCCACATATCTGATGGAAATAACATTTATACTAAAAGTAGATTTAAATTACTTATTGATCATTTTTTAGGTAATTATAAAAATAATTTTAATAATAGTAATAGTAATAAAATTATTAAAATAGATACTGGCTCTAAAGATACAAAACTAATTTTAGATAATATTTTTTTAAATTTAACTTATAGGGATATTGAAAATTATAACTTTTGTCGCTATTGTTTTTATTTTGAAAAAAAATCTCCTAGAAGAATAATTTCTAGTATTGAGAAAAATTACTCTTTATTTGGTAGTTTCGTTCATGCCGTGCTAGCGGACTTTTGCAAACTAATAAAAGACAAATATAAACTGGTAGAAATGATTAGCATTCTTAGTCATTGCTCGGATAAGCATATTGATAGCTATTATTTAAATAGTTATACGCCTTACGAAATTAATCTTTGGTATAAATTATTACCTACTGTTGCAGATTACTTTTATTATGATATTAATAAAAAGTATAATTTTTCACCAGAAGGAAAACTATATAAAAAGCTAAGTAATGGAATCTCTTTGAGTGGAAGATATGATTTAAAATATTCGTGTGGCAACGATTCTACTATAGTTGATTACAAAACTGGTTCAATTATACCTACAAAAGTTTCTGTAACATCTGGAGAATCCCTGCAATTACCTTTTTACACATTACTCGAACCTAATACTTCTATAGCAGAATATTTAGTTATTAATGTGTCAAAGGGAATAGTTAATAAAATATCCTTTTCTTCTGATCATCTCGAGAACGCAAGAGATATTATTCTCCGGACAACTGACGAAATTTCTTCTAATATCAAAAATAAAACAGAGATTGTGGTAAAAAAATCTTCACAAGGATGTAAATTATGTGGTTTTGAGAATGTGAATGATAATTAGACTTAATGAACTCTCTAACCTAAAATAAAATACACAAGAAAATATAGCGACATAATAAAAAAAATTGTCACAATAATCCCAATAACTATAAATAATACTGGACTATTAGATTTGAAATCACGCTCTCTATTTACATTTGACTGAATACCGATAAAACTTGCTAGCACACTTAAAACTGCTTTAATAATACTTACTTTATTCTTTGACATTTTTAGCTAGCATAATTGCATCTTCGGCGCCATTAGGAGCTGGGTAATAATTTTTTCTTATACCAATCTCATTATACCCTTCTGACTTATATAATTTTAATGCTGATCTATTGCTAGGCCTACACTCAAGAAAAACTAATTTACAATTAATTTTAATTACCTCTTTATGCAGTTCGTCTAACAAATATCTGCCATATCCTGATCTTCTATGATCATCTTTTATACACAAATTCATAATGTGACATTCATCTTGAACTATAGAACTTATGACATATCCAATTAATACATTATCAATTAAAATAACTCTACAAAGATAATTATGATTAATACAATCCTGAAAAATTTTCTCAGACCAAGGATAATCATAAGACTGATTTTCAATTTCTAGAATACTACTTATATGACATTCTTCCATACAAATATATTTTGAAGTTACTATGTTTTGAAGGCTACTCATAATCTTTAATTTGTAAAAAATCTTCCCATATCGCTTTTTTTATTTCATTAGTGATTTTATCTGATACCAGTAAAGTATTAAACATATATCTATTATTTTTTGTTTCTTTGATATACTTATCTTTAAATTTTGAAGTTGTTATTCTCCTAACTACATCATCATTACAAATAATTAAAAAAATGCTTTTTACACTGCTATTAAGTTCCGTCGTGGTCAAATTAATGATTTTTTCAAAATTTAAATATGACACTTCAACATCTTTCAATGATTTTTTGGCTGCTACCAAAAAATTATCGATTATTTCAGGTTGTTTTTCATAAATAAAATCTTGAATAATAATATTTCTAGCAATTGTGTTATCAATTTGACTATTCTTCTTATTAACCCATAAATCTATATCTAAAGCTTCAAGAAGCTTTATTTTATCATGGTAGTCAGATTTAGACATGATCTAGTTGAGGATGAACAATATTTGATTTTTTATTGAGTTTGTTAATTGCATCAAGATAAGCTTTTGCAGAAGCAATTACAATATCTGTATCTGAGCCTATTCCATTGACAATTAACCCTTCTTTTTCAATTCTTACCGTAACTTCACCCAATGAATCTGTTCCGTCGGTAATATTGTTTACAGAATACAATTGAAGTTTTGAATTACTGCTAACTATTTTTTCTATTGCTTTGAATGCAGCATCAACGGGGCCACCTCCACTTGAATCGCTTTCAAAATTTTTATTATTTTTTTCCAAAATAATTTCTGAAAATGGTTCTGAGTTTGAATCACTTACAGATCTAATATTTACTAAATTGTAATCAGAAATATTGTCTTCACCCGATGTGTTTGATATTAGCGAATGTAGATCATCATCGTAAATTTCGTGCTTGATATCAGCCAGATCTTTAAACTTATTAAATAATATATTTAATTCACTTGAATCTTTTATTTCAAATCCAATTTCTGAAAGCCTGGTTTTTAAAGCATTTCTACCAGAATGTTTTCCTAGTACTAATTTATTTTCCATCCAGCCAACATCTTGCGCTTTCATTATTTCATAAGTTTCTCTATGCTTTATTACGCCATCTTGATGTATTCCTGATTCGTGAGCAAAAGCATTTGCTCCAACAATAGCTTTATTTGGTTGAACTGGAAAACCTGTAATACTAGACACAAGTTTAGAGGCTGGAACTATATGACTTGTATCAATACGTGTGTCACAAGCAAAAATATCTTGCCTAGTTTTTACTGTCATTACAACCTCTTCGAGTGATGCGTTACCAGCTCTTTCACCTAAGCCATTAATAGTACATTCAACTTGTCTAGCTCCATTCATTACTGCCGACAAAGAATTTGCGACAGCCAAGCCTAAATCATTATGACAATGAACTGAAAATATAGCTTTATCTGAATTTGGAATATTATTTATCAATCTTTTAACTAAATCTCCAAACTGTTCTGGAATATTGTATCCAACAGTGTCAGGTATATTTATAGTATTAGCTCCAGCATCAATAGCTTTTTCTATAATTTTTGACAAGAAATCAAATTCTGATCGACCAGCATCCTCAGGTGAAAATTCAATATTATCTGTATATTTTTTTATTCTATTAATTGATTTTACAGCCTGACTTATAACTTCATCTTTACTCATATTTAATTTTTTTTGCATATGAATTTCTGAAGTTGCTATAAACGTATGTATTCTTGAATTTTGTGTAGGCTTTACTGCTTCTCCCGCAGCATCTATGTCCTTATCTATAGCTCTTGCAAGAGCACAAACAGTACTATTTTTTATGTTGGATGCTATATTATGAACTGCATCAAAATCACCTTTGCTTGCAATTGGAAATCCAGCTTCGATTACATCAACATTCAATTTCTCTAAAACTTTAGCTATTCGCAACTTTTCTGACACATTCATAGAAGCACCAGGACTTTGCTCACCATCTCTTAGTGTTGTATCAAAAATTACTAATTTATCTTTGTTGTTAGGCATGTTTATCTTTATTATCTTTGCTATATATATTTTTTCTTTTTCTAAACTGTCTGTATAAGTTCATTACTGGTCCAGAAATAGAGTAAATAACAGCTAATAATAATAAAACCATAGGTGGGTTTATCAATGTAATAACAAGTAAAAAAATTATAAAAAATAACCAGTAAAATTTAATTCTTTCATCATCTCCAATGTTTTTAAAACTAAAGTAAGAAAACTTACTTATCATTAAAAATGATATTAACACTGTTACTAAAACAGCAATCTCTTTATTAATGGTTACATCGAGTCCTGATTTGTTAGACACAATAAAGGATAGGCTTACTAAAACTGCGCCAAGTGGACAAGGTAAGCCGATAAAAAAATCTTTACTGTTAGAGGTATTGAAACGAGCAAGTCTTAATAAGACAGATACTAAATACAAAGAAGCTATAATTACCCCTAGCTCTAACCATGAATTTATAAGGAAATTTACATCATTCAAAAACCATTGATATAAGAAAACTGATGGCGCTACTCCAAAGGAAACAACATCTGCCAAACTGTCATATTGAGCACCAAATTCACTTGTTGTTTTTGTAATTCTTGCAACTCTTCCATCTAAACCATCTAATATAAAAGAAGCAATTATTAAATTTGCCGCTATCCCAAGATACCCATCAAAAGAATAAATTATCGAAACAAAACCACACAATACTGATCCTGTTGTCAATAAGTTTGGTATTAAATAAATTTTATTTCTTATCATAATTTATAAAAACAAACGCCAAGACATGTAATACATGCTTAGCGTTATTAAAAAAATTCTATTACTTTACAAGATTTACAACAAGATATGCTAGAAAAGCATAAAATCCCCAGAAAAGTATAAAATGTAAGATCCCACTATCTAATTTCATATTTTTATCCTTTAATTAAACATATATTTATTAAAATGATAGCCTAGTTTTTATTTTTATCAACTAATTTGTTTGCGCTTATCCACGGCATCATAGATCTTAATTTGTCTCCTACTGACTCTATTGGGTGTTTTTCGCCTTCTTTTCTCATTTTATCGAAATTGCTATTACCAGCCTTATATTCGTCAATATACTCTTTGGCAAATTTACCACTTTGTATCTCGGCGAGAATTTTTCTCATTTCGTCTTTAGTAGAATCATTGACAACTCTAGGCCCTCTTGTTAAATCACCGTATTCTGCAGTGTTTGAGATAGAATAACGCATGTTTGCAATACCACCTTCATACATTAGATCAACTATCAGCTTTAATTCGTGTAAACATTCAAAATATGCCATTTCAGGTTTGTAACCAGCTTCTACTAGTGTTTCAAAACCAGCTAAAACTAAAGAAGTTGCTCCACCACAAAGTACTGCTTGTTCACCAAATAGATCAGTTTCTGTTTCTTCTTTAAAAGTTGTCTCGATAACTCCAGCTTTACCACCACCGTTAGCTGATGCGTATGACAAAGCCAGGTCTTTGCTATTTCCAGAAGGATCTTGTTCTACAGCTATTAGTGTAGGTACACCTCCGCCTTCTAAATAAGTTGACCTTACAAGGTGGCCTGGACCCTTTGGCGCTATCATAATTATGTTTGTATCAGTGTTTGGGCTAATCGTTTTAAAATGTATGTTAAAACCATGAGCAAAACCTAATGAAGCTTCTTTTTTTAAGTTTGGAGCAATCTCATCATTGAAGACATCTGCTTGATTTTCGTCTGGGATTAAAAGCATAATTAAATCAGATGCTTTTGTTGCTTCAGCTACAGACATTACTTCAAAACCAGATGCCCTTGCTTTGTCAGCAGACTTTGAGCCTTCATGCAAACCTATAACAACATTTACGCCTGATTCTTTCAGATTATTTGCATGTGCATGCCCTTGTGAACCATAGCCGATAATTGCAACTTTTATACTTTTTATAATTGATAAGTCTGCATCTTTATCATAATAAATATTCATTTTCATATATCTCCAATTTTTAATAATTTAATTACTGTTAATTCCAACAGCACCTGACCTTACTATTTTTATTGCTATATTTTTTACTGACTCTAAAAAATCATTAATTTTTTGTGGGCTATCTACGCACTCAATAATAATTTCACTATTTTTTGTTTTGTGTATTTTCAAAAACTCATTTTTAGAAAATTTCTCCATCATTTTATCATCTATATTTTCATTATTTATTTTAACGAATGCTATTTCTCTTTCTATGTGTTCATTTGAAGTAATTTCTGAAACTTCAATAACATCAAGTAACTTATCTAACTGTTTAATTATTTGCTCTATTACCTGATCGTTACCAGAAGTTACAATTGTCATTCTTGATGTGCTTAGATCTTCTGACGGCGCAACAGATAATGACTCAATATTAAAACTTCTAGCCGAGAATAATCCAGCAACTCTAGATAAAGCTCCGGACTCATTTTCCAATAATACAGAAATTACATGTCTCATTTTTTACACCAAATATATTTTAAATTCACTCAGTTTTTAGGAAAGTATCATTTTATTGTGAGCTGCGCCAGTAGCAATCATTGGAAAGACGTTTTCATTTTGATCTGTTATAAAATCTAAAAATACCAATCTGTCTTTCTGTTTTATTGCGTCCTTAATAGCATCATCTACATCAGAAGGTTTATCAATTTTGTGACCGATGTGACCATAGCTTTGTGCTAGTTTTACAAAATCTGGTAACGCATCCATATAAGACATTGCGTATCTTTTTTCATAAAAAAATTCCTGCCACTGCCTAACCATACCCATATATCTATTATTTAAATTAATAATTTTTATTGGCAGGCCATATTGCAAACATGTTGATAGTTCTTGAATACACATCTGTATACTTGCTTCTCCGGTAACACAACACACAAGAGAATCAGGATTTGCAAACTGAGTTCCCATTGCTGAAGGCAGACCGAAACCCATTGTCCCTAATCCACCTGAATTAATCCATCTTCTAGGTTTATTAAATTTATATAGTTGTGCTGCCCACATTTGGTGTTGACCTACATCTGAAGTTATAAATGCATCGCCGTTTGTTATATCATAAAGCCTATCGACCACATATTGAGGTTTTATAATCTCGCTATCTTGAGTGTATTTAAATGAATCCTTTTTTCTCCATTCGTTAATCTGGGCCCACCATTCATCAATATTTTGAGGTTTAAGTTTTTTTTCAATTATCTGTTTAGATATTTGTTTAACTGCATCCTTGACGTCACCAATTATCGGGATATGTGCTTTAATATTTTTGGAAATTGATGAGGGGTCAACGTCTATGTGTATAACGGTAGCATTAGGGCTAAATTTATCTAATCTACCTGTTATTCTATCGTCGAATCGAGCTCCAACAGCAATTAATAAATCGCAGTCATGCATTGCCATATTCGCCTCATATGAGCCGTGCATGCCAAGCATCTGAAGAAATTGGTCATCATCTCCAGGATAACACCCTAATCCCATTAAAGTGTTTGTAACTGGAAAATTTAGGTATTTTGCAAGTTCAGTTAGTTCACTTGATGCATTACTGTTTATTACGCCACCACCAGCATAAATAACTGGTTTTTTACTATTTAAAATACTTTTTACGGCAGTATTAATATCATTGTTTTTTATTTCTATATTTGGTCTGTAAGAACGCATATGCACTTTATCAGGATACTCAAATTCGCAACTATCTTCTGTTATATCCTTGGGGATATCTACAACTACCGGGCCTGGTCTTCCAGAAGATGCGACATAAAAGGCTTTTTTTATAGTGCTAGCCATATCTTTAACATCAGTAATCATGAAATTATGCTTTACGCATGGTCTTGTAATGCCCACAGTATCAACTTCTTGAAATGCATCATTCCCAATCAAAGCGGTCCTAACTTGCCCAGTAAAAACAACTATTGGAACTGAGTCCATATAAGCATCTGCTATACCAGTAATAGCGTTTGTAGCGCCTGGCCCAGATGTTACTAGTACAACACCCACTTTTTCCGAAGACTTAGCAAATCCTTCGGCAGCATGCACTGCCCCCTGTTCGTGTCTAACAAGTATATGTGTAACCTCATTTTGCTTATGAAGCTCATCATATATATGTAAAACTGCTCCACCAGGGTAACCAAAAACTAAGTCGATGCCTTCAGCTTCAAGGCATTTAACAAAAATTTCTGCACCAGTGTATTTTTCCTTATTATTATCAGTGTTTTGTTTCATTAACTTAATGTAAATTATTACTTATGCTTTTTGAATTAAGAAGTAAAATTTACCGCTATCCTCTTTTGAATCCATAAGTTTATTTCCTGTTTGGTTGGAAAATGCCTCAAAATCTTTAATAGCACCAGGGTCAGTAGCTACAACATGCAAAATCTGTCCTGTCTCCATAGAAGAAAGTGATTTTTTTGCTCTTAATATTGGTAACGGGCAGTTTAACCCACATGCATCTAATTCTTGGTCGTATTCGGCCATAAACAATCTCCATATCTGTTATTAACTTTATTAACGTAGCACCATGCTTATATGTCTACATAAGCGAAATAGGATATACTTATTACTGTTTCGTGTAAACACAAACATAATTATTATAAAAAATACTAAGTACATATGAAAGCGATTATATACACCATCATAATTGTAATGATCACAATAAATTCTTCAATTGGACATAATATTGTAGTACCTAGAATTGGCGATACATCATCAAGATTTATGAGTATATCTCAAGAAAATAAACTTGGAAGTATTATATATTCACAGATTCTTGGTTCGTTTAATTTGGTCACCGACCCTTTGATAACTGGTTATGTTCAGATGCTAGGCAATCGTTTACTAGTATCAGATTACAATAGCTCGATTAATTATAGATTCTTGGTAGCTAAAAATCCTACAATAAATGCATTTGCAACTCCAGGTGGTGTAATAGTAATTAATTCAGGTTTAATACAGAAAACAAAAACAGAAGCAGAACTTGCTAGTGTTATGGCGCATGAAATTGCTCACGTTAAAGCAAGACATCTATCGCGAATGCATGAGGAATCATCTGGGGTAAATATATCGTCAGCACTATCTGTCATAGCGACAATAGTAGCAGGTATGTATAGCACTGATGCATTAGGAAAAACCTTGGCAACAACTCAGCAAGTCAATGCTCAAAAACAGATCACTTTTATGAGAGAGCATGAAAAGGAGGCAGATAGACTAGCAATAAATATAATGGTTAACGCAAATATTAATCCAAACGCAATGAGTGAGTTTTTCAAAACTCTACAGAAAGAAAACAATGATAGCGGAGCTTTAGAATTTTTGAGAACTCACCCATTAACAAAAAATAGAATTGCTGAAACACAAAATCTAGCATCTCGGTATAAAGGAAATTTTTCAAATGACAGTTTTGCCTATCAATTCACCTCTGCAAGAGTTTCTATAGAAAGAATAAATACCAGAATTTTTATATCAAGCTATAAATATAACCCTGAGATAACAAAAATTACGCCTAGCAAAATTATAGATGATTATGGCTATTCATTAGCACTAATAAAGGAAAAAAAATATAAAAAAGCTACGATTGTTTTAAAAGACTTGCTAAATATATTAAGCGATAAGAGGGAACTATATATTATAAAAAAATATATATCTGTTGCGCTTTCCGAAGCATATTTAATGAATAACAATAATGAAAAAGCTATCTCTATATTAGAAGATTTACATAATATTTACCCAACAGATAACGCAGTATTGTATTATCTTTCAAATGCATATATAGGAAATAAAATGTATAAGCAAAGCATTGATAAACTAGTGCCATATGTAATAGAGCATAAAGATCACAGGTTGATGCTTAAAATTAGTGAAGCCGCATACAAATTAAAAGAGCAGTCTCTCGGACATGAATATAGAGGTGAATACCTAAAGATTATAGGCAGCTTTAACTCAGCAATTAAATACTACAAACTTGCCCTGCAATATAATATGAAAGGCAAAACTATCGATGATAGAATCTCATCTAAAATTAGAGAAATTGAAAGACTTCAGGATAGCAAAGAAATTTTATAAATTTTAATTATAAATGATAACTGCTTTCACCATGGCTACCAAAATCTAAACCTTCGGTATTTTCTTCTTGATCAGATACACGCAAACCAACAAAATTTCTTACCACAAGAACTATAATTGTCGTAACGATTAGCGTATAAAGACTGATACTTACTACTCCTATAATTTGGACTTTTGTCTGAGCCCATACAGTAGTTTCTAAACCAAGGCCACCGTAATTAGCTGTTGCTAATAGTCCACACAATAATGTTCCTAAAATACCGCCGACTCCATGAACAGCAAATACATCAAGAGAGTCATCTATATTCATGGCGTTTTT
Organism: uncultured Gammaproteobacteria bacterium; assembly: GCA_913065025.1. Classification (GTDB taxonomy): domain Bacteria; phylum Pseudomonadota; class Gammaproteobacteria; order Poriferisulfidales. Next base: position 14,423 of record CAJYAP010000015.1, read on the forward strand.
AACAAAACCTACAAACCAGTAACAAATAAAACCTGAAGATACACCAAGAATAAGACCTCCAATAGGACCTATATAGCCTGATGCGGGCGTGACAGTTGCTAAACCAGCCACCATACCAGTTATCATTCCAACTAAACCTGGTTTTCCATTTTTATACCAATCTATTAGCATCCAAGTTATTGTTGCTGCCGCTGCTGATATATGCGTTACCAGCATTGCCATTGCTGCATTCTGATTTGCAGCTAAAGCAGAGCCAGCATTAAAACCAAACCATCCAACCCATAACAAGGCAGCACCTATCATTGCAATAACTGGGCTATGTGGTGGCTTTACTGATCTTGGAAAACCATTTCTAGCGCCTAAAATTTTTGCTATTACTAAAGCCGAAATGCCTGCTGTTGTGTGAACAACCAAACCACCAGCAAAATCCATAACGCCCATTTGGGCTAACCAACCTCCACCCCAAACCCAATGTGTTACTGGGCTATAAACTAACACCAACCAAATACCAGTAATCAATATCACAGCTGAAAATTTAATTCTTTCCACATATGCTCCAACTATTAAAGCTGGAGTAATTACAGCAAATGTCATCTGAAACATTACAAATAGCGTTTCAGGGATATCTCCAGACAGTGAGTCAATATTGATGCCAGACAAAAACATCTTATCAAGATTCCCAAAAAATAATCCTTCTCCATTAAATGCTAGCGAATAACCGCATACAAACCATATTACTGATGCTATACATGCAATAACAAAACATTGCGCAAGTGTTGATAAAGTATTTTTTGAACTTACAAGTCCAGCATAAAAAAGTGCTAAACCAGGAAGTGTCATTAATAGCACCAAGGCCGTGGATACAAGAATCCACGCAGTATTTGCTTCATTCATAGAGTTCGCTCCTCTTATTTATTATTATAATTTTTTTTGTATTACTTTTAAAATACTTATTTCAATATTTAAACTTCTACGGTTTCTCTCAACGTTTTTGGCTCTACATCATATTGAGGAGAAATTGCTTTTGCTGGACATGCATGCACACAAGCGTAGCACCTAATACATTCATCTTCATCAATATACAAAGTGTTATAATATAATCCAGATGTATAAGCAGGGTCTATTCTTTCTATGTCAGCATACTTTCCATTGTCTTTCATTTTACCAAGTTTAGCTGTTTCAACTATACAACCAGCTGTTGGTTTTACAAGAAGACACTCATCACACAATACACATTTGGAGTTATCAATTACCGGAGCCGGTGATCTAGCATCTTCAAATTTATCAAAAAACATAGAGCTTTCAGCTACACCAGCTTCTTTAAGAACTTTTGCACCTGCATCTATCATTGGCGGTGGTCCACAAAAGAAAGCTTTACATGAGTCAGCAGAAACTACTCCTTTTTGTAAATAGTTATCTTTAAAATAATCTGTAACAAAACCTCTTGCTCCATCCCAGTCCGAATCTTTAGGTTCTTCGCTTAACACTGGAATGAATTCAAATTTAAAATTTTTATCCCACTTTTCTGATATCTTTTTAAGTTCATTTACTAAATACAAATCATTTTGCGTTCTAGCTCCGTAAAAGAAATAGCAATTTCTTTTTACTTTTTGATGAATTGCTTCTTCAACTATTGCGTTTACTGCACTCATACCACTTCCACCAGCAATACAGACCATATCATCTTTTGAATCATCCAATTTAAAGTAACCTAGCGGTGCTGAAATTATAATTTTTTCACCCGTTCTATTTTTATCAAGCCAGTTTGAAAATTCTCCTCCAGGAACTTGCCTTATAAAAAAAGTATATTCATTTTTATTTTCACTTTTAGGCGATTTTGCAAATGAATAAGCTCTTGGCTTATTTAATCCATCAACTTTTAAAGTTGCATATTGTCCTGCATGAGAATTAAAAGGCAGAGCATCATCATGACATTTTACAACAAGTTTATATGTGTCATTTGTAAGGTTATCCATTGACTTAACAACAGCTTCATTTATTTTGACTCTACTATTTTGAACATCTGGATTAGGTGCAGAATTAATCTTACTCTTTGAGCTTGGGACACCGTTTTTAGGATAAATAAAATTTGATACCGATGACATTTAAACTACTCCTTGCTTAATAGCGTTTTCTACCATTTCATCACTTGCTTTTTCAATTTCTACCAAAACAGAATAAAAAGTTGGGCTCATTCCAAAATCTGTCAACATCTCTGAGTTTAAAACATTAACATTAAGTCCGCTTGGTGTATTACTTCCTTTAAATTGTTTTTGTGTAGCACAAACTCCATCTAACAGACCATCAATTATTACAGCATAACAATATGTCTCTCCATTATCATTGTAAAGCTTGACTAAGTCTCCGTCTTTAATACCTCTGTCATTTGCATCATTTATGCTAAGTTCAACTGTAGGTCTTGATTGCATTGCTTGTAATCGTGGTACAGACTGAAATGAATCACCAATAAAATAATGTGACGCACTACTTAAAACCTGTATAGGGAACTTTGATCTTAAAGGATCCTCTTGTCCGAAGACCTCAGGTACATACTCTGGAAAAGGACTAACATCAGGATATGCTTCTGTTATTGCTTCGCATTTAATTTCAATTTTTTTACTTGGGGTTTCCCATCCATTATTTAAAAAGTCTCTTCTTTTAGAGTTTGTTGATGCCCTAGCCCAACCATTTTTCACTAAATCATCATAATTTATACCTTCAGTTAAACAATTAAATCTTTCTCCATCTTCATTGTTTGACTCAATAAGGATATCTTTTATTATTTCTTCATCTGTTTGTGTAAAAGCATTATCATTTGAATCAACATAATCCATTTTTTTAGCTAGCATTCTAAATAGCTCTGTATTATTTATACTTTCACCTAAAGGCTCTATTACGGGTTTTGCGATACCCATGAACCATGAGCCATAAGCCCAATGGCAATCCATCCTTTCTAAGGCAGTATCTGCAGGAAGTACAATATCAGCGTACATACAAGAGTCAGTCCAAAATGTTTCATGCACTGCAACAAATAAATCATCGCGAGACATACCCTTTCTTACATTTCCACTATTTGGTGTGCAGTTTGCAATATCACTGTTGTATACAAATAATGATTTGATAGGGGGATCGAGCTGTTCGCCGTCAACACCAATATTATCGGCAAGCGCCCTTCCAATCTGAACCATATTTACAACTCTTTTTTCAGCCCTGTTACCTAAGTCTGGCCTTTGTAGCTTAGCTAAATCAAAGCGCAACCACATTTCTTCTAGTTGACCAAACGCAGCACCACCGCACTCTTCTCTCCAAGATCCATTGAAACAAGGAAGAATTAAAACTGCTCTGCACATTTGGCCTGAGTTTTGATGCCTATTTAATCCATAATTAGCTCTGATATAGGATTTTTTTGTTTTTGCATACTCAATAGCAAGTTTTTCAATATCACTAGCTTTTACCCCAGTAACTTTTTCGGCTTCCTCTAAAGTATATTTTGGTAGTATTTTTTCTACAAATTCCTGCCAACCATGTGTTTGTTCATTTAAAAAATCAACGTCATGCAAATTATTATCTACTATAACCTTAATCATTGCGTTAGCTAAAAATGCATCTGTTCCTGGTTTAGGTTGTATGTGCCAATCACACATCATTGTTGTTCTTGTTTTTCTTGGATCTACTACAACTAGTTTCATTCCTCTATCTTGAGCTTCTCTAATGAATGGTATTGAATGAACGCCTGTACTAACCAAATTTGCTCCCCACAAAATCATAAGCTCACAACCATCTCTTGCTGCTTCACCTACATGAGGGCCATTCGCTAAACCATATGTATATAATCCAGCCCACATAGCTGCATAAATACAAATGGATTGCTCTAATCTTGCTGCCTCCATTTTATTCCAAAACCTATTATCCATTGTCCAATAACCAAGCATTCCAAGAGTTCCAGAATAAGAAAATGGTTGTACGGCTTCGCTACCATACTCTTCAATAGTTTCTTTAAAATTTTGGGTAATTTCATCAAGAGCTTCATCCCACGATATTCTTTCAAATTTTGCATTCGGCCCTTTTGGTCCAACTCTTTTATGGGGATACATAACTCTATTTTCGTTATAAACTAGATCAATATAATGATTTACTTTATTACATAAGTAACCTTTAGTAATAGGATGTGACGGATCTCCTTGAACACTTACAGCTTTTCCTGTCTTATCATTTCTCGTTACTAACATTGAACATGTATCTGGGCAATCATGTGGACAACAAACATGATGAATAGAGTGTCCCTCTGGTGGTTTTATTTTTGGTACGTAATTAACTACCGAATTAGTAAACTCTTTTGGTTTAGCTGACATTTCCTCTCCTATTTTTTATCCACTCAAAAAAACTTAATTTATAATAAATTTTTATAATTATATCCATATAGTAATACATTTTTTATTAATATAAAATACATACATTCAATATACATAGGCAAAAAACAAGTAAATACTACGTCTTCCTTAAGTTTTTTGAGTAAATTAATCTACATAAAATAACAATCGATATAGACTGAATAATACAAGGTATGACAGCATATACTACGGGGAATAAGAAATCAGTTCTTAGTACTCCTGGTTGGTAACCCATAAAACCAAGTATTGGCAAAGCAGTTCCTGCGGCTACAGCAAGAGAAAATTTAGATAAAAAATTGCTTATAGAATAATAACTTGCAGCATAATTCTCATGATTATTTGAATGTATATATTCAGCAATTATTACTGAAGGAAGTGCTAAATTTGCACCAACAGCCATACCAGAAAATAAACAGATTGCATAAAAACCAAGAATATCGTTTGGCTGAAGAAAATAAGCCCAAAAAAATGAAAAAAGCGCAAATACCATACTTAAAAGCCATGCATGTTTACAAGATAATTTATTGGCTAAATACTTCCATAATGGCATAGATAAAGCACCACTAGAAAAATACACTAAGAGAAATAACCCAAGTAAATTTTCAGCTACCAAATAATCCCTAACATAGAAAATAATTAAAGATGCTGGAATTGAGGCTGCAAAAGTGCTAAAAAAATAAGAGGTAAAAAATAATTTCACATTGCTGTTAGCAAAAATAGTTTTAAATATTTTATTTTCAGTTTGCTTTATTGGTAATTTAATTTCTGAATTATTAAACCACTTATAAAAAGCATATACTGATAAAAACATTATAAAGAGTAAGATAATCGATAAAATATGAAAATTATCACTCTTGAAATACAAAAAAAGCAGCGTAGGAGTTATAGAAGCTGTTAATAGCCCAAGTAAACCTATGGCCTCTCTGGTAGCGATTACTTTTGTAACTTGTAAAGTGGGAATATTCCATAAACCCCCATATGCTTGAATATTTATAGCAATTATACTAAAACCTAAAGTACATAAAAAAATACTCAAAAAGAACCATTGCAAATAATGAGAATTTAATGGGTGAAATATCATCCAAAACCCTAAAACTAAAAGAATAGACCCAAAATATATTATTTTATCCCTATAAGAATAGTAACGATCACTTAGATAACCTATTAAAGGATCTAAAAAAGCGTCAATAAGTCTTAAGAAAAGCAAGGCAAAACCAATAATTTCTATTTTAAGACCAATATTAGTAGCATAATAATCTGGAGCATGAAGATAAATTGGTATCCCAGCAAACGCTAAAGGGAAAACTATTAGGCTATATCTTATGGTGCTATATACGGTAGTATTTTGCATTATTAAATCACTAAATTAACCAAGTATAACAATAGCAAACTTTTCAAATTGGTGGGGCGTATAGGATTTGAACCTATGACCCTCGGCTTAAAAGGCCGGTGCTCTACCATGCTGAGCTAACGCCCCAATAAGCTTGAGATTGTACAGTTGATTATTTATATAACAAGAAATATTTTTTATACAATATTTAATAACAATTATAAACTACAATTAAAATTAAATATATATTGTTTCATCCTCCAAACCATTTTCTAAAAATGCATTTTTTCTGAATACACAAGATTCGCATAATCCACATGCTTTTCCATCAAATGTAGCTTGATAACATGAAATTGTTCTCGAATAATTTAGACCTAATGATTTGCCAAGATTAATTATTTCATTTTTTTTCATGTCAACTAAAGGTCTATGAATCAAAAACTTTCCACCTTCAGCTCCTGTTTTTGATCCTAAATTTATCATTTTTTCATATGAATCTAAAAACTCATCTCTGCAATCAGGGTATCCTGAATAATCTATTGCATTTGCTCCAATAAAAATATTTAGTGAATTAATTTTTTCCGCCCACGAACACGCAATAGATAAAAAAATAATATTACGCATTGGGACATAGGTTGAAGGAATACTATTTGATGGGCTTGAAGGGATATCTATATTCTCACTAGTGAGTGCAGAATCTACAAAGTCATTAAAATTAATTTTAAATACTTTATGCTCAGCAGCATCATATTTTTTAGAATAATATAAAGCAGAATCTATTTCTGATATACTTTTTTGGCCGTAATCAAAAGTTAAAGTATAACAATCAAAACCTAAATTCTTAGCAATTGCAAGTGTTGTTACTGAATCCATACCGCCAGAAAGAATTATAACAGCTTTACAATTTTGCATTATCTTCCCCTCTCATTTCCCCAGATATATTTATGCAACTGAAGCTGAAGAGTAACATTTAACTTATCTTTTAAGATCCAATCAGCTATTGAGGATATTTTTAAGTCATCATGAACAGGAGAGAAAAAAATATTTTCAAAATGTTCTAAATTATTTTTTGTAATAAATTTCTTTGACCATTTATAATCATCTTCATTACCAATGACGAATTTTATTACATCAGTTTTTTTAATAGCTGTTAAATTATTGTCTATATTTTTACTAGACTCATTTGAAGTTGGTGTTTTAATATCCATAACAATTTCTACATTCTTAGGTATAGCACTTATATCAACTAAACCACTAGTTTCAATGGAAACATTAAATGAATTATCAACAAGAGTATCTAATAAAAGAATAATATTTTTTTGTGCTAAAGGCTCTCCACCAGTTACAGTTACAAAATTTGTTTTAAAAGATTTTACTTTAGAAATAATTTCGTTAATTCTAATATTATTGCCTTCAGTAAAAGCATACTCAGTGTCACAATAAGAGCATCGAAATGGACAGCCTGCAGTCCTAATGAATACTGTAGGTCTACCAGAATTTTTAGCTTCACCTTGAATAGAATAAAAAATTTCGTTGATTGATACTGCAGGATTATCTTTCATTTTAATTTATACTACCTTCCTTCAACATCCATACTTTTAATTTTTTTGTCCGCAAGTTGAGAGAGGCTAGTATTAGGATAATTTTTTACAATACTTGAAAAGATAAATCGTGCTTCTTTCCATTTCTTTATCGAATAATAACAATATCCAATTTTAAGTTTTGCATCAGCAATTTTACTACTATCAGGGTATTTTTCTACGACTTTTGCGAAATTAATCATCGCATTACTAAAGTCACCCAATGCATATATTGATTCACTTAGCCAATATTGCGCATTCGAAGCATAATTACTTTTTGGAAAAAGGTATAAAAAAGCATTAAAGCTATCAATAGCATCAGAATACTTTTTATCTTTGACTAATTGAAAGGCACTTCTGTATAACTCAATTTCATTTTTTAGCTGATACTCAGTTAGCTTTTTTTTAAAGTTATTATTAGTGTACTTTTTAGCTAAATCTAACTCATTCTCTTCTTTTGGAATAATATCTTCCAATTTCTTTGTTACATTTTTAGAATCTTCTTTATTTGTAATAAAATCTAAATTTTTGTTTTCATTATCTTCTCTAGTATTTGAATTGTCATTAGACAGCGTATTCTTTATATCTTTTTTTTCAAGGCTATTTTTGTTGGTATTCTTTTGAATTAATGGATCTATAAAACTTATATTATTTTTTTTTAGATTTATTTGTAGCTCATTAACCTTATTTGCGAGATCCTGGTAAAGTCTATCTTGTTGCTCTTGTAAATTTGAAATCTTATTATTCAATTGTTGATTTTCCTCTGTAAGTTGTTGCATTTGTAACCTTATCATTTCTAATTTTTCGTACATCCTCATCAAAACTTCATTATCTACTGAGTTTGCGCTTACCGATATTGAATACAAGATAACTAAGAAAAATATTTTTTTTGTCACTCTACTTACCTGTGTTACTGAAAATAATTTCTACCCTTCTATTTAGCGAGTGCGTATCTTCGTTAGTACCTAATACTGCAGGATTTTCTTCGCCATAACTGACAACTTCTATAGAGTTTTTTGAAACTCCATTTATCAACATAATCTCTTTTATAGTCTCAGCTCTTTTTTCTCCTAATGCCAAATTATAAGCTCTAGAACCTCTTTCGTCAGCATGCCCTTCTATTCTTAAAGTTGCATTTTGATATTTACGCATATACTCTGAGTATTTCTTAATAATTTTTTTATCTTCTGACTCGTCTACGGTATATTTATCATACTCAAAATAAATTATATTATTGCCTAACGTATAACCTTTATTTTCTATAAGGTCTAGATTTATGCTTTCAGCAGATGTAACCTTATCGACTGAACCCTCGTCAGATTTTGTTAACATAGGTTCTGTTGTAACTATAACATCAGGGTCTTTCTGACTAAGAGTACTACATCCTGCAGCCAGGATAATTATAGGTAACACAACAATATTTCTTAAATGCTTTTTAATCACAATACACTCCAAAAATTAATATTTTAATGAGACCATATTGGTTCTCTTACGTTTTCACCGCTAAGCTCAATTTCTTTTCTTATTCTACCATCATTACTGGTAGCAACAAGAATACCTTTATGAAGTTTTTTTGACGCAAACAAAATCATTTTATTGTTTGGTGCGAAACTAGGAGCCTCATCTAATTTTCCATTTGAAACTACCTTTAGATATTTATCTTTTAGTGAATAAACTGCAATTTTATGACCATTTCCAGCATTATGAACGAGAGACAGATACTGGCCATCTGAAGATACATTTGCATCTGCGTTATATGAGCCATCAAATGTTATTCTTTTTGCTTTACCTTTATTTATAGATTTTTTATAAATATGAGGCTTGCCATTTCTATCAGAAGTGAAAAATATTGTTTTTCCATCAGGATGCCATTCTACTTCAGTATCTATTCCAATACTATTAGTTATTCTTTTGTTTGATTTTTTAAAAAAATCATACACAAAAATTTCTAAATTACCATTTACAGAAGTGGTGTAAGCCATATATTTTTCATCAGGTGACCAGGCAGGAGCGCTTGAAGATTTAGTAATATTAGGGAGTTTTACTCTGTCGCCAGTAGCTAATGTTTGAATAAAAATCTCAGGCCTATGATTTTCAAATGAGACATAAGCTATTTTATCGTTATTTGGAGACCATGTTGGCGACATTAATTGCTTGGACGATTTGTATATGGCTACAGAATTGTAACCATCAATATCTGAAACATGTAATTTATAAATTTTTCTACCTTTGGTTATATCGCTACTTATATAAGCAATTTTAGTGTCAAACACTCCTTCTATGCCAGTAATTTTCTCAAAAATCACATTACTTATTTTGTGAGATATTTTTCTTATATCACTATTTTTTTTTAAACTTATTTTATATGAAAAAAGCATACTTTTTTTAATGACATTATGGAGGTCAAATTTTATATACTCTTTTTGATTTTCTAAGAGAATATTCGCTTTTAAGAAATAATTTGTTCCTGCAAGAGCCCACAAAGCATATTGAGTATTTTTATTAGCTATATTATTTTTAACATTTGCTGAATCTAATACATTAAAATAACCACTACCATATAAATCATTTTCGATAATAGCTCGAAACTTATTGGGTAAATAATTTTTGGAACTTCCATTTACACTTATCATAATTGGCAGAGCACCAATTTTAGCTCTATCAATTTTTATTGTTAATTCTGATTGAGCATTAGAATACAGTATTAAGTTAATAACTATTATAAAAATAATTTTTTTCATCTAGTTTGGCTCCTCAAATTGCAGCACAATATTTTCTTGAAAAACTTCAATATCAGGTGCAACTGGCAGAGGACTTGATTTCCATACAGCATTTACAAGAGAATCAATGTATATACTATCACCTTTACACCCATGTATCGTAACACTAGTAACCTTACCACTAGGTAATTGATTAACTATTGCGGTACAAATTTTATCATGTTTTGTATTATGAGGTATTAACCAATTATTTTCTATTTTAGCCTTAATAGTAAGAATATACCTTTGTTCTGAATCAGTAAGTTGTGCATTCCTGATATTTTGTAACTTTATCAAGGACTCTATTCTTTCAATTTCTAAAAGTTCTTTTTCTAATTTATTGATTTCATAATTAGCTAACTCCTTTAATTCATCCTGTTTAAGCTTCTCCAGCTCATTTTGCTTTTTTTCTTCAGCAAGTTTTTTCTTTTTT
>CAJYAP010000016.1 GCA_913065025.1 uncultured Gammaproteobacteria bacterium
TCTCACCATCATTGCAAGCCTTGCATTACTTAAGAAAAATTTTCTATTTTTATTTATAAACCGCCAGTATAAACCATCCATAGTGTCGCACCATTCTCCCTTTTGGAAATCCATCATTTTTAGAAAATAACTTGAGCCACAAATATATGGTTTAGTGGAAAATATTCCGCCATCACTATACAAACCCATACCGTAAACATTTGGTACCATAACCCAATCAGAAGAATCAATGAACATTTCCATAAACCATTTATATACAATCGCTGGCTTGATTTCACAGAGATTCATTATATTTGAAAGAATCATAAGTCTTTCAATATGATGAGACCAACCATACCTATCAGCATTTTTAATTGCGTGATCTAATGGTGGTAATCCAGTATTCCCCATATACCAGCTTTTTTTCATCTTATTTGTGTGGTTAAAATAATTTTTATTTTCCAAGTCATCACTATAATTTTGATAAATTCCACGCATAAATTCTCTCCATCCTAAAACTTGCCTGATATAACCTTCAAGAGAATTTAATTTAATTGGGGTTTTGTCATGATGTAATAATATTTTTTTAATAATTGTATCTGGGGTAACAAGACCTAAATTTAAATAGGGACTAAGAGCACTATGAAAAACTATATTATCTTGTTGTGTTACCGCATCCTCATAATCGCCAAACAAATTTGATTTTTCTTTGATAAAGAAATTTAAAAGCTTATTCACATCATTAACATTGGTAGCGAGCCAAAAGTTATCTGTGCTGCCTTGATGTTTAGGAAACATATTTTCAATAATTGGCTTAAGATCGTGCGTATGTTCAGTTTCATTAATTTTAGGGAACAAAGGTATTTTAGTATCTTTGGGGATTTTTTTTCTATTATCCTTATCAAAGCTCCATTTTCCTCCAACTGGTTGACCATTACTCTCAATTAAAATATTATTCTTTTTTCTAATGTATTTATAAAAATTTGCCATTAAATTATTTTTATTTAATTCGATATGCTCCTTAAAATCTATTCTTGAACACATAAACATTGGTGAAGAGATCATATTTATTTTTATATTTAATTTTTTTATAAAACTTATAATTCTTTTTTCAAATTTTTTATCCTCAATCTCAAAAAAACTAACTTCTTGAATTTTATTTGATAAAACTATTTTTTTTAATTTATCCTCGTACGAATCTTTAAAATCTTTATCCTCAAGTTTTTTATATAAAATTTTATATTTATTTAACTGTAAATCCTCTGCGTAAGACCTCATTGCAGATAAAAAAAGTAAAATTTTATGTTTATGATGTTTTTCATACGTGCATAAACCATAATCTTCACACATGAAAAAAATATGATCATCTTTAAATGATTTTAGATTTTTAATTGGAAAAAGTTGATTCCCAAGGATTATAAATATTTTTTTTGGCATAGTAAGTTTCTATATAAATAACTACCATACCAAATAATTTTTCACTATGTAATAAACAAAATTTATAAATTATTTTATTAAATAATTTCTTCCGATGCAGAAATACTTATATCCTCTATTATATATACTTTCAGGATTATAAATATTTCGCCCATCAAATATTACTGGTTCTTTAAGTTTTGCTTTAAGCATGTCGAAATCAGGGGATTTAAATTCTTGCCATTCCGTATTGATAATTAGTGCATCTGTATTTTTTACTGCTGAATACATATTATCAACTAACTTTAAATTTTTTTCACTTTTATATATTTTTTTAAAGTCTGAATTAGCTATTGGATCATATGCAATAATTTTTGCCTCTTTGTTTAGTAGGCGGTCTATTAAAATTCTGCTTGGTGCTTCTCTAATATCATTTGTATTTGGTTTGAATGATAATCCCCAAACTCCAAATGTCTTACCTTTTAATTTATTTTTATAAAATTTATTAATTTTTTTAAAAATAATTAATTTTTGATTTTCGTTAACAATATCAATATTTCTTATAAACTTAGCATCATACTTTTTCTTTTTTGCAATATGATGTAAAGCTTTAATATCTTTTGGCAAACAAGATCCACCAAAACCACATCCAGGGTATATGAAGTTATATCCAATTCTAGGATCTGACCCAATACCTTTTCTCACATCTTCAACATCAGCACCAACCAAATCTGCGATATTTGCAATTTCATTAATAAATGTGATTCTAGATGCAAGCATTGTATTTGCAGCATATTTTGTTAATTCTGCAGACTCAGGACTCATAAAGAAAATTTTATGGTGATTTCTGTTAAATGGGGCATATAAACTTAAAAATTTTTTCTTTGCAACTAAATCATTTGTTCCTATGATTATTCTATCTGGTTTATTAAAGTCAATTACAGCTGATCCCTCTTTTAAAAATTCTGGATTTGAGGCAACAACATAATCAAGTTTCTTTTTTCTAGCCTTAAGTTCTTTAAGAATAATATTATTAATTTTTTTTGTTGTTCCTGTTGGTACTGTGGATTTGGTAGTGATTATTTTATAATTGTCTATATTTTTTCCTATTTGTTTTGCAACTTCAAACACATTTGATAAATCAGCATCACCTGATTTTTTTGGTGGAGTGCCTACACATATGAATATTATCTCTCCATGTTTTATAGCTTCTTTCATAGATGAAGTAAATTGAATTTTATTACTAGATTGAGAGTTTTCAATAATATTTTCTAAGTTAGGTTCAAAAATATCAACATTATTTTTCTTTAATGATTTAATTTTTTGTGTATTTATGTCGTAGCATAATACATTGTTCCCAACTTGAGAGAGACAAGCGCCTGTAACAAGTCCTACATAACCGCATCCTATAATTGATATATTCATATAAATATTAGTTAATTAATGATAGTGAAGATTCAAACTGCTTTGAACAGTTCTCCCAAGAATATTTCATTGATTCTTGTATACAGTTATTTTTATTTATTTTTAGAGCCCCAATTATTGCTCTATCTAGATTGTCACTCAAGTATCCAGTAACCTCGTGTTCTATAATATCTTTAGGCCCGGTTACTGGATAAGCCGCTACAGGAATTCCGCATGCAAGTGCTTCGATAATTACTATCCCAAATGTATCTGTTTTACTTGGAAAAACAAAAACATCAGATTCAGCAACAATTCTTGATAATTCATGGCCAAATTTTTCCCCTAAAAATATTACATCTGGATATTCTTTTTTTAACTTAGGTAATGATGGGCCATCGCCGATAATAATTTTCTCTATATCAAGATTAATATTTAAGAATGCTTCAATATTTTTTTCTGGAGAGACTCTTCCAAAATATATAGCTTTTTTTCTTTTATTATTAATTTTTACTTTACTAGGTTTGAAGATATTTTTATCTACACCTCTTGACCAGATAGTTATATTTTTAAAACCTTTATCTTTAAGCTTTTCCGCCATAGACTTTGTTGGCACTAAGGTTTTTTCTGCTTTAGAATGAAATCTTTTTAAAAAAAAATATGAGATTGATAAAGGTATTGGGATTCTCGCTTTTATATATTCAGGAAATTGAGTATGGTAAGAAGTAGTGAATCGCCATTTATTATTCAAACAAATTTTTCTTGCTGCTTGTCCTAATGGACCCTCGGTAGCAATGTGAATAGAATCTGGTTTGTATTCATCAATAATAGATAAAAGTTTTCTCTTTGGAAACAAAGACAGTTTTATAGATGGATAACTCGGACAAGGAAATGTTTTGAATTTATCAGGACCAATAACTTCGATTTTATGCCCAATTTCTCTAAGCTTTATACATGTCATATTTAGTGAATTTACAACCCCATTTACCTGAGGTTTCCATGCGTCACTAATAATTATAATTTTCATTTATTAATTTATCCTGTTCTAAGTTTGACAACTGGATTATTTTCTTTTAATAAATTTTCATAAACATCTGACCATTTAATTAACTGTATTTCACCATCATGTGTTTCTACAAGTGCAGTACAGCTTTCAACCCAATCACCACAATTCATATACTTAACTTCATTTATCATACTTATTTCTGCATGATGAATGTGTCCACAAACAATTCCGTCCACACCTTCTTTTTCTGCTGTGTGGCTTACTGCTTTTTCATAACTACTTATATAACTTACGGCGTTTTTAACTTTGTATTTTAAGAAATTAGATAAAGACCAATGTGGTAGATTAAATTTATTTCTTATGTGAGATATGAATGCACTAATCAATAGAAGATAGTCATATGCAACGCTACCTAATTTTGACAACCATTTTTGGTACTTAACAACTCCATCGAATTGATCGCCATGTAATACTAAAAATTTTTTATTATCAGCAGTTGTATGAATTTCTTTTTCTTTTATGAAAACATTGCCAAGCATCAGAGTTCCGTAATCTCTTATCATTTCGTCATGATTACCGGTGATGTAAATAACTTTTGTATTATGTTTGGCTTTACCAAGAATTGTTCTTACAACATTGTTATGAGATTGAGGCCAATACTTTTTACTTTTTAGAGACCATATGTCTATAATATCTCCAACTAAATAGAGATATTCACATTCAATATTTCGGAGGAAGGAAGTCAGTAGCTTTGCGTTACAGCCCCTAAAGCCAAGATGAACATCAGATATAAAAACAGACCTGTATTTAAATGGTTCTTTTAATATCATATGGCGTTACAATAATCAAAAGATGTTAAGGAAATTTGATGGTTTTGTTAAATTTATTTTAAAATTTTATTAAACTATTGTTAAAAAATTATAGATAATTTAATTAATTTGTAATATTAAAATTGTATTATTTTAAAACTATTTATGCATTTATAAATTCTATATGGCATTGAATTTGCATTGTTTTATGTATAACAAAAAATAAGTAAGTAAATTTCTATAATAAATAAGTAAATTTCTATAAATAGTAAAAAAATTGAAAAATAAAAAATATAACGAAGAATTGAAAACCTTAAGAGTTGAGCTTGTAAAACTACAAGAATGGGTTAAAAAAGAGGGTTTGAAAGTTGCTGTACTTTTTGAGGGAAGAGATGCAGCTGGTAAAGGAGGAGTAATAAAAAGAATTACAGAGCCATTAAATCCAAGAGTCTGTAGAGTTGTTGCGCTTGGTACTCCAACAGAAAGAGAAAAATCTCAATGGTATTTTCAGCGGTATGTGCCTCATCTGCCTGCAGCTGGGGAGATGGTTCTTTTTGATCGCAGCTGGTATAACAGAGCGGGTGTAGAAAAAGTTATGGGATTTTGTACTGATGAGGAACATGAAGAATTTCTCCGCTCTTGTCCAATTTTCGAACAAATGTTAATTAGGGATGGCATAATTCTTATCAAATATTGGTTCTCTGTAAGCGATGAAGAACAAGAACGTCGCTTTGAAAATCGCATAAAAGACCCCACAAAACAGTGGAAACTAAGTCCTATGGATTTGGAGTCTAGATCTAGGTGGATTGAATATTCTCAAGCAAAGGATCATATGTTTAATTATACCGATAACAAATTATCACCTTGGAAAGTAGTTTTAGCTGACGACAAAAAGAAAGCAAGATTAAATTGCATCAGAGATTTATTATCTTCGATACCTTATGATGATATAAAATATAATTCAATCACTTTACCAGAAAGACAATCCGATATAGGATATGCACGACCACCAATATCTGACCAAACATTTATTAAGGATTATTATGAAGACTAAAAAGCTTGGTGATTTATTTGAGAAGAAGTAATGAAAGAAAATAACCTTTTTACAAGAGAGTTAAGTCTTCTTGAGTTCAACCATCGTGTAGTCAAGCAAGCTGCAGACAAAAATATCCCAATACTCGAAAGATTAAAATATTTGTGTATTGCTAGCAATAATTTAGATGAATTTTTTGAGATAAAAGTAGCTTACTTAAGAAAAATTTTAGATATAAAGGAATCTTCATTTAAAGAAAAAAATAATCCTAATTATTTACTTTATAAAGAAATAAGAAAAAAGACTATTTTAATTCAGAAAGAACAATATAATCTCCTTCAAAGAAGTGTTTTTATTGCTTTACGAAGAAAGGGTATAGTATTTTTAAGAAGAAGAGAATTAAATACAAAACAAAAAAAATGGCTTAGAAAATATTTTATAGCAAATATTCTTCCTGTATTAAATCCAGTTGGTCTTGACAGTACTTCACCTGAATTAAGTGGATGCCACCCATTTCCAAAAGTTCCTAATAAAAGCTTAAATTTTATGGTAAAAGTAACTGGAAGCGATGCATTTGGAAAAATCAAAAAAATGGCTGTTGTTACTGCCCCAAGAGTATTACCAAGACAATTAGAGTTGCCTAAAAATATATTTAATGGAGCTAACAAATTTATCTTTCTCTCTTCAATAATTCATGAAAATATTGATTTACTATTTCCCGGTTTAAAAGTTCGAGGTTGCCACCAATTTAGAGTGACAATGAATAGTAACTTGGTATTTGATGACGAAGACTTGCAAAATGTTAAAGATTCTTTAACAAAAATACTACCAGATAGAATTTATAGTCAGGCCATAAGGTTAGAAGTGGTGAATGATTGTCCTAATGACATTATTAGATTCTTAAAAAAACAATTTTTACTGAATGATAATGATATATATAAAGTTAATGGTCCTGTAAATTTGATGCGGCTTCAAACAATTTATGATGTTATTAAAAAAGATGATTTAAAATTTAAAAAATACTTACCAAATAAAAAAAACATAATGACATCATCATCAATAAAAGCTTTTGAAACTATCTCTAATTATGATTTTTTATATCACCATCCATATGATTCATTTACATCAATTATAAACTTCTTAAAAGCTGCCGCTGATGATCCAAAAGTAATATCAATAAAACAAACTATATATAGAGTTGAAAAAAATTCTGAAATTATAAAGTTACTTTGTAAAGCTGCACAATCAGGCAAAGAAGTTTTAGTTGTTGTTGAATTAAAAGCTAAATTTGACGAGGAACATAATATAAAAATTTCTAAATTACTTGAAAATAGCGGAGTTAAAGTTACTTATGGAGTATTAGGTTTTAAAACTCATGGTAAGGCATTATTAGTTATAAGAAGAGAGAATAAAAAATTGGTAAAGTATACCCATCTGTCTACAGGAAACTATAATAAAAAAACCGCAAAGATATATACGGATTATGGATTAATTACCAGCGATATAGATATTGGAAATGACATTCAAAACTACTTTATACAATTAACTGGCTCCAATAAAGAGTTGCAATACAAAAAAATAATAGTAGCGCCCTTTAAAATTGGTAAAACAATTATTTCTTCGATTAAAAAAGAGATTAGAAATAAAAAATCTGGCAAAAATTCAAAGATTATGGCAAAACTAAATCAGCTTACAGAGCCAAAGATTATTGATTATCTATATCAGGCATCTCAGGCTGGTGTAGAAATAATCTTGTTTGTTAGAGGTGAATGCAGGTTAAAGCCTGGGGTCAAAAATCTATCTAACAATATTAAAGTTTATTCTATAGTTGGTAGATTTTTAGAGCATTCAAGAGTTTATTATTTTCATAATGCTGGTTCGAAAGATTTATATCTCTCAAGCGCTGATTTGATGACAAGAAATATTCATAATAGAGTCGAAATCATGTTTCCAATAGAGTCAGATATATTTAAAAAAAGAATAGTTACAGAGTGTTTTGAATTACCTCTAAAAGATAATGGCAATTTATGGCGATTAGACTCAAGAGGGCGATATTTTAAAAAGCATGCGGGAAGTGGCAACAAGAAAAATTTATCACAAATTAATTTATGTGAATTACATGGAGAGTTAGATGGGAAATAAATATGGAGTTTTAGATCTTGGTTCAAATAGCTTCCATTTAAAGATCGTTGAATTTAGCGGTAAAAAAATAGTAAATAATTTTAAATATAAAGAATTTGTACAGTTTGGTTTGGCTGCAAAAAGTTCTGGAGAAGTAAAAAATAAGTATCGAAAAAAGTCAATTGATGCTTTATCACGAATATCAAAAATTATAAAAAAAAACCCACCAAGTTATTTAAAAGTGATTGGTACCAATTCATTAAGGAATATTAATGATAATGATTTTTTAAAAGCTATGGAAAACACTTTGGGTTCATCTATTGAAGTCATATCCCCAGATCAAGAGGGTAAACTAATTTACGATGGAGTAGTAAATACAACAAACATTTCACCAAAAAATTATTATATTTTAGATATTGGAGGATCAAGTACTGAAATTATTTGCGTGAAAAATAGTTTAATAAATAAAATTCTCAGTTTTAATATTGGTAGTTCGACTTTAAATGATAAATTTTTTTTAACTAGCGGATCCATTAAAGATTGGTATGAATCAATAATATATTTGAGTGATGTTTTTTCAGAATTACATGAATTAAAGAGGGATAATATGGACTCCAAAATAGCAGAAAATTTTTTTGCTTTTGGTACATCGGGGACAGTAAAAGCAGTTATACGATCTCTAGACTCATTTGGATATAAGACTGAAAAAAAATATTCCTTAGAAGACTTAGATTATTTAAGTCATGTTTTGATAAACTATGAAAACCTTTATGATAAGGAAAAAAATTCATTAAAAAATATCATAGATATAAATAGACTAAACATAATGTTATCAGGATTGGCAATTTTACAGACAATAACGATAATTTTAGAAATTAATACCATAGCTAAAGCAAATGGAGCACTTCGAGAAGGAGTCTTATATGATCTTTTTCAGAATAAAAATAAATAAATAATGGATAAAAAAAATATTTTATTTCTATGTACCGGCAACTCAGCAAGATCAATATTGAGTGAAGTTATTACAAATACGTTCTATGGTGATAAATTTATCGGCTTTTCTGCTGGCTCACAGCCCACTGGAAAAATTAACCAAGGCGTGCTTACTTTTTGTAAGGAACTTGGTTATCCAGTTGAAAAATTGTATTCTAAAAGCTGGGATGTTTTTCTAGAAAAAGAATCTCCTCAAATTGATGTCTTGATAACAGTTTGCGATAGTGCAGCAAAGGAAGTATGCCCAATTTGGCCAAACAAAATGGATATGATTCATTGGGGGTTAGCCGATCCTGTCGGAGAAAAAGATAAAAAGAAATTAATGTTAAGTATTAATCAATTATATGAAAAAATTGACTCAAATATGAAATATCTTTATGAGAAGTATTAACTTCTATATTTATATAGTCTTTTAAAATGCCTACTTTATAATAGGTATTAGTATAGAAGTAAAATAAAAAAATATGAATATTATTCAAATTCCAGCATTCACTGATAATTATTTTTGGTTAATGCACGAAGATAATGAGAAAAGCGCAGTTGTAGTAGATCCTGGAGATTGTGCTCCAGTAATAAAATCCCTAAAAGATAATAATTTAGAACTAACAGATATCCTAATAACGCATCATCATAATGACCATATTGGTGGAGTATCTAAGTTAAAAAATGTATTTCCTAAGGTAAATATTTTTGGCCCTTCGGATTCTAGAATCCCTGCGAATAATATCGTTAAGGATGAAGATATAATAAAATTAGATTCACTTAATGAAGAGTTTAGAGTGCTAGACGTTAGAGGACATACAAATAGCCATATTGCTTATTACTTTGATAAAAAACTTTTTTGTGGAGATACCTTATTTTCATGTGGATGTGGGAGATTATTTGAAGGTACGCATGAGGATATGCATAAAGCGCTAACCAAAATAAAAAATCTGCCAAAAGAAACTTTGATTTATTGCGCACATGAATACACTTTGGATAATATTGGTTTTGCCAAACTGCTAGATCCTAATAATCAAGACCTAATTGCAAGAGAGAAAGAGGTTAAAAAAATTTTAAAAGAAGGCAGGTATTCTGTTCCATCAGTACTAGAAAATGAGTTAAAAATTAATCCTTTTTTAAGATTTGATCATAAGGACGTTATAAGTTCAGTTGAGAATCACTTTAACCTTAAACTGAATAAAGAATCTGAAATTTTTAAATATACTAGACAATGGAAAGATAACGAATATGATTAGATTGCTCATAAAAGTTCTGGTACTTTTCTTAGTAAGCCTAACCTCTCATGCAAACTTATATAACTGTAAAAGTATATATGAAAGTTGCTTTGAAAATATACCAAAAG
The DNA here is from genome assembly GCA_913065025.1 of uncultured Gammaproteobacteria bacterium. GTDB lineage: Bacteria > Pseudomonadota > Gammaproteobacteria > Poriferisulfidales. The sequence goes on from CAJYAP010000016.1 coordinate 10,104, forward strand.
ATATAATTACATACCATCAACAAGTAAATACTCACGGGATCATTAATAAAAATAATATAAATTTAAGAGATATTCCGTTAATAAACTCAAAAAATAGCGAAATATTAAAGAAAATTAAAAAAAATGATAAAGTTTTAATAAAAAAAGTTTTTTTTCTTAAACCCAACGTTAGTGTTCGATTGAAGCTTTTGAACTCCAATAAAGTCGAGATTGTAAATAATTATAGATTTGGAAAATGGTATTTAGTATCTCATGAAGGCATTGAAGGTTTTATTTTCTCTGACTTTATTTCAGTTGAAAAAAAAATAAATAAAAAATTTATAAGATACAGGCATATTGATTCTGTGGATTGGAGAAAAAATAAAGTTGATCCACAAAAAAATATTGAACTTGTATTGAAGAAGCAAGAAGATGATGCATATACTTTACAAGGGTATGCATGGCATTACCTAAATGGATTTAGTGAAATAAATTACACCTTCCAGAATAACATTTTATCTAAAGAAAAAATTATAAAGGATGGCATAAAAATATTTTTATTTGATGAAAATGAAATATTTATAGAATCAGATATTGATATTTTTACAGGTATTTATAAAAAATATTAAAACTAATCTTCTCTGCTTGTAATTTCAATCAAATGATAGCCAAATTGAGTTTGAACAGGCCCATGAACTTTATTAAGTTCTTCAGTAAAAACTACATCATTAAACTCTTTTACCATTTGCCCTGGGCTAAATGAACCAAGATCACCACCATTACCACCTGATGGGCAAGAGGAGTTTGTTTTTGCAGCTTCCGCAAAATCAAGTCCGTCTTCGATTTCTTTTTTTAAGCTAAGGCATTGTTCTTCTGTCTCAACTAATATATGTCTTGCTGTTGCCTGAGTCATAATAGCTCCTGTATGTTTTAAATTTTTATTAGATTACATATCTTTAATTTATATGTCTAGTACTTAAGACTGCAGTATCTTATCAAAATAACTAATAATATCATCAGATTCATAAAGCCACTCAATGTCATTTTGAGATTTTTCTATGCGTAAGCATGGTACTTGAATCTTTCCACCAAACTCCTTCAATTCCTTACGAAACTTTAAATCACTTCTAGCATCTCTAATTTCAATATTTAATGAATTTTTTCTTAAATATCTTCTTACTTTTACACAAAAAGGGCAGGTATGAAATTGATACATACTATGATTCTTTAGCAGTGCGTCTAATTTTTTTTGTTCATCAACATCTCTATTCATTTTTTTTGGCCTAGTAGCAAAGTCCAAAATTAAAATAATTCTTCCTAAAACCCATCTAATTATTTTCATTTAAATTCCTTTTTTGTTTATTTTTTTCCAAGAATCTTTCAAAGAGACAATCTTATTATAACTAATCTTTTCATTTGAAGATTTACTATCTTTTATAAAGTATCCAACCCTTTCAAATTGATATCTCTCATCATTATTATTTAAGTCAATATTTTTTTCTAGTTTAGAACTTTTTTTAACCATTAAAGAATTCTCGTTAATATCGTCTACACTTGTTGGATCAGAATCTGAAAAAAGTCTATCATACACATTGATCTGCGCATCTATACAATTATTGGCATCAACCCAATGTATCATCCCTTTTACTTTATTTCCTTTGCTCATGTCTCTACTGATTGGATCATAAGTGCACTCTAATTCGAGTATCTCGCCGCTATTATCTTTGATTATTTTTTCGCATGTGATATTGAATGCATGTCTAAGCCTCACTTCTTTTCCGGGCGCAAGTCTAAAATATTTTTTTTCAGGGAATTCCATAAAATCGTTTTTATCAATAAAGATGTTTCTTGAGATGCTAATGCTTCTTTCTCCAGAGTTAATATCATTTGGATTGTATGTTGCTTTTATTGTTTCTGTTTCATCTTTAGGATAATTAACCAATGTAACTTTTATAGGATCTAAAACACCCATAACTCTTTTCGCAGTAAGATTGAGCTCTTCTCTAATAGTATTTTCTAAAACACCCATTTCAATAGCGCTATTTTTTTTTGTAATTCCTATTCGATTACAGAAATCTTTTATTGCGTTGGGTGTATAACCTCTTCTTTTCATCCCTGATAACGTTGGCATTCTCGGATCATCCCAACTTTCAACATAATTTTTTTCGACAAGCTCACTTAATTTTCTTTTGCTCATTAGGTTGTGCTCTAAAGCTAATCTAGCAAATTCAATTTGTTGCGGTTGATTTTCATGATTAATTTTCTCAATCACCCATTCATATAGATCTCTATGATCTTCGAATTCTAAAGTACATAAAGAATGCGTGATATTTTCAATTGCATCGGAAATGCAATGTGTGAAATCATACATTGGATAAATACACCAATCATTTTTTGTCCTATGATGCTCGACTTTTTTTATTCTATATATCACTGGATCTCTCATATTAATATTTGGTGAGGACATATCTATTTTTAGTCTTAAAACATATTCACCATCATTGAACTTTCCTTGTTTCATTTGTTCAAATATTTTTAAACTTTCATCAGACGGCCTTTCTCTATCTTTACTTTTTATTCCTGGTTCTGTAAGTGTTCCTCTTTCTTCTTTTATAATTTCTGATGAAGAAGAATCAACATAAGCATAGTTATTTTCAATAAGTTTTTGTGCATAGGTATAGAGTTGTTCAAAATAATCTGAGGCATAATGTATTGAGTCCCATTTATAGCCGAGCCATTCAATATCATTTTTTATTGAATCAATATACTCTATATTTTCTTTTTCTGGATTAGTATCATCAAATCTTAAATTACATTTGCCACCGTAGGTCTTGGCAATTTCAAAATTTAAGAAAATTGATTTAGCGTGGCCTATATGAAGATACCCATTCGGCTCAGGCGGAAATCGAGTGTTTACTCGCCCACCAAATTTATTAGTGTTATTATCATTATCAACTATATTAGTAATAAAATTTTTATTTGTAGGTTTATTCATGAAAAATTTTGATGATTTACTAAATCCGTATTATATACGGGATTCTCTTCCAATAGAATCAAAATTACTCACGCCAGTAATACAGGTTTTTGAAAGTACATCATCAACAAACAATGTTCTGATGGAAAAGAATTGTGTGTATCCAAATGGCCATGCATGCTTTGCAGAAAATCAAACTAAAGGCAGAGGGCTATCTGACAAATCTTGGGTTTCAACAGAAAATAATGTTTGTTTTTCTGTTGCATGGAATTTCGAAAAGGCTTTAAAAATACCTCACATGTTAAATTATTACATTGCTATTAAGTTAGTAAAAGAGCTTCATAAAAATGATTTTAAGAAGATAAATACTAAATGGCCAAATGATTTAATATTTGAAGGTGCGAAAATAGGGGGAATACTTATTGACTTAGTTTACCGAAAAGATTCTAAAATATATTTGGTGGTCGGTGTTGGGTTAAATCTAAAGGTTTCAGATAATGACAAAAAAAGTATTGATCAAGATGTGGCAGGATTATTATCTATAAAAAAAAATCCAAATTTAACTAGGAATAAAATAGCAGGAATTTTACTTCATGCAGTCTTAGAATCCTTATCTGAATTTGAATTCTGCGATTATAAAAATCTTTCGGAAGATTGGAATGATATAGACTATAATTACAATAAGGTAAAAAACATTATCATTGATAATAAAAAAATAAAAACAACTTTAATGGGTATTAATGAGTTTGGAAAATTTTGCTGTTTTCATGACAATAAAATTAATTTATATGAATTTAGTGAGGTTAAAATAGTTAAAGATGAACTATTGTGCAATTGATTTTGGTCATACCAATTATAAAATAGCATTTATTGAAAATGGTAATATTATTTTATTTCAAAAAAATAGCTATAACGACAGACTAATTTTTGACGACTTAATTATAAAAATTAAAAGTATGGGGTGCGAGAAAATTCTTTGTTGTAATGTTTTAAATGAAAATATTATTAATTCTATTATTAGTGATTTCCCTCCAGACATGAAAAATATTCTTGAGTTTTTTTCATCCGAAGACTGTCAGAAACATATTTCTTTAGCTTATAAAGATGATGTTAAAAGATTAGGAGCAGACAGGGCTTTAAATTTAGTTGGTGCATCTGTTAAAACAAAAAATGACCTTATAGTTATTGATGCTGGTACTGCGACTACAATTGATTATCTTGACTCAAACAAAAATCATATAGGTGGAATTATTCTTCCCAGCAAAAATTTGATTGACAATATATTTCACGAAATGCTAGATTTTGATTTTTCTGAGGAACTATTATCTAGTGATATTTTTTCCAATAATACTCGTTCTTGTATTGAAAATGGATCATCAATATCTGCCTACTATGCAATAAATAACATTTTAGATAAAATGCTCGAATCCAAGGATTCTGTTGTGGAAATATATGTAACAGGAGGAAATGCTAAAGATATAATAGATAATTGTAACTACCCTTTAATACATGTAGAATCACTTCTTTTTGATGGACTTGTAGTATTGAAAGGTTGAAAATTGCCGCCTTAGCTCATTTGGTAGAGCAGTTGTTTTGTAATCAGCAGGTAGTCAGTTCGATTCTGACAGGCGGCTCCATATACTACTATGGTAATATAAGACTGTTGTTTTATATCCCATAATAGGTTATCTTAATAAGCATAGGTTAATATAGATAAATAACAATATTCAGGTATTTAAAGGCTTAGGAAAAACGTAATGACGCAATGAAAGGACAATTAATACTCATACCAGGCCGCTCTTCGAAACAGGGAGTGGGACTGAACAAGGGTAAACTTAAGGAAGAGTATATAAGAGTCACAACTACGTTGGAATTAAGCTTCGAAGACGCTCAAGAGATAGGGTTGGAAACAGCCGACATCGTAAAAATAAGTAATCACATAGGTGAAACTGAAGTTCAAGTAAAAGTCTTAAAAGAAGGCAAGTTACCAGTTGGTTATGCATTTATTCCTTACGGCCCTCCGTCAAGTTGCTTATTTGATGGCGAGACTTGTGGATCTGGCATGCCTGCTTCAAAAGGAATGACTATAGATGTGGAATTTATTAAGAAAGGCGTAAAAAAGAAAACGGTATTACCGCCAAGAACAGCGGTAAGTTAATTTATTGTTGAAGTAAATAAAGGAGATATTATGAGTGCTGCAAGCAAAGACATTAAAATAGTAAATGAAAAAATAGTTGAAAATGCTACATGTACTTTTTGTGGTTGTTGTTGCGACGATATAACTTTAACAGTAGACATGGACAAGAAAGTAATAACTAAAGCCAAAGACGCATGTGTTCTTGGTAAATCATGGTTTTTAAACCATGTGATAGAAGATAAACCGATTGCAAGAATTGCTGGTAAAGAAGTTCCATTAGATGATGCAATCGATGAAGCGGCTAAAATCTTGATGGACGCAAAATTCCCAATATTATATGGCATGAGTGACACAGTATGTGAGGCACAAAGACACTGTGCACCTATAATGGATGATTGTGGTGGTACAATTGATACAACAACATCGGTTTGTCATGGTCCCTCAGGAATGGCATTCCAAGGCGTTGGAGAACCAACAATGACGTTGGGAGAGGTAAAAAATAGAGCAGATTTTGTAATGTACTGGGGAGGAAATCCAGCGGAAGCACACCCACGACATTTTGCTAGATATGCGGTGACACCTGAAGGTATGTACACCCCAAATGGTAAAGATGATAGAACAGTTGTGATAGTAGATATAAGACATACGAAAACAGCAGGTGTTTCAGATATATTTCTTCAGCTAAAACCTGGAAAAGATTTTGAGTTATTGTGGATGTTAAGAGCTGCATGTAAAGGTGTTGATATTCCTAATGACTGTAAAGATATTTGCGGTGTTGAAAAAGAAGTTGTTGAAGATCTTTTTCAAAGAATGAAAAATTGTAATTATGGTGTGATATTTTTTGGCATGGGTTTAACCATGACTAGAGGAAGGCATTTCAACTCTGGAGCTTTAATGGCTTTAGCTACAGATTTAAATGAATTTACACATTTTGTAGCCAAACCAGCAAGAGGGCACGGCAATGTAACGGGTGCTGATAATGTTGTATCTTGGCAAACAGGATATCCATTTGGTGTTAATTTTAGTAGAGGACATCCAAGATTTAATCCTGGAGAATTTACAACAGTTGATACTTTATCAAGAAAAGAAGCAGATGCTGCTTTAATTATAGCAAGTGATCCAGTAGCTAATTTTCCAAAACCTGCAATAGATCATTTAACTAGTGATAAATGTAAATTAATATCTATAGATACTAAAAATACTCCAACTAGTGAGGCAGCCCATGTTTCTATTCAAACAAGCACGTATGGAATTAATACAGGCGGAACAGTTTATAGAATGGATGATGTTCCGATTAGTTTAAGGCCTGCTTTTGATTCACCATTCCCTAGTGACTTAGAGGTGCTAACAAAACTTAGAAAAAAAGTGAATGAGTTGTCTAAGAAAGCAAATAGACCATACGCAACTAAAAAGTACATGTAAGTACATACTAATCAAAAAAATTTATAAAGGTTTAAGTTAAATTATGAATAATGAAATTCGTATCATAAACGGTATAGTCTTTGATCCAACGAATAATATCGATGGGAAGGTTGTTGATATTTGCATTAAAGATGGAAAGATTGTCTCTAAAGTTTCTAAGTCTGCTAAAGTGATAGATGCAAAAGGTATGGCGGTAATGCCAGGCGGAGTTGATATTCATTGTCATATAACTGGACCTAAAGTTAATTTGGCAAGAAAATTAATGCCAGAAGATCATAGATTAGACCCACACTTCAAAACACCTAATACTCAGTCCGGATCTGGAGGAATAGTGCCTTCAACATTTGCTACGGGTTATAGATATGCAACACTTGGTTACACCACTGCTATGGAAGCAGCAGTCCCGCCTTTAACTGCAAGGCATGCTTTGGAAGAAATGTATGATACCCCAATTATTGATAATGGTTTTTATGTTCTCTTGGGTAATAATTTATTTTTACAAAGTTTGATAGCTGAAGGAAGGTTTGCTGAATTTAAAGAAGCGGTTGCATGGTGGTTAAATGCAACTAAAGCATACACTGTTAAATTAGTAAATCCTGGTGGAGACGAGCCTTGGAAAGGTCACAAAAATCTTAATGTAAAAAGTATTGATGAGGACAGTAAGGCCACTGATATAGCACCAAGAAAAGTTATTGAAGCATTTATTGATGCTGTTCATGAGCTGGGATTACCTCACCCACCACATATTCATTGTAACAATCTTGGGCATAGTGGTAACTTTGATACGACTTTAGAAAGTATGAAAACAGCGGGTGACAGAAGATTGCATGTCGCTCATATTCAGTTTAATAGTTACGCTGGAGAAGTTGGAAAACCACCAAAATCTGCATCTAAAGAAATTACTGATTATGTTAATGATCATCAAAATATAACATGTGATGTTGGACAAGTAATGTTTGGAAAAGCAATGTTTATGACAGCTGACGCTCCTCTAACATATCTGTTAAGAAGTTATAAAAAAGAAAAATGGGTAAATGCAGATACTGAGTGTGAGAGTGGTTGTGGTATTTTACCATTTGATTACCAAGGAATGATTTATACTCATGCATTACAATGGGCGATAGGGTTAGAAATATTTTTATTATCAAAAGATCCTTGGAGAATAGTTTTGTCAACAGATCATCCAAATGGAGGATCGTTTGCAAATTATCCACTGGTAATAAAATTATTAATGGATTATGAATTCAGAAAATTAGCAATGAAAAGCGTTAATCAAAAAGCAATGAATAGCACAATATTAGGAGAGTTAAAAAGAGAGTATACATTGAACGAGATTTGTATCATCACAAGAGCTGGTCCCGCAAAGTGTTTAGGTTTGAAAGATAAAGGTCATTTGGGAGTTGGCGCTGATGCAGATGTAACTGTATACGATATGCTAGAAGATAAAGAGGAAATGTTTAATGCTCCAAGATATGTTATGAAGGCAGGACAATTATTAATTGCGGACCATGAATTCGTTAGTGATTATACTGACAAAAAAGTTTTACGCGTAGCTCCTGATTATGATAAAGAGATTGAGAAAGTTATAAAACCTTTTTTTGATGATTTTTATTCTATCAATTATCAAAATTATGCAATTCAAGATGATTATTTACATGGCTTAGGAAAAGTAATAGGAACAAAGAAGAAGAATAGTATATATGAAAATTAATAATACAGAAATTGTTGATACATACGCAGAAGCATTTTCAATGTGGTCCGCAAAAGTAATTATTACAGCAGAAAATGATTATTGGGCTGAAGGTGCTGCGCGCGCTATGACCGGAATGGCGACATCAGTAATTGGCTGCAAGTGTGAGGCTGGTATTGATATGAAGCTCACGCCTGAAGATACACCCGATGGTAGACCAGGATACAGTATCTTGCTTTTTACGATGGATAAAGAAAGCTTGGGTAAACGATTGATAGAAAGAATTGGGCAATGTGTTATGACTTGCCCTACTACTGCTTGTTTTAGTGGTTTTAATACAGATGACACCATCAATGTTGGCGGAGCATTAAGATATTTTGGCGACGGTCATCAAATAGGAAAAAAAATTAATAACGAAAGGTATTGGAGAATTCCTGTATTTGATGGAGAGTTTATTATCCAAGAAAGTTTTGGAGTTAAAGAATCTGTTGGCGGAGGTAATTTTTATATATTAGGTAACAATGTTAGTGAATGTTTAGACGCTTGTTATGATGCAGTTAAAGTTATGAAAAGAGTTGAGAATGTAATAATGCCTTTCCCGAAAGGAGTAGTAAGGAGTGGAAGTAAAGTTGGTTCGAAGTATAAAGCTTTAATTGCATCTACGAATCATATTTATTGTCCAACCATAAAAGGAGTTGTTAAAGACTCAGCTGTTCCAGAAAATGTCAATGTGTGTTATGAAATCGTTGTTGATGGTGCTGATGAAAAAGCAGTTGCTAAGGCAATGAGTGTTGGAATGCAAGCTGCTGCAAAAGATGGTGTGACTCAAATAACAGCTGGAAATTTTGGCGGAAAACTTGGTAAATATAAATTCTTTTTAAAAGACCTTGTTAAATAAATAAAAATAAAATTATGAAATTAAAACTACATACACAACCTGAGGTTCCAACAGAAGCAGAATGTATTACTCCTGCAATAATAAATAGTTTAAAAGTTAAAGAGGTTGAAAAACTTAAAATTTACCACGGCAATAGAGAAGTAAATTTAGCTGATTTTTTTTCTGTTTCAAATAATAAAGCAACATCATTGGAAGTTGAAGGTGACATTCACCAAATTAAATATTTGGGAGCAAATATGGCTGACGGTGAAATGTTTATAGAAGGTGATGTTGGTCAGCATTTAGGCTCAGCAATGTCTGGTGGATTTATAAAAGTTAATGGAAGTACTGGCGACTGGATAGCGCCAGAGATGTCTGGCGGAAGGATACATATTGCCGGTAATAGCGGGCACTGTGTAGCTTGTGCTTACAGAGGAGCATCAAAAGGTGTGTCTGGTGGTGAAATCATTATTGAAGGAAATGTTAAAAATGAATTAGGCCATGGCATGGCAAATGCTACGATTGTAGTTGGAGGTAAATGTGGTGATTTTACAGGAGTAAATATGAATTCTGGAACAATTCTAACCTTTGGTGAAATGGGAATTAGGACTGGCGCAGGAATGAAAAGAGGCACAATAATTTGTAAAGATAATATAGAAATTTTGCCCACCTTTTCTTACGATTGCTTATATAGTCCAGTATATTTAAAATTATTACTTAAATATTTAAAAGATAATACGCAAATTAAAATTGATAAGGAATTTACAGAAGGATCATTCCACAGATGGAGTGGAGATGCTATAGAAATGAATCGTGGTGAACTTTTAGTTTTTTCTGCGTAGGTATATAATTTAGTTAAGTTATTAGGAGTATTTATTATGACAACAGTAGTAACAGATAATTGTAGAGGATGTAGATTTACTGACTGCGTTTCAGTTTGTCCTGTTGAAGCGTTTCATGTTGACGATGAAATGTTGTACATAAATCCAGATGTCTGCATAGATTGTAGTGCATGCGTGCCAGAGTGTCCTGTAGAAGCAATTTATGAAGAAGATGATCTTCCTGACGGTCAAGAACATTGGGTAGATATTAATGAAGAAAGATCTCAAGAAACCCCAAATATTACAGATACTCTTGAACCTCTAGAAGGCGCAGAAGATAAAAGAGAAGCATTAGGTTTATAATTTTTATACAGAGTGAGAAAAAATGAGCAAATTAGGAAGTTCAGATAACCCTTTGAAAGTTGCAATAGTAGGAGCAGGACCAAGTGGTTTTTATGCTGCTGATGCTTTAATAAATTCAGATTTAAAGGTTGAAGTTAATTTAATTGAAAAATTATGCGCCCCATATGGACTTGTTAGAACTGGTGTTGCTCCAGATCATCCTTTAATTAAAAAAAGTATAGAAAAATTTGCAGTAATGGCAGAACCAGAGGAGTTCAATTACTTTGGAAATGTAAGTGTTGGCAAAGATATCACTGTAGATGAATTAAAAGAAACTCATCATGCGGTTATTATTACAATGGGTGCTGAAACTGATAGAAAACTTGGCATTCCAGGCGAGGATTTAAAAGGAAGTCATACAGCTACAGAATTTGTAGCATGGTATAACGGTCATCCAGAATATAGAGAAAGAGAATTTGACCTATCACACGAAACAGCAGTTATTATTGGGCAAGGAAATGTTGCAGCTGACGTTGCAAGAATACTTTCAAAAACTGTTGACGAATTAAAATGTACAGATATTTCTCAGCATGCACTTGATGTTTTAGAAACAAGTAAAGTTAAAAATATTTATGTGGTAGGAAGAAGAGGTCCTGCTCAAGGAGCAATGACTTCAAAAGAACTTAAAGAATTTGGTGAGCTTCAAGAATGCGACACTTTTGTTGACCCATCAGAAGCAATATTAAATAAATCTAGCGAAGATGAATTAGCTGATAGAAAAGGTAGGGCTGCTAAAAAGATATATGAGCTATTTTCTGGATATGCTGAACCAAAAAGTCCTCATAAGGCTAGAAGTTTTCCTTGGACAAGACCATATGTAAAACCAAAAAAATGTCATATACAATTTTTAAGAAGCCCGGTAGAACTTAAAGGAAATAAAAAACTTGAGACAGTAGTATTTGAAAAAAATGCTCTTTCAGGAGAGCCGTTTAAACAATCTGCTAGAGGTACTGGAGAATTAGAAGAGTTAAAAGCAGGACTTTTATTTAGAAGTATTGGATATAGAGGTGTTGCTTTAGAAGGTGTGCCATTTCATGACGCATGGGGTGTAATACCAAATGACAAAGGACGAGTTACTGAAGATAATGAAAACAATATTGTCGTTCCTCAACTTTATACAGCTGGTTGGATTAAAAGAGGTCCAAGTGGAATTATAGGAACAAACAAAGCCTGCGCTAATGAAACAATAGAAGAGTTAATGAAAGATATAGAAAAGCTAAATGATAAAAAACAAAAGTTAGGAAATAAAAAAATTCATGAAATTCTAGCTTCTAATAAAGTCAGATATATTAATTTTATCGAATGGGAAGTTATTGATAAGCATGAAGTTGACAATGGTAAGCCAAAAGGTAAACCAAGAGAAAAATTCACATATACCGATGAAATGTTAGCACTTCTAACCTAGGCCCAACTTATATCCTTTCGGTAAAAAATCACTATGAAAATACTCCATGGATTTAATATTAACAATCTTCGGGGAGATTTCTTTGGTGGTTTGACAGCTGCAGTTGTAGCATTGCCTCTAGCCTTAGCATTTGGAGTTGCTTCTGGTTTAGGCCCATTGCCAGGTTTGTACGGTGCAATTATTGTTGGTTTTTTTGCAGCTTTATTCGGAGGAACACCAACTCAAATTTCTGGCCCTACCGGACCAATGACAGTAGTAGTAGCATCAATATTTTTATATTTTGATAGAAATCTTGAAATTGTTTTTTTTATTATATCTTTGTCAGGTTTGATGCAAGTATTAATAGGCTGTACTAGACTTGGTGACCACGTAAAAACAATTCCTGATAGTGTAGTAACAGGGTTTATGTCTGGGATTGGGATAATTATTATATGTTTACAAATTCCAGTTTTATTGGGGCTTGGCTCAGAAGGAAGCGTAATATCTTCTTTAACAAAATTACAAAATATTTCAGATTATAAAATAGACGCATTAATAATCGGTTTAGCAGGGCTATTTGTCTTGGTATTTATTTCAAAAAAAATAGATTCATATATTCCGCGTCCAGTTATTGCATTAATAATTGGCTCATTACTAGCAAGTTTTTATTTTACCAATCAAACAATAATTGGTCATATCCCATCTGGAATTCCTAGCTTTTCAATTTACGTCCCGACATTAACAGAATTACCTGAAATAATATTTTATGCGGCAATGTTAGCATCACTAGGAGTTATTGATAGTTTATTAACATCCGTAGTTGCAGATAATATGACTAACACAAATCATTTGCCTAGAAAAGAATCTATAGGTCAAGGTATTGGAAATATTTTCTCAGGACTTCTCGGCGGCTTAGCAGGAGCAGGTGCGACAATGAGGACTGTTATAAATATTCAAAGTGGAGGTAAAACGCCATTTTCAGGATTACTTCATTCAGTCATTTTAATAATGATTCTGGTATTTTTTGGAAACTATGCAGCAATGATTCCACTTGCAATATTAGCTTCTATATTATTAAAAGTTGGTTATGACATAATTGATTGGAATTTTTTTTATAATATTAAATCTAAGTCAAAAATTGATATATTTATTGTTCTAGTTGTAATACTAATGATTGTATTCGTTAATTTAATTCTAGCTATATTAGTGGGAACCATAGGGTCATATCTATTAAAAAAACATTATAAATAACTCGTGTTTTTTTT
>CAJYAP010000017.1 GCA_913065025.1 uncultured Gammaproteobacteria bacterium
GTTACTGACTTTGCTAAATTTCTTGGCATATCAACATTAGTTCCTTTAATAATTGCACAATGATATGCAAGTAATTGAAGTGGTATTGTGAATAAGATAGGAGAAACTGGATTCATTGGAGCATCTATCTCAAACACCTGTGATATTTCATCATTTTTAAATCCTGCTTTTTTATCAGCAAATATATAAAGTTTCCCACCTCTTGCTTTTACTTCTTCTAGATTTGACTTTAACTTTTCTAAAACTATATTATTTGGTGCTACAGCAACAACTGGCATATTTTCGTCAACTATTGCTAGTGGACCATGTTTCAATTCTCCAGCTGCATAAGCTTCTGCATGTATATATGATATCTCTTTCAGCTTCAAGGCACCTTCTCTTGCTATTGGAAAATGTGATCCTCTTCCTAAAAATAGGGTGTGCTCCTTATCAGAAAATATTTTTGCTAGCTCAGCTATTTTATTGTCTAAAGCTAAAGTACTTTTTATTTTTTCTGGAAGTGATTTAAGCTGAATACACAATGAATTTTCTAAGTCATCAGAAATTTCAAATTTTTTACCAAGCATAATCACTAATAGCATTAATGCTGTCAGCTGGGTTGTAAATGCTTTTGTTGATGCAACGCCAATTTCTGGGCCTGCATGGGTTATTAAAGTTGAATCACATTCTCTTGCTAGAGAGCTTTCTGGCACATTACAAATTGCGATTGTTCCTACATAATAATCTTCACGCTTAATTTCTCTAAGTGCTGATAACGTATCTGCCGTTTCGCCTGACTGCGATATACAGATCAGCAAAGTATCTTTTTGAACAGCATGCCTTCTATATCTAAACTCGCTTGCAATTTCAGCATGACAAGGAATTCCTGCTAACCTTTCCAGCCAATGTTTTGCTACTAAGGCAGCATGATAGCTAGTTCCGCAAGCTATAATCTGCACTACTTTGAATTTTTCTAAATATTTTTCTACATTTGGCCCTAATATCTCTTTAGGAACTGCATTATTAATAATTCTGTCTTGTATAGTAGATTTAACAGCATCTGGCTGCTCAAATATTTCTTTGAGCATAAAATGTGCATAGTCACCTTTTGAATTACTGTTTGAAGATAAATTACTTTTTTTAGTTTCTCTTCGTATGTTATTCATGTCTTCATCAAATATTTTAACTTCTCCTGAAGTCACTGTTGCCAGATCACCATCTTCTAGATATATAAATTTATCTGTATGCTGAACAAGAGCTTGCGCATCAGAAGCAATATAATTGGCATTATCCCCAAGACCTATTAGCAATGGACTACCATTTCTTGCAACAATAATTTTATCGGGATTTTTTTTGTCTAAAACTGCAATAGCATACGAACCCTTAATTTCCTTTAAAGCAAGATTTACCGCATCTAAAATTTCATTTTCTTTAGAATATAAATTTATTAGATGGACTAGAATTTCTGTATCAGTATCTGAAGATAAAACTATATTTTTAAAAAATTTATTTTTAATTTCGACATGGTTCTCAATAATTCCATTGTGAACTAAAGCTATGCCATTTTCTGATATATGAGGATGAGCATTTTCTTCAGATGGCTTGCCATGTGTTGCCCAACGCGTATGCGCTATACCAATACTTGATTTTAATTTTTTATCTAAAGATTTTTCAAGCTCAGAAACATTACCTTTTTTTTTATAACTATTTATAGATTCATTTTTAATAATAGCTATTCCAGCTGAATCATAGCCTCTATATTCTAGGTGCTTTAGCCCTTCTGCTAAAATGCGAATAACATCTGATTGTGATGCTGCTGCTACAATTCCACACATTTATCTTATCTTTTCCAATTTTTCTTTTCTTGTTGTCTTGATCTTGCTATTAGTAAACTGTCTTTATCTGAATTATCAGTTATTGTGGATCCTGCAGCTATAGTTACACCCTCTTCTACAATTATGGGTGCTATTAACTGTGAATCTGACCCAACAAATACATTATCTTTAATTATCGTTTTATGTTTTTCTACACCATCATAATTACAAGTAATTACGCCCGCACCTACATTAACGTTTTCTCCTATCTCAGAATCTCCTAAGTATGTTAGATGATTAGCTTTTGTATTTTTCTTTATACTAGAGGCTTTAACTTCAACAAAGTTACCGATACCAACATTTTCTTCTAAAGTACAATTTGGTCTTATTCTTGCGAAAGGGCCAATGCTGCAATTGTTTCCAATTATAGAGTCCTCAACTATACTGTATGGTTTAATTTCTGTTGCATTGCTGATTACTGAGTTTTTAATTATTGTGTTTGCTCTGATCTTTACATTATTCCCTAATTTAACAACACCTTCAAAAATTACATTTCCATCAATTTCTACATCAGATCCAATTTCTACGTCTCCTCTAAAATATATAGATCCTGCGTCGAGCATGGTTACACCCTGTGTTAAAAATTTTTGCCTATTATTTTTTTGGAATATTTGTTCTGTATTTTCTAGCTGGCATTTATCATTCACACCTAACAATGAATTGCGCTCATCTACTGCTAAAAGCGGTGCTACTGTCAATCCTTTATTATTTGCTATTGATACTACATCCGTCAAATAAAATTCTTTTTTTGAATTATTATTTTTTACTTCAGATATTAAGCCCTGCAATACTTCCACTTTACTAAAAATTATTCCAGTATTACATTCATTAATATCCTTTTGAGTTTCATCAGCTTCTGTTTCTTCGACTATCTTTGAAATAATTTCTTCTTCTGCTTGCTCTCTAATTATTCTTCCATATCCAAATGGGTCATCTAATTCAACAGTTAAAACTTTTGCGTCAGCTTTAGGCATATAATTTATGAATTTTTCTAATAGTTTGAAATCTAATAATGGAGTGTCAGCATATAAAATTAATACGTCTTCTTCTTTATTTAAATGAGGTAGAACAGTTTTTACCGCATCAGCTGTTCCTTTTTGTTCTAACTGATTATGCCAATTAAGATCGTAATTCAGGAAGCTTTTTTTAATGAATTCTATTTTTGAATTAACAACTACGTTTACTGTTTTGGGATTAAGTTTTTGAGCAGTCAATAAAACATGTTCTAACATAGTTTTACCACCAACTTTGTGCATAACTTTTGGTAATGAACTATGCATTCTCTTACCATTTCCAGCTGCTAGAATTATTATATTTAAGCTCATTTAATTTTTATGGATTAGTTTTATCTCATTATTCTACTATGAGTTTAGATAATATGCACAAAAACTGTACTAGAAGGATTTATTTACCCTTTTTTCTTATGGTCTCTATCATTTTTAACTGTGCCGCAGCTTGAGCTAATTCTGCTAACGCCTTAGCAGCATCAATATTGTCACTTTTATTAGCTAATGCTTCTTCAGCTCTTTTTTTAGCCTCTGCAGCTCTTGCTTCATCAAGATCTTGGCCTCTTATTGCTGTATCCGCAAGGACTGTAACAATATCTGGCTGAACTTCAATAACTCCTCCAGATATAAAAAATAACTGCTCTTCATCTTCCTCGGTTATTATTTTGACTTCACCAGGTTTAAGGGGCGTAATCATAGGAGTATGTTTTGGATATATTCCAACCTCACCCATCATAGCAGCTGCTATTATATTCTTCACATTGCCAGAAAATATTTCTTCCTCTGCGCTTACTATGTCTAGATGCATAATTGACATTTTTTTTATTAAAGAGCCTTTGCTCTTTCCTCCGCTTCTTCAATACTTCCGATCATATAAAAAGCTTGTTCTGGCAAGTGATCATATTCACCATCAATAATGCTTTTGAACCCTTTAATTGTATCTTTCAATGAAACATATTTTCCTGGGCTGCCTGTAAATACTTCTGCTACAAAGAATGGTTGCGATAAGAATCTCTGAATTTTTCTTGCTCGCGCAACTACTAGTTTATCTTCCTCTGAAAGTTCATCCATACCTAAAATAGCAATTATATCTTTCAACTCTTTATATTTTTGAAGAGTATTCTGAACACTTCTTGCAACATCATAATGATCATTTCCAACTACTAGAGGATCGAGCTGCCTACTTGTAGAATCTAGTGGATCTACAGCTGGGTAAATTCCTAGCTCTGCAACTTGTCTTGATAAAACAACAGTAGCATCAAGATGAGCAAATGTTGTTGCCGGCGATGGGTCTGTTAGGTCATCAGCAGGAACGTATACAGCCTGAATAGATGTTATAGAGCCAGATTGTGTTGATGTAATTCGCTCTTGTAACGCTCCCATTTCTTCAGCTAATGTAGGTTGATACCCAACAGCAGACGGCATTCTTCCTAAAAGCGCAGATACTTCTGTGCCTGCCAATGTATATCTATAAATATTATCAATGAACATCAATACATCCTTTCCTTCATCACGGAAATCTTCAGCCATCGTCAAACCTGTTAGTGCAACTCTTAATCTATTTCCTGGAGGCTCATTCATTTGGCCATATACTAATGATACTTTATCCAGTACTTTTGACTCTTTCATTTCATGGAAAAAATCGTTACCTTCCCTTGTTCTCTCGCCAACACCTGCAAAGACAGAATAACCGCTATGTTCTGTCGCGATATTTCTAATTAACTCCATCATGTTTACAGTTTTTCCTACTCCTGCGCCACCAAATAAACCTACTTTTCCTCCTTTAGCAAAAGGGCATAAAAGATCTATAACTTTAATTCCTGTTTCTAATAATTCATTTCCACCAGCTTGTTCTTCATATGAGGGTGGTTTTCTATGGATAGGCATAGTCTTTTTAGCATCAATTGATCCTGCTTCATCAATAGGGTTGCCAAGCACATTCATTATTCTTCCAAGGGTTTTTTCACCGACTGGAACAGATATTGGGGCGCCTGTATTAATGACGTCAAAGCCTCTCTTAACTCCATCTGAAGTTCCCATAGCAATAGTTCTAACAATGCCATCGCCTAATTGTTGCTGAACCTCAAGTGTTAAATCAGCCTCATCTACTTTTAATGCGTCATAAATTTGCGGTATAGAATCTTTAGCAAATTCTACGTCAACTACCGCTCCGATTACCTGTACTATTTTTCCTGTGCTCATTATATTTAGTCTCCGTTAATAACTAAACTGCAGCTGCTCCAGCTACGATTTCTGAAAGTTCTTGTGTTATTGATGCCTGTCTTGCCTTGTTATAAACCAATTGTAATTCATCTATCAAATCACTTGCGTTATCAGATGCACTTTTCATTGCAACCATTCTTGCTGACATTTCACACGCAACGTTTTCTACGATACCTTGGTAAACTAGCGACTCTATATACCTAATTAGCAGATTATCTATCACACTTTTAGAATCTGGTTCATATATATAATCCCAATGATGTGATAAATCATCTTCTTTATTTGGCACTGTTGGTAATAAGTGATTTAATCCTGGCTCTTGTGACATTGTATTTATAAATTTATTTTCAGCTAAGTGAAGCTCGTCAATATTTCCTTCAATAAAATTATCCAACATTATTTTAATAGGTCCTATTACATCATTTATTTCTGGGCTATCTCCTAGTTGTGAAACTTGTGCAACCAAATTAACATTTAGTCTTTTAAAAAATTTTTCAGCTTTTGATCCAATTGCACATACGTCCACTTCTATTGAGTTTTTATTCCATTCGTTTATTTGCTTTAATGCTTGTTTAAATAAATTGGTATTTAAACCACCGCATAACCCTCTGTCAGAACTAATTATAATCAAACCAACTCTTTTAACTGAATCTCTTTTCACCAAAAACGGGTGCTTGTATTCGGGGTGTGCACTCGCTAAATGACCTACTACATTTTTTATCATTTCTGCATATGGCCTAGCTGATGACATACGGCCTTGAGCTTTTTTCATTTTGCTCGCAGCCACCATTTCCATAGCTTTTGTAATTTTCTGAGTATTTTTTATACTAGAAATTTGTCCTTTTATTTCTTTTCCGCCTGACATTTAATTTACCATGTTTGTGTTGATACAAATTTTTCTAATAATTCTTTTAAGTTATTGCCAATATCATCATTGTAATCTCCTGACTCTTCAAGACTATTCATAAAATCAGAATATTCAGATGTCGCAAAACCTAAAAGAGCTTTTTCAAAATCTTTTATTTTATTAACTTCAATATTATCTAAGTAACCCTCATTTGCCGCATAAAGTACAAGCCCCATAGACGATATATTTAGAGGGGAATATTGAGTCTGCTTCATTAATTCCATTACTCTCTCACCACGCTCTAATTGTTTTCTTGTTTGCTCATCTAAATCAGATGCAAATTGTGAGAAAGCTGCAAGCTCTCTGTATTGAGCTAATGCTAATCGAACTCCACCACCAAGTTTTTTTATTAGTTTTGTTTGCGCTGCACCGCCAACTCTAGATACTGATAGTCCTGCGTCCACGGCCGGTCTTAAACCTGAATTGAATAAGTTAGTTTCCAAAAATATTTGCCCATCAGTAATTGAAATTACATTGGTTGGAACAAATGCTGATACGTCACCAGCTTGCGTTTCAATAATTGGCATTGCTGTTAGTGATCCTGTTTTTCCTTTTACGGCTCCACCTGTAATTTTTTCAATATGCTCTGCATTTACTCTCGACGCTCTTTCTAATAACCTCGAGTGGAGATAAAAAACATCTCCCGGGTATGCCTCTCTTCCTGGAGGTCTCTTTAAAAGAAGTGATACTTGTCTGTATGCTACAGCTTGTTTACTCAGATCATCATAAATTATTAATGCATCCTCTCCTTTTTCCATGAAATATTCACCCATAGAGCAACCTGCATACGGAGCTATATATTGCATTGCAGCTGACTCAGCTGCCGTTGAAGCTACTACTATTGTATGATCTAAAGCACCATGTTCTTCTAGTTTTTTAACAACATTAGATACAGAAGAAGCTTTTTGACCTATTGCAACATAAATACATTTTACACCTGTTCCTTTTTGGTTAATTATTGTATCAATAGCAATAGCCGTTTTACCTGTTTGTCTATCACCAATAATTAATTCTCTTTGCCCTCTTCCAATTGGAACCATAGCATCAATAGATTTTAATCCTGTTTGTACAGGTTGATCTACTGACTGTCTTTGAATAACTCCGGGCGCAACTTTTTCTACTGGAGCAAACTCCTTTGAATCAATCTCTCCTTTTCCATCTATGGGTGCACCTAGTGAATTAACAACTCTACCAATCAAAGCTTCTCCAACTGGGACCTCTAAAATTTTTCCAGTACACTTAGCTGTATCTCCTTCAGATAAATGCTCATAGTTACCTAATATAACTGCCCCGACGGAATCTCTTTCTAGGTTAAGAGCCAAGCCATAAGTATTATTTGGAAACTCAATCATTTCTCCAGCCATAACGTCCGATAAACCATGTATTCTTACAATTCCATCAGTTACAGCTACGATGGTTCCTTCTGTTTTTGCTTCGGCAGAAAGATCAGACCCTTCAATTCTTTTTTTGATTAAATCACTAATTTCTGTTGGACTAAGTTGCATTATTCTTTCCTCTATTGTTTCAAATTAATTGAGATTCTAATTTTCTCAACTGTTCTCTAAGTGAACCATCTATTACTAAATCATCTATCCTAACTACGGCGCCTGCTAGAAGAGATGCGTCTAAATTTTGCTCTATTTCAATTTTCTTATTAAATCTTTTTTCCAAAGCTGACTTTATTGACTCGAGTTGATCAGTGCTTAGATCAAAAGCCGTATCGATTTTTACAGTTTTTAAACTTTTCTCTTCTTGGAAATAAATATCATATAAACCAACTATTTCATCTACAACTAATAGTCTATTATTTTCTGCTAATAAACTTATAAATCTTATGAAGCTTTCATCAGAATTTTCTTTTAATATATCGGTCAATAAACTAACTTTATATTTATTATCAAAAGAGTCATTTGAAACGATACTTTTTACATTTTCATCTTCAAGAACTATCTTTAAATTTCTCAACATTTCAAAGTTTTTTTCTAGCGCATTATGCTCATTGGCACTTTTAAAAAGTGCTTTCGCATATGGTCTTGCTGTTGTTAATAATTCTGACATAATTTTTATATTTTAGTTACTAGGTCCTGTATCGCTTTATCATGAGTACTTTTATCAATTTCTTTTTTTAAAATCATCTCTGCGCCCTCTACAACAAGTTTAGACAAATCTTTTTTTAGTGACTCTTTTAGTCTCATAGATAACTGCTCAACTTCTTGTTCGGCAAGTTTAAGTTTTTTGGAAGTTTCTTCAGATGCCTTTACATTTGCCTCATCCAATATATCGCTTTGTCTTTTTTCAGCCATTGCTATAATATTTTTAGCTTCTCCCTTTGCTTCAGAAAGTTTTGCATCAACATCTATTTTGGCTTTTTCTAAAGCTTGCTCGCCTAATTCAGCAGCAGATAAACCATCGGCTATTGTTTTTTTTCTTTGTTCTAATGCTGATGTAATAGGAGGCCATACATACTTCATGCAAAACAAAACAAAAATCGCAAAAGATATTGCTTGTCCAATCAAAGTTAAATTAATATTCAATTTTAGCTCCCGTTGCTTTAATTATTACGCAACCGCAAATAATAAATAGAATGCAATACCCACTGATATCATTGGTACGGCATCTACTAAACCAAGTACGATGAACATTTGTGTTCTAAGCATTGGTATCAATTCTGGCTGCCTCGCAATACCTTCCATGTACTTCCCGCCTAAATTACCAATTCCGATTGCAGCACCCAATGCGCCTAAACCCATCATTAATGCTCCCGCTATATATATTAATCCATTTGCTTCCATAGTTACCCTCTACTTATATTGTCATTAAAAAATTATTGTCATTAAAAAAATACCTAATGATCTCCAGTGTCATGAGCCATATTCATATAAACCACCATTAAAACCATAAATATGAAAGCCTGAAGAACGATTACTAAAATATGAAAAATTGCCCATGGAACTGATAGTGTCCACTGGGCATATAATGGTAATAATGCTATTAAAATGAAAATCATTTCACCAGCATAAAGGTTACCAAATAATCTCAAGCCATGTGAGATTGGTTTTGCTAATAAAGATACGCCTTCCAAAAATAAATTTATTGGAATTAAAATAAGCTTTATTAAAAAGTTTTTTGATGTGAATGGATGTAAAGTTAATTCACCCACAAACCCACCCATGCCCTTATTCTTTACACTATAAAAAAGAGCTAAGAAAAATACCGATAAAGACATTCCCATTGTTACATTAGGGTCTGTTGTTGGAACTATTTTAAAATATACGTGATGAGGATCCATACCATAAACATGCACACCAATATAGGTTGCTATCTGCGGTATAAAATCAACTGGAACTAAGTCCATTAAATTCATTAACAAAACCCAGACAAATGCTGTTAGTGCCATCGGCGCAATTAACTTATTTGTGTGAGAAAAAGTATCTCTAACATTTGAATCTATAAACTCAATAATTATTTCTATTGAGTTTTGAAGTCCACCTGGTACACCGGTAGTTGCTTTTTTTCCAACAATGCTAAATAAAAGTATGAAAATAAATCCAAGAGCTACAGACCATCCCATAGAATCTAAATGTATTGCATAGAAGCCCATTTCTTGAGCTTGTTGTGCTGTTTCTGCTATTTTCCAAACACCATCACTTGGGTCTTTGCCAAACGTCCAATTTGTCAAATGATGCTTTATATACTCTGAACCAGTTTGTGCGCCAGCCGCCATAGTTATTTACTAATTTGTAGTTTTGTAAAAAAAATCGTTACCAAATTTGAAAAAATAAACGCGCCAAAAAAAACTAATGGTTCTTCTATATCTAAGCATGAGAATATTAAAGCAAATAATATTACCGCAATAGACCATTTTCCAAATTCTGCTATATAAAATCGTCTTGCCTCTTGTTTTAATGACTTTGCTTTATAAATAAGCAACATATATGCCAAATATGCGTTTGATAAAAAACTTACACTTACTCCGCATAAAAAAGAGACAGCTAAACCTAAATCAAATAGAAACCACAGTACTGAAGTAATTATAATGAATATAAATAGTTCAATTAGTTGCTTTCTAAAAAACATAAGCTCTTCGGGTATGCAGTATATTAAGAGTACGAAAATTTATCAATATATTTAATAACGATATTGATAAATTTAATATATATGTAATCATTTCTCCCTGTTTTGGCCTGTTTTTTACTTAAAAACTTGTAACAAGTTATTTTTTATACCCAAGCTTTTTTAAAAGCCCTTCCAAAACGTCTAAATTGCTATATTTTAGGATTATTTTTCCATTATTTTTAAACTTAGAATGACTGATATCTATAGCTACTCCAAGCTTTTCTCTTAGCTGGTCTTCAATTTTGGTTATATGGTCATCTTTTTTTATTTTTGAAGTTTTCTTAGTCGAGGGATCTCCCTTTTCTACTACCAGTTTTTCTATATCTCTTACAGAAAGCTTTAGTGAAACTACCTTATCAGCATATAGTTTTTGCGACGCAAGACTTAATGGTAATAAAGCTCTCGCATGACCCATATCTATTTTTTTTTGCGACAACAGCTTTATTACATATTCGTCTAATGACAATAATCTTATTAGATTTGATATGTGTGATCTAGATTTACCAGTTTTTTTAGCTAATGCTTCTTGAGTAAACTTAAATTTCTTAATAAGCTTTTCTAGTCCTAATGCCTCTTCTATTGGATTAAGGTTCTCTCTTTGGACGTTCTCTAATAAAGCATATATTGCAGCAGCCTCATCGGTTATTGTTTTAATAATAGCGGGAATTTTGTTGTACCCTAAAATTTTTACGGCTCGCAACCTTCTTTCCCCCGCAATAAGTTCGTACTTATTTCCCCCGCTTTTTCTTACCAAAATGGGCTGGATTACTCCTTGCTCTCTTATTGATTCAACTAATGACTTAAGGCCTTCTTCCTCGAAATTTGTTCTTGGTTGATAGGGGCTAGTTGTGATTTGCGAAGTCTCAATTTCAAGTGACGCATGGCCTGATAGAATTTTATCTGTCTTTGAAGAGCTAAGAAGTACCTCAACCCCCTTATTTCCTAGACCGCCTTTTTTTTTCGCCATTATTAACTTCCTATTTTGATATTTTAACTATTTCACCAGCTAAAGCTAAATATGACATTGATCCTTTGGACCCTCTATCATAATTTATAATTGAAGAGCCATGACTTGGAGCCTCTGCAAGACTTACATTTCTAGGAATTATTGTATTAAACACATTTTTGCCAAAATGGCTTTCTAACTCTGCGGAAACATCTTGCGCCAAATTATTTCGCGGGTCGTACATTGTCCTTAAAATTCCCCCAATCTTTAAACTCTCATTTACTGATATTTTAATCTTATCGATAGTTTCAAGCAATGCTGTTAATCCTTCCAAAGCATAATACTCGCATTGTGTTGGAATAATAACTGAGTCCGAAACAGCGAGAGCATTTACAGTCAAAATATTTAACGATGGTGGACAGTCAATAATTATAAAATCATAGTCTTCATCAATAATTTCTATAATTTTTTTTAATTTGAGTTCTCTGTCCTTAAATTCTAATAACTTAACCTCGGCAAATGTAAGAGCCTGATTTGAAGGTAAAAGATCGAAACCTTCGTCTACTTTGTGAACCACATCTTTTGTATCAAGCTCATTCTCCAATAGTAAATCAGCTAAAGAATATTCAAGGTCATATTTATTAATGCCGGAACCCATTGTTGCGTTTCCCTGAGGGTCCATATCAACCAACAAGACTTTTTTGTTATTTAATGAAAGAGCGGCAGATAAATTAACGCTGGTTGTTGTCTTGCCAACTCCACCTTTTTGATTACAAATAGAAAAAATTTTACTCAAAATTTCACCTTTTTATCATTTATATATAATTACTACATGTCTTTCTGCTGATAATTTTGGAACATTTATCCTCTTTACTGTAAAACGAATGCTTTTACTTAAATTTTCTAATGCGCTTAGCTCATCATGCGGATATTTTCCTTTCATGGCAATGATAACTCCATTCTCACTTAGATGATTTATAGAATTAGAATATATTGTTTTTAATGACGCATAAGATCTACATAATATCGTATCAAAAAATTTTACATTATTAAGATCTTCTATTCTTTTATGCAGCAAATCAACATTTTCTAAGTCTAGATTTATCTTAACATGGTTTAAAAAAATTATTTTTTTGTTGTTTGCGTCGATCAGTAAAAAATTTTTCTTAGGTGAAACTAAAGCTAAAGGAATTCCAGGAAAGCCAGCCCCAGAGCCTATGTCTAATATATTATTTCCAAATATGTATTCATTAATTGATAAACTATCTAGAACATGTTTTATTAACATATCATCTAATTCTATAATTGATGTTAAATTATAAAGTTTATTAGATTTTTTTATATGTTCACAAAATTTTATTAGTTTGTCGCCTGTTGTTTGTCTATCGTCAACATAGTTTGATAACTCTTCAAAAAAAAAGTCTTTTATTTTATTACTTTGCATCTTGAGCCATTTCTTTTTTATTGTTTTTAATGGCTTTTATTTGAACTTTTAAAATAGATATAGCAGCTGGCGTGACTCCCGGCACTCTTGAAGCCTGTCTTAAATTTTGAGGTCTTGCTATGTCAAGATTTTCTCTTGCTTCCTTAGATAAAGCAGATATTGAAGAATAATTAATTATTTTCGGTAGTTTCATCTCTTCATCTTTTTTATTTCTTTTTACTTCTAGGTTTTGTCTTGCAATGTACCCCTCGTATTTAATTCTTATAGCACAAGATTCGCCAACTTTTGAATTTTTATTATCAAAATCAGGAATAAAATCTGACAATCTACTATAAGTTGTGCTGGGTCTTTTTAAGAAATCACTGGCTGATATAACTTTATTATTTTCATTAAATTTTAATTCTTTCAGCCTTATTAACTCTCTATTAATTTGGTCTTTCTTATCATTGTATACATCTAATCTTTCTCGATTAACAGATCCTAGTTTTGCGCCAATAGCTGTTAGTCTTTCATCTGCATTATCTTCCCTCAAGTATAATCTGTGTTCCGCTCTACTCGTGAACATTCTATACGGCTCAGGAGCACCTTGGGTAATTAGATCATCAACCATCACTCCGATGTAAGAATTTTCTCTTGATGGTGACCACATATCTTTATCTTGTGATTTCATAGATGCATTGATACCTGCCAAAATACCCTGAGAAGCAGCCTCCTCGTAACCAGTTGTACCATTTATTTGACCTGCCATAAAAAGGCCCTCAATTTTTTTATTTTCTAAAAATGAAGTTAACCCTCTTGGGTCAAAAAAATCATATTCTATTGCATATCCAAAATTTTCTATCTTTACATTCTCAAGACCCGAAATTGTTCGGATAAACTTTTCTTGGTCTTCTTCTGGCAAACTGGTTGATATACCATTTGGATAAACTAAATTAGTATTTAAACCCTCGGGCTCCAGAAATATTTGATGAGATTTTTTTTCAGAAAACCTTATTACTTTATCTTCAATAGAAGGACAATATCTAGGCCCCTTCCCTGTTATCACTCCATTAAATAAGGGTGAGTTATCTAAGGATTTTCTAATATACTCGTGCGTTTTTTCATTTGTTCTAGCTATGTAACATTTAATTTGCTTAGGGTGATCAGATTCTTTACCTATAAACGAAAAGACTGGTCGCGGTTCGTCGCCAGGTTGTTCGATCAGATTTTTATAGTTTATCGTATTGCCATTTAGTCTTGGCGGGGTTCCCGTTTTTAAACGTCCCATCATCAAGTCTAAATCTTGCATTCTTTTTGATAACTTATTAGAAGCATCTTCTCCTATTCTTCCAGCAGAGAAAGACTTGTTACCAATATGAATCATTCCAGATAAAAATGTTCCTGCGGTTAAAATAACATTTTTGGTTTCGATTGTTGTACCGTCGTTTAATTCAACTCCACAAATGATATTATTTTTTATTATGATATCGATTACTTCCCCATCCAAAACTTCTAGGCCGAATTGTCCCTTTATTTCTTTTTGTATAAAAGCTTTATATAAATCTCTGTCGGCTTGTGATCTCGTAGCCCAAACAGCTGGGCCTTTTTTCTTATTTAGGGTTCTAAAATGTATTCCGGAAGCATCTGCGGCTCTAGCCATTACACCGCCAAGAGCATCTACTTCCTTGGTCAAGTGCCCCTTTCCTATTCCTCCAATAGAAGGATTGCAACTCATTTGGCCGATTGTTTTAAAATTTTGAGTAATCAATAAAGTATTGCTGCCGCATCTCGCGCTAGCTAAACATGCTTCTGTTCCTGCATGTCCTCCACCTATTATTATCACGTCATATTTTTTCATAGCACCATTATATTACTTTCCAATACAAAAATTTGAGAATATTCCACTTAAAACTCTCTCGTCATCGTTATTATCTAAAACCATAGAAATATTTTTTTGAGCCATTTTTAGTTTTTCAGCAATTAATTCGAGT
Source organism: uncultured Gammaproteobacteria bacterium (assembly GCA_913065025.1). GTDB lineage: Bacteria > Pseudomonadota > Gammaproteobacteria > Poriferisulfidales. The sequence goes on from CAJYAP010000017.1 coordinate 14,467, forward strand.
TCGTTGAGATTGATTTGAATGCCATCAATTTCTTGGTAAGCTTGGTTTAAGTGCTCAATATTTTTAATATTGTAAAGCCCAGAGGACGAATTTTTAATAGCTGATTTTAAATACTCTAGAATTTTATTTCGCATCATATTCATATTAATATTTTCTTTTATTGATATAAATAAATCTTCTTTATTGTTTGCCTTTATTTTTTCTAAAACTTCTTTTTCTATAAGATCAATTTTATTTGCAGCAACCAATATGTTTTCGTTTGCTTTCCTTATGTTGCTTAATATTTCAATATCCTCTTGATCAATGCCATCAGATACATTGTACAAATAGACAACTATATTAGCTGAAGCTGCTTGTTTAAGAGCTCTCTCTCTTCCCTCTTTTTCTATTAAGTCGTTTGTGTCTCTTATTCCAGCCGTATCAAATATTGTCACAGGAACGCCGTCTAAACTAAATATCTTTGACACAACATCCCTTGTTGTTCCTGCTTTTTTATTTACAATAGAAACTTCATCTTCTGTCAAATAATTTATTAAAGATGATTTTCCAGTATTAGGCTTTCCGATTACAGCTACCTTGCTAGTCTCAAATAATAATCTGTTATTTTTTAACTTTTCTAGAATTTTTGAGATTTCTTTCTTGCTGTCGTTTATGAGTTTTGAAATTGACTGTATTCCCTCTGTTTCAATATCCTCATCTGAGAAATCTAGAAGCGCCTCCACCTGTATTCTTGTTTTTAGTATTGCATTGTCAACACCAAGCAAGTCTTTAGTCATTTTTCCAGACATAGATTCTCTTGCAGCTAGAGCGGCTGCCTCGGTCTTCGCATTTATCAGCGCACATAGTGACTCAGCCTCAAGGAGGCTCATTTTATTGTTTAGAAAAGCCCTTTCGCTAAATTCCCCTGGCTTTGCGAGCCTACAATTATCTATTTGCAAAATTTCATTAATGATCAATTGATACATCACAGGCCCGCCATGACACATAATTTCTAACATATCTTCGCCTGTATAAGATTTTGGGGCAGCATAATAAATTGCTACGACATCATCTATAACTATATTTTCTTTTTTAAAATTTACGTAATAAGCTTGCCTTGAAGATAGCTTTTTTTTAAAAAAAGTATTTATAATGTTGGCTGTATTATCGCCTGAGCACCTAATAACTGATATAGCTCCTGTGCCCATAGGAGTCGCAATACTTACTATCGTATCTATATTATTCACATTAACTTTATTTAGATGTTATTGATTTTGTTATTTTCCATTGCTGAGCTATAGATAGCAAATTGTTAACAACCCAATAAAGAACTAAGCCTGACGGGAAAAATGCAAAAAAAGCTGTAAAAATTATTGGTAGCATTTGCATTACTTTTGCTTGCATTGGGTCTGGTGGCGCAGGATTAAGCTTCTGTTGAAAATACATAGACGCCCCCATGATTAGAGGAAGAACGAAATAGGGATCTTTCGCTGACAAATCATTAAGCCAGAATATAAAATCTGCTTGTCTCAGCTCAACACTTTCTAATAACACCCAATATAAAGCAATGAATACTGGGATTTGAATTAATATTGGCCAGCATCCTCCCAGTGGGTTTATTTTTTCTTGTCTATACATGTCCATCATGGCTTGGTTCATCTTTTGTCTATCGCTTCCATACCTTTCTCTAATTGACTGTATCTTAGGTGAAAATTGCTTCATTTTTGCCATAGATTTGTAGCTTGTTTCTGATAATTTATAGAATGCTAATTTTATTAATAAAGTAAGCAGAATAATTGCCCATCCCCAGTTACCAACTATTGAGTATATTTTATCTAATAACCAGAAAAGGGGTTTTGATATGAATGTTAAAACACCATAATCAATAGTTAACTCTAAGCCATCCGAAATATTTTCTAATTCTTTTTGAAGCTTGGGGCCCACATATAAACTTGAATTTAGCTTACCGGTTTCTTTAGGCTGAACTAAAACCGCTTCAGACCTAGCTCCAATTATGTAGTCTCTTCTATAATCATCTACAAGTATTTCTTTAGTGTAGAATAAATTATTTTCTTCTTTTGGAAAAAACCAAGCGCTAACAAAATAATGCTCCATCATTGCAACCCACCCGCTTAAAACATTAAATTTTGGTTTTTTTTCAGCGATTTCGTCATATGATATTTTATTATAAGTGCCATCATAATATGCGCCTCCAGTGAATGTAGGCGTAACCCATGATCTTCCTTCCCCGGTACTTTTTCTTCTTATTTGTCTATATTGTCTTCCAGACCACGCTTTGTTTGAGCCATTAATTACTGTATTTTCAATGTTAATTCTATAGCCCGCTTCATCCAAATATATTTTTTTCAGAACCTTAATGCCACGATCTTCGTTTTTCCACTCTAAAACCAAACTATTATTTTTTTTACTTTTTACTATATATAAGTCGTGGTGGTTGGGCGCCAACTTTGTTTTTTCTATTCTATTTGAGCTTTTATCATGCAACAAACCAGATTGAGCTACATAATAGTCTTTTTCAAAATCTAATAGGCTAATATTTTTACTGTTTGGCTCGGTTGTTTCAAAATAATTCAGAAGATCTGCTTTTTTTATTGTCCCACCAGCTGTGTCGATAGTTATTGCTAGATCATTATTTGACAGAGTTAGCTCTTCACCGGTTTTGACTTTTACTTGTTCAACCAATTCTTGATTTTTGTTATTTGAATTTCCAGAATTTGAATCCATTATTGCTTCTTCAGGGAAGTCTTGCAAAGTTGATTCTTCTTTATTGGTGATATTTGTATTATTTATATTTGTATTATTTACAACTGGGGCTTGCTCAATTTTCCATTGTTGCCAAATCATAAAAAGCACTAAAGTAAACGCTATGTATAATAAAAACCTATTGTTCATTTTTAGGCACCTCGTCTATACCTCCGCATGACCACGGATGGCACCTACAAACTCTTTTGGATGTTAAATATAGTCCTTTAGCTGATCCGTGACTTTTTATGGCTTCTATGGCATAAGCCGAGCACGAAGGAGTAAACCTGCAATGCTGCCCTAAAAACGCACTTAGAGTTATTTGGTATAGCCTAATTATTTTTATTAGTAAGTAATTCATTTTTTTTTAAACTATCAAAAACTTCATTTATTAGTATAGAGCACTCAGATTGATTGAAATTTTTTTCGTTTCTTAAAATTAATACGATATCTAAGCCTTCTAGATGTTTTCTTCGAAACGCTTCTCTTGCAACCCTTTTAATTTTATTTCTTTCTACTGCTTTTTTAATCTTACTCTTAGCTATATTTACACCAAATCTTGCGGGCAAACCACCATTCTTAACGAAATGAAGAACAAAGGCTCTGTTTTTAACCCTCTTTCCATTTTGAAAACATCTTTTAAAGTCTTGAGGGTTATTTAATCTCATCGTCTTGGCCTTGAAACCACTACGTTTACTAAAGTTATACTGAAAGACGCTTTCTTCCTTTTGCTCTTCTTGCGTTAATAACTGATCTACCTCCAGTAGTACTCATTCTTGATCTAAAACCATGAGTTCTTTTTCTTTTTATTTTGCTTGGTTGGTAAGTTCTTTTCATTTTTAAATTCCTTTATAATCTGCTCGCGACAATACTTCTATAGTCTTTATTTGTCAATATTTACTTTATCACAATTTTTTACATAACTTATCCACAATTTTTACACAGATTTGTAGATTTTATTTCTCTTGTGGATAAGTATAATATATAAAAAACATTATAAAAAACACATCAGAAGGAAAAAGATAATATTATGCAGCCAGGATTCTGGGAACAATGTCTTATTGAACTACAAAGTGACTTCGACGAACAACAGTTTAATACTTGGGTTCGCCCGCTTCAAGCTGTTACGCAGAACAAAACCATTAAAATAACAGCGCCAAATCAATATGGCGTAGATTGGGCAAACGAAAACCTAAGTGATTTTTTTTTAAAACGCCTAGAAAATTCAGAATATAGTTTTAACTTTGAAGTTGGAGGTATATCGCAGAAGATAGAAGCGGATATCACTATATTGTCAGAAGATAAAAAAGAATCATTTAATAGCAACATAACGTTTTCCTCAGATTTTACTTTTGATAATTTTGTAACTGGGAAATCGAACGAACTCGCAAGGGCTGCAGCCATTCAGGTTTCAAGCAACCCTGGTTCTACTTACAATCCATTTTTTATATATGGCGGGGTTGGGCTAGGCAAAACCCATTTAATGAATGCTATAGGCAACAATATTATTAAACAAAAATCAGATGCAAAAATTTTATATCTTCATTCAGAAAAATTTGTTGCTGATATGGTTCGAGCACTTCAACATAACAAAATTGATGCATTCAAAGATTATTATCGTTCGGCAGACGCTCTGCTAATCGACGATATCCAATTTTTTGCAGGAAAAGAAAGGTCTCAGGAAGAATTTTTCCACACTTTTAATGCGCTTTTGGAAGGAAACTGTCAGATTGTTCTTACATGTGACAGGTACCCTAAAGAAGTAAATGGATTAGACGAAAGGTTAAAATCAAGATTCGGATGGGGGCTAACGCAGTCGATTGAGCCACCAGAGTTAGAGACACGCGTCGCAATCCTTCAGAAAAAAGCAGCATCTATAGGCACACATTTAGACACTGATGTAGCTTTTTTTATAGCAAAATGTATACAATCCAACGTTAGAGAACTAGAAGGGGCTCTAAGAAGAGTGATTGCTAACTCTCAATTTATGGGTAAAGAAATTACCTTAGCCTTTGCAAAAGAAGCTTTACGCGACCTAATTTCACTTCAAAATAAAATGGTAACCATAGATAATATACAAAAAACTGTCGCGGAATATTACAAAATAAGAATGTCCGATCTTTTATCTGCAAAAAGAAATCGTTCGTTAGCACGACCAAGGCAATTAGCCATGTCTTTAGCTAAGGAACTAACTAATCATAGCTTGCCAGAGATAGGAGATGCATTTGGAGGCAGAGATCACACAACTGTTTTGCATGCTTGTAAAAAGATCGTTGATGTATGTTTAACAGATAATAAAATGAAACAAGATTTAATAAATCTCAGGAGGGCTTTAAGCACATAAAATGCCCTGTTAAAAACCTGTATATATTTATGTAAAGAAAATGTATATCTTTGTAAAAACTAATTACATAACAACTTAAATATATATACTAACAGTTTAATAACTCTATAAATTATTGATTTTATTTAAATTTATGGTCATATAAACAGAAAATGGACTCAGTAATAATAACTAATATATAAATATGAAAATAATAATAACTAAAGAAAACTTAATAAAAGCATTACAGAAAATAATAGGTGTTGTCGAGAAAAGACAAACAATGCCAATTTTAAGCCACATACTTTTCAGAGAAAAAGAAGGTGGTTTTGAAGTAGTAGCATCTGACCTTGAAGTGCAGCTTTCGGCATCACTGGTGTTAGAGAACGGTTCTGATTTTACAGAAAACATAACAATTCCAGGAAGAAAACTCTTTGATATTGGCAAAGGTCTTCCGGACGAAGCCATACTTGAAATTGATAAAATAGAAGAAGGAAAGCTACAAATAAGGTCCAAAAAAAGTAAATTTATTTT
>CAJYAP010000018.1 GCA_913065025.1 uncultured Gammaproteobacteria bacterium
ACCCTCCGTATTACCGCGGCTGCTGGCACGGAGTTAGCCGGTGCTTCTTCTGTAGGTACCGTCATTATCTTCCCTACTGAAAGTGCTTTACAACCCTCAGGCCTTCTTCACACACGCTGCATTGCTGGATCAGGCTTTCGCCCATTGTCCAATATTCCCCACTGCTGCCTCCCGTAGGAGTCTGGGCCGTGTCTCAGTCCCAGTGTGGCTGATCATCCTCTCAGACCAGCTACAGATCGTAGCCTTGGTAGGCCATTACCCTACCAACAAGCTAATCTGACATAGGCTCATCCAATAGCGACCGAAGTCTTTCTCCCGTAGGAAATATGCGGTATTAGCTCGAGTTTCCCCGAGTTGTCCCCCACTACTGGGCAGATTCCTATGCATTACTCACCCGTCCGCCACTATACTCGCACCCGAAGGTACTTTCTCGTTCGACTTGCATGTGTTAAGCATGCAGCCAGCGTTCAATCTGAGCCAGGATCAAACTCTTCAGTTTAATCCATTATGCCAATATAAAATTGGCAAAACTTTTGTTTGGAAGCCTTCAATATATTGCTATACCACCTTGCTTCCGTAAAAATTGGTGATTACGTATTTAATTAACGCAAGCACCCGCACAAATCTGTCTAATAATTTTTTTTATATCAGTTACGACATTTATTCGTAACTCTCACAATAAATCATAACACGCATTATATATAATGATGTATATGACTTTTTTATGGGATCTCATAAAAGATCGCAGCGAGATGAAAGATTATATACTCGAAAAGCGTAAGGTCAAGGTATATCTGGTATTTTAATGGTTTATTTTTAAATATTTGTTATATTTACTTTAATAAATTTCTTTTTACCTAGTTTTAGTAAATGCTGACCATTTGGTAGCTCTTCATCAATAGAGTTAACAGTTTTTTCATTAATTTTTAAAGCTTTTTGACTGATAAGTCTTCTGGCCTCAGATGTGCTAGAAACAAAGCCAATGTGTTTTAACAGATTTGGCAGTGGCATTGCCTTAACTTCTACTAGCTCTATGTCATCAGGGTTTTTATTCTTCTGAAATACAGCTAAAAAGTCATTCTTTGATTTTTCAGCTTCTTTTTTATTATGAAATCTTGTAACAATCTCAACACCTAAATCGAATTTTATATCCCTTGGATTTAATTTATCCTCTACAGCTTTGCTTTTTAAAATGTTTAATTCTTTATTGCTAATTGAACTTAAAATTTCATAATATCGCCACATCAAATCGTCAGAGATACTCATTATTTTTCCGAACATCTCTTTTGGACTGTCATCTATCGCTATATAATTATTTAAAGATTTTGACATTTTTTTAAAACCGTCTAAGCCTTCCAATAAAGGTAGAGTTATTACAACCTGTTTTGCATCTTCTTTATCGGGATTATTTATCGATTGAAAATAACGACCCATAAGTAAATTAAATTTTTGATCAGTGCCTCCAAGTTCAACATCAGCATTAAGAGCAACTGAGTCGTAACCCTGTAAGATAGGATATATAAATTCTTTAATTGATATGTTTTTATTTGTTTTAAATCTTTTTTTAAAATCATCCCTTTCAAGCATTCTTGCCACGCTATATGAGCCTATAATATTAATTAACTCTGCGGCGGATAATTTTGCTAACCACTCTGAGTTAAACTTAATCATCGTCTTATTTTGATCTAAAATTTTAAAAACTTGAGATTTATATGTTTCTGCATTCTTTAATACTTCAGCATTTGATAAAACTGGCCTTAATTCTGTTTTACCTGTTGGATCTCCAATTGTTGCTGTGAAATCACCTATTAAAAATATTACCGTATGACCCAAATCTTGAAATTGCCTTAACTTATTTAATAGTACTGTATGACCAAGATGGAGATCTGGAGCTGTAGGATCAAATCCAGCTTTGATAACTAAGGGTTTAGACGATTGTAATTTTTTTACCAACAATTCCTCGTTGATAATCTCATCTGTACCCTTTTTTATTATATCTATTGGCTTATCTGACATATTATTAATTATAGTTTGAATTTAACCATAATAGTAATATATGTTAAGTTGAGCAAATATTTTTACAATTAAGTTTAATATAAAGGCATTTATGAAAGAATTTCTCTACAAATCAAAGAAAATAATATCTATATTTATCATTATTATTGTTTCGATTTATTTATACAGTAATAAACCTTATAGTCTCTATGAGATTAATAGAATAGATAAAATTGATAATATTAAAGTTAAAGGAAATAAATATTTCTATTTAAATGAAATAAATAAAATTAAGAAACAAAAAAAAGAGTTAAGCACAAAGACTTTTTACGTAAAAAAGAATGAAAATATTAGCTTACTTCTTAAAAAAATTAATTTATTAACACCTGCTTTAATTGTAAAAAAAACAAAAAATAATTGTTTCAATAATATAAATATTAATGACGAAATAGTAATTAATTATTCTGGTAACAAATTAAAATCAATTATTAGAAAAAGTAAAGCTGATAAATGTGTTTATGAATCAAACTCTAACTCAATTGTAAATCATAAACTTTCTATAAGTGAAGATATAGAGCAGCGCGTTTATTTTAATAAAATTAAAAATTCTTTTTATAGTTCTGCTATAAATTCGGGCTTAAATCCAAATGAAATAATGTCTCTGGCTGATATCTTTGGGTGGGATATAGACTTTACTCAAGACATAAGAAAGGGTGACAGTTTTGGTGTTGTCCTAGATAGAAAGTATTCAAATAATAAGCTCGGTAGTAGTCTTATTAAATATGCGATATTCAAAAATAGAAAAAAAACTTATGAAGCATATTATTTTAATAAAAAATATTATACAAAGAATGGTAATTCGATGAGGAAGCAATTTTTAAGAGCACCCATTGATTTTTATAGAATTTCATCTCGATTTGATAGGAAAAGATTACACCCAATATTTAAAAAGGTTAGGCCGCATTTAGGAACTGATTACGCTGCCCCTACTGGAACTCCAATCTATTCAACAGGTGACGGTAAAATTATTTTTAAAGGAAAAAAAGGTGGTTATGGCAACACAATTATCATCAAGCATGGGAATATATATTCTACACTCTACGCTCACATGTCAAAATTTAAAAAAGGAATGCGTGTTGGTAAAAAAGTAAAACAAAAAGAAATAATTGGTTATGTAGGTTCCACCGGCTATTCTACAGGTCCTCACGTACATTATGAATTTCGTGTGAGAGGCAAGCATAAAAATTCTCTTAAAGTTAAGTTTAAAAAAGGAAAAAAGCTAAGTAATGCTAATATAAAAAAGATGCGCTTATCACATAAAATGAATGAAAGTATTTACTCGTGGGTTAAAGGAGCATATAAATAGTAAATGGCAGACAATAAACTTTATATTGGGATTTTAACTGGCACAAGCATGGATTCAATTGATTGTGGAATATATCGTTTTAATGAAGACAACTATGAAATACTAGCTTTTTATGAGAATGAATACCCCTTAAAAATAAAAAATAAAATTAAACAAAACCTGAAGGAATTAAGAAAAAATCATACAGAAAGCGTCCTAAATATTGATATAGCAAATGAATTTGCATCTATAGTAAACGAAATATTACTTAAAGAAAATATAAGTAGTACTGATATTAAAGCTATAGGTATGCATGGACAAACTATCTCCCATCTTAAAGAAAATAATCAAAATATATCTATACAATTAGGTAGTCCAAAAATATTATCTAAAAAAACAAATATCAAAGTAATATCAAATTTTAGGCAGCATGACATTGATAATGGTGGAGAAGGTGCCCCACTTGCTCCACTATTTCATGATTATTTTTTTAAAAGTAAAGATAAAAAAAGAATTATTCTTAATATTGGCGGAATATCAAATGTATCTCTTCTTGCAAGCTCAAATAATAAAGTTTCTGGTTATGATACGGGGCCTGGAAATACTTTAATAGATTCGTGGATGAGAGAAAATTACAATGTTAACTATGACAATGATGGTTTTGAGGCGAGTTCACATAAAGTTATAGATAGCTTACTTTATAACTTTATGGAAGATGATTATCTTAAAATGAAATCACCTAAAAGCACAACAACAGAATATTTTTGTTATGAATGGATATGTAAAAAGTTAAAAATTACTGAAAATAATTATAGTAAAGGCGATATTCTATCAACTTTAACTATGTTTTCAGCTTTATCTATATTACAAAGTCTTAAGGATAATTATTCTTATTGCGATGAAATATATGTATGTGGTGGTGGTGCGTTTAATAAAACTTTAATGAATAATCTGGATAAATTAGCCAGTAAAATTTTTTCCAACAAAGTTGTTATTGATACAACAGCAGGTTTAGGTGTCAATCCTAAGACAGTTGAAACAGGATTATTTGCTTGGCTTGCGATGTCAAGGGTTAATAACGTTATTTTAGATTACACAAACGTTACCGGGTCAAATAAACCTCTATTAATCGGCACTATCTATGATCCTATGTAGAAAATGATGAACCACATCCGCATGTTGTAGTAGCATTAGGATTTTTAATTACAAATTGAGACCCTTCTAGATCTTCTTTGTAATCTATTTCTGCCCCAGTTAAGTATTGAAAGCTCATTGGATCAACTAGAAGTGTGACTCCATTTTTTTCTACTCTTGTGTCTCCATCTTGAACATTTTCATCAAATGTGAAGCCATATTGAAATCCAGAGCACCCTCCACCTGATACAAATACTCTTAATTTCAACGAGTCATTTTTTTCTTCTTCGATAAGGTTTTTTACTTTATCAGCTGCTGCATCTGTGAAAACCAATAAATCATTATTTTCATAATTAGTTAAATCTACTTGGGTTGATTCTGACACTTCATTCTCCAATATTTCGTTAATTATCTATAATTGTAGTACTATTTTCCTTAGATTCAATATCTATTTTGTGTAGGTCTAATTCTTCATCGGTGGAGCAAACAACCAATCTACCATCTATTTTTGCACCTACTTCCATTTCTATAGAGTTATAGTAGATATCTCCTTTAACCAATGCATCAGATCCGATCTGTAAAAGCTTGTATGCATACACATTCCCATTAACTGTACCATTGATTGCGATATTAGTAGCATACACAGAACCTTTAATAATAGATGATTTATTTATATATAATTTTGAGTCCTTTTGCTTATTTGCCACAAGCGACCCTTCTACAGATGCTTCAATATGTACGGTTCCCTCATAATATATATTACCTTTAATAGATATATCTGCTCCAATAAGCGTATTTATTTTATTACCCATACATATTCCCTATCAATTAATTAATTAATTACGAACTTATGATTATATATTTTACCATTATATTTAACATCTAAAAAAATAACATCCAATTGAGCGTTTTTATTAATCTTAACTTTACCGTCAATTTTTAAATAGTTTTTAAATTTAATTTTATTATTATTTAATTTGAATGTGTTCTTATTTTTTATTTTCTTAGTATTATTTTTATATGTGTAATAATACAAATTATAACTTCCTTTGATACTTAAATTACTTTTATTAGATAGTAGCAAAAAAGAGTAATTTATATAGTCTTTGGATTCTGATATTTTTATATTAAAATCTTCTATAGAAATGAGATTATTTTTATTTTTTGCATTTAGCAAGAACTTATAATAATTTATTTCTCTATTTAATTCTAAAATTTTCTCTTCTTTAGTAAATAGTTCATCCCTAATTCCTTCGGCAGTAGCCACTTTAAATTTTACAGCATTTGTATATTTAGTGAATATACTATTAATTTCTTCATTATTTATTTCTAATTGATCAATATGATTATCTTTTATTTTTAAATCTTCTTTCAATAAATTAATTTTATTATTTAAAGATATATTTCTTTCATATGAGTCTTTGAGACTTTCAAGAATAAATGATTTTGTATAAAATAAAAAAATACTTGTAGCTAAAATAAGCAAAATAAAAATAATTATAAATTTAGTATATATTTGCTTCTTAGAAGCTATATACATATTAGTATTTTGTAAAAATTTTTTACTCATTTTATTAATGATGTAGTTTCTTCAAAACCCATCATAACATTCATATTTTGCACCGCCTGACCAGCAGCTCCCTTTATCAAATTATCTATGACAGCAACTATTGTTAGCTTCTTGTCCTGACCAACGTGAAATGATAAATTTACATTATTTGTATTAATAACATTTTTAATCTCAGAAAATTCTGACTCACTGACTTTTACAAAACTATCAGTTTTATAGAATTCATTATATAAATTTATAATCTCCACATGCAACATATCATCATTCAAATCAACGTATATTGTTTCAAGTATTCCTCTATATATTGGCAATATATGTGGTGAAAAAGTTATTTTTACATCATTGCCTGATGCTTTATTGAGCTCTTGTGATATTTCGGGTTTATGTCTATGTTTATAGAAATTATATGGTATAAAATTATTATTAATTTTTTTATCTAATCCTGCTTCTATTTTGTTTCTTCCCGCACCGCTATAACCAGATTTTGCATCAATAATAATACTATTTTCATTTATTAATTTTTCTTTTAATAGTGGGAAAAGAGAAATTATGGCTGCTGTTGGATAACATCCTGGATTTGCAACAATTTTTGCATCCTTTATTTTATTTCTATTTAATTCAGTTAAACCATAAACTATCTCAGAAAGTATCTCTGGACTTTTATGTTTAAGACCATAATATTTTTCCCAAACTTCTTCATTATCTAATCTATAATCTGCTGCTAAGTCTATAACTTTTGTTTTCGAATTTTTGAAATCAGAATAAGCATTCATAACTGTACCATTTGGACATGCAAAAAATACTAGGCTATAATCATTGTAATTAATTGTAGCAAAATCTTTTAAAATATCTTCAGTTTCTATATCATTTGAAAAATCTTTTATTTTTTTTCCTGCATTGCTAAAAGAAAATAAATCAATTTGATTTATTTTTGGATGGTTTTCTAATAATTTTACTAACTCTATACCCGTAAAACCCGTAGCTCCTACTATTGCTATTGTGCTCATCAAAAAATCTCAACATTAAAAATTAGATATAATTATACATACAATACTATATATGATGCTAATAAAAATGGTTAACCTTTAGAATTTAAAATATTAAGTAAAGATTGGGTGTTATGCTTTTTTCGTATAAATAGCTTTTTTTCTACTTGGGTAACATGCTTTGCATATCTGGCATTCAAGACCATAGCAACTTCTTGCGCTGCAAAACTCTCTACCATAGAAAATTATTTGTAAATGAAGCTTATTCCATGATTTTTGTGAAAATAATTTTTTTAAATCTTTTTCTGTCTGTCTTACATTTTTCCCATTTGTCAGACCCCACCGCTGAGCTAGTCTGTGAATATGGGTATCTACTGGAAAAGCTGGGTAACCAAAACCTTGAGACATTACAACACTAGCAGTTTTGTGGCCAACGCCTGGTAATTTTTCAAGATCATCAAAACTTTCTGGCACTTTACCATTGTATTTTTCTGTAAGAATTAATGATAATTGCTGAATTGCTCTCGATTTTTTTGGTGCAAGGCCACAAGGCCTTATAATCTTATATATCGTTTCAACTGGAATATCTTTCATAGTAAAAGCATTATTTGCTAATTTGAATAAAAAAGGCGTAACTTCATTTACTCTCTTGTCGGTACATTGCGCACTTAATAACACTGCAATTAATAATTCGTATTTGCTTCTATGATTTAAAGGGATGGGCGTTTTCGGATAGATTTTATTTAAAATTGTTTGTATTAGACTTGCACGGTCTTGCTTTTTCATTGTTTTATAAACCTACTTTGATCAATATAACTATTTACTTATAATAAATTTTTTTAAATTTTAACTATTAATTTACTTATAATTATACATATAATGATAAATATGATGCTACTAAAAACATTGCATATAATTTTTATGACAGCTTGGTTTGCTGGTCTTTTTTATTTACCTAGATTATTTGTTTATCATGCAATGGCTGAAGACAAATTGAGTCTCGACAGATTTGTTATTATGGAAAGAAAGTTACTTTATGGAATTATGACCCCTAGTGCAGTTTTAACTGTTGTATTTGGAATTTTTCTAACTTATATCTATTTACCTGTTTATTTAGACCAGACATGGCTTGCATTAAAATTTATATTAGTAGTTATTCTCATTTTTTACCATATATGGTGTATTAATCTATATAAAGATTTTTCAAAAAATAAAAATAAACATTCTCACGTCTGGTACAGATGGTTTAATGAATTTCCCGTTATTGCTTTAATTCTAATTACAGTATTAGTTATTTATAAACCATTTTCTTAGTCTTTAATAATTGGCATCAATTCCTCTAAAGCTTTAATATAGACATCTTTTTTAAACTCTATAACCATTTCCAAAGGTTTTTTGGAGGGAGCCCATTCCCAGAAATCAAACTCTGGTTTACTTGATCTTCGTAAATTTATACTTGAATCATCAGATACTAATCTCAACAAAAACCATATTTGTTTTTGCCCAACGCATAACCTATTATTCGTCTTTCTTTGGTACTTTTTTGGTAAATCATATTTTAACCAATTTTTAGTTTTACCAAGTATCATCACATCTTTCTTCTTTAAACCAACTTCTTCATATAGTTCTCTATACATAGCTGTCTCAGGCGATTCACTTTCTTCAAAGCCGCCTTGTGGAAACTGCCATGAATTTTCTTTAAATCTTTTGCAAAGCAATAATTCGTTTGCCAAATTACACAATATTATCCCGACATTTTTTCTATATCCATTTTCATCAATCATAGGTATTTTTTTAAATTTAATATATAAATATATATTATATGAGATATGCTATAAAATAAACATTATGAATATAGTTCTTTTTGACTTAGACAACACTTTGATTAAAGGAGATAGTGACCACGAGTGGGGTAACTTTTTAGTCGAAAATAACTATGTAGATCAAAGAATATATAAAGAGAAAAATAATAATTTTTTTGAACAATACAAAAATGGAACCTTATGCCCAAAAGAGTTTGCATTATTTTCTTATGAACCACTAACTAAATACAGTTACGAAAAATTATTGAATATAAGAGAAAAGTTTTTTGAAGAAAAAATAATACCACTAGTACTTCCAAAAGCTTTGAAACTTGTAAACTATCATAAAAATAATAATGATATTTTAGCAATAGTTACAGCGACAAATTCTTTTATATCAAGAGTAACTGCTGATTTTTTTAATATTAAACACCTATTAGCAAGTGAGCCAGAATTTGTAAATAATAAATTTACTGGGAACATGCTTGGAGAACCATGCTTCAAAGATGGCAAAGTAACAAAAGTTCAGGAATGGATGAAAGTTAATAAACTATCTGAATTTAAAGAAATATATTTTTATACTGATTCTCATAATGATATAAAATTAATGGAATTTTGCACACGTCCTATTGCAGTTGATCCCGATGAAATTCTAAAAAAAACTTCAATTGATAATAAATGGGAAATTATTAGTCTCAGATAACTTTATAAAAGTTTTTTAATATCATTATTAATAGTGTGGTTTTGTGTTCCAAAACTTTGAACTTTTAATGCACCCAATGCTGACGATAATTCCCCAATAGCTTCTAAAGACATATTTTTCATTATACCATAAACAAGCCCAGCTCTGTATGCATCTCCACATCCAGTAGGGTCTTTTGGTGATTCGATTTTTGGCGTTGATATACTTAAACTCGATTTTCCTTTAAAAATATTTGAACCCTTGTCTCCATTAGTAATGATTAAAATTTTATCATTCTGAACAATATTTGATACTGTAAAACTAGTAATCTCGCAATACATTTTAAACTCATAATCATTCATAATGATCCATGAAGCATTACTTGTGAAAAATTCTAACTCCTCTTTGTTAAACATAGGCATGCCTTGTCCAGGATCAAAAACATAAGGGACATTCATTTCAATTAACTGTTTGGCATGCTGTATCATACCGTCTCTGCCATCTGGAGAAATTAAACCAAGAGATATTGTTTGGTCTGTTGGAATTTTAACTTGGTCAGCATATTGCATAGCACCTGGGTGAAATGTTGTAATTTGGTTGGCTTGGTTATCAGTAGTTATATAAGCCTGCGCAGTATAACTTTCGTTAATTATTTTTATATACTCTGTGTTTATTTTATTCTTTTTCATCCATTCTATATACTGATTAGCATCACTACCCATAGTTCCAAGAGATATAGCATCAGCTCCAATACTAACTAAATTATATATAATGTTACCCGCACATCCACCAAACTCTCTTCTCATATTTGAGCAGAGAAATGACACATTTATATTATTTAATTCTGATTCAATTAAATGATCACCAAAATTACCTTCAAAATTTAGAATATTATCGTAGGCAAAAGAACCGCATACCACTGCTTTCATAAAAACTCCGGAAATTATTTATTAAAATTATTAAAGCTATAATATACTATAGAATATAAATATAAAGTTTATTAAAGAAAAAATGAAAAAGAAAAAAATCATTCTTATAATTGGTGGACACGACCCAACAAGTGGTGCAGGTATTACTGCAGATATAGAAACAGCAGGCTACTTTAATTATCACCCACTTTCAATTTTAACTTGTTCAACTATACAAAATACAAGTAAAGTAATAAAAGTAAATAAAATGCCAAATAACTATATATACAGTAGTTTTAAAGAATTAATTAAAGAGTTTAAAATTGATATAATAAAAATTGGACTAATTCCATCGATAAGATCCTCTAAAGAAATTTTAAAAATTCTAGAAAATAAAAAAATTAAAAACATACCAATAATAATAGATCCGATCATAAATTCAGGAAGTGGAAGAAAACTTGTATTTAAAAACAATATAAACTTTGTCGTTAAAAATTTATATCCTAAAGCTTTATTACTAACACCAAATAAATGTGAATATAATATTATAAAGAAGATTCACAAACAACATAGTACAGAAAATATTAAAAATATTTTAATAACAGACTATAAATTTAAAAAAAACCATATAATATTAAAACTAATAGAAAGTGAAGCTAGTAATGAGAAGGAATTCAATACTAAAAAATTTAGCAAAATCTATCATGGTACAGGGTGTACGTTTTCAACAGCTATAGCCTGTAATATTAGCGATAATAACTCTATTGAAAAGTCTATTGCTATTGCTCTTAATTATATGAAGAAAGTAATTGAGGTATCTAGTATAGAAGGAAAAAAACAATTTCTTCTTAATAGGAGTCTTTATTGAAAGGAATATATGCGATTTTAGATGAAAGTAATTTTAATTTTTCATCGCTTGAAAAATCTGTTGAATATATGATCAAATATAATATAAAAATTTTTCAAATAAGAATAAAATCTTCGTTCTCTAAAAAAAATATTTCTATTATTAAGAAAATAAAATTTTTGTGTAAAAATCACAAGTGCTTATTAATATTAAATGATAATGTTGATCTTGCTAATGAATTAGAACTAGATGGTGTCCATGTTGGGTCTGGCGATGCAGATATTTCATCAGTTCGATCCACCCTCGGGGAAAATAAAATAATTGGTGTTTCTTGTTACAATGATATTAATCTTGCTTTATCTTCAGAAAAACTTGGTGCATCCTATGTTTCATTTGGAAGTCTTTATAAAACAACAACAAAATTAAACCCGATTAACTTAGATATCTCTACGGTTAAGAACGCTTCAAAAATTTTAAAAATTCCAATTTGTTTAATTGGTGGAATTAATACTAATAATGTCCATGATGTAATAAAATTAAATTGTGATTTAATTGCAATATCAAAAGGGTTATCATCTAACAATGAAATAGAAAACATTTCTAAAATATATTATGAATAGAACAAAATTATCTAAAAAAGCTTTTATTGATTCAGCAAAAGTCTTCCCTGGCGGTGTTAACTCTCCAGTAAGAGCATTTAAAAATGTTAATTCTCTTCCTGTATTTATCAAATGCGGGAAAGGCTCATATATTTACGATTTAGATGGAAATAAGTATATAGATTACATTGGCTCTTGGGGACCAATGATTCTTGGACATGCAAATGCTTCAGTCATAGCTGCAATAGAAAAAAACATTAGATATAGTACTAGCTTTGGGGCTCCTACAATCCTAGAGACAAAATTAGCAAATCTAATTAAAAAAAGTTTTCCGTCTATGGAAAAGATGAGAATGACAAGTTCAGGCACTGAAGCAACTATGAGTGCAATAAGATTAGCAAGAGGATTTACAGATAGAGACAAAATTATCAAGTTTGAAGGATGTTATCATGGGCATGTAGACTCTCTACTAGTAAATGCAGGTTCTGGAGCTGCTACACATGGTGTTCCCTCCTCTCCTGGTATACCAAAAGATCTTATTAAACATACTTATTCTCTTGAATATAACAATATTAATCATTTGGAAAAATGTTTTGAAAAAAATGGAGAAAATATTGCATGTGTAATAGTAGAGCCAATCGCTGGGAATATGAACTGCGTTATACCGGATTTAAAGTTTATTAAAAAATTAAGAACTTTGTGTAACAAATATAAGTCTATTTTGATATTTGATGAGGTTATGACAGGATTTAGAGTATCAAATGGTGGTGCACAGGAATTATATAAAATTAAACCAGATTTAACGGCATTAGGTAAAATTGTTGGAGGTGGCATGCCTGTAGGTGTTTTCGGTGGCAAAAGTAAATATATGGATAAACTGTCTCCATTAGGCCCAATATATCACGCTGGGACATTGTCTGGAAATCCTATAGCAATGACAGCTGGAATCAGAACTTTAGAATTATTATCAAAAAATAATTTTCACTTAAATTTAGAAAAGAAAACAAAAAAACTTATGGACGGCTTAAGTAACTTAGCAAAAAAAAATGATATTGAATTACTAACAACATATGCTGGGGGAATGTTTGGATTTTTTTTTACGGATAAAAAAAGCATAAAAAATTTTACAGATGTTAAAAGTTGTAATAATAAAATTTTTGAGAAATTTTTTAAGATAATGCTTTCTAAAGGGATATATTTTGCACCCTCTTCATTTGAGGCAGGTTTCATATCAAGTAAACATTCTCAGAATGACATAGATTATACTCTAAAAATGGCTAATGACGCTTTTAAAAAAATTTCTAAGCTAAAATTATAATTTAATTAGATACTTTTTTTGAGTCAATGTAATCTTTAATCCTATAGAGTCTAACTAAATAATCCTCTATCTCTAAAATTACTTGTTTTTCATCAAGCGGCATAGGTAATATTTCTGCTAGCCTTGAACCAACCCATCCCGATTCTGTAAAATATTTTGGAGCTTCATCATGATAAAATTTTGGATATTGTTCTAATATATTTTTTAAAAAATCTGAATAAGGCATTAACTCTTTTGGTACATCTACAAAAGATGGTTCATCCATATGTTCTATATCTGCTCTTATTAAACCATCTGACTGCGCTCCAGAATTAGTTATTCTATATCTATACTTACCTCTTATTGTAATACCTAACAAACCATCATCCATTTGTTCCCAATCTGAAATTTTACAATATGTCCCTACGTCGTAATAATCTATATTATTTGGCTTACTTAAAGAAATTCCGAAGCCAGTGTTATTTTTAACGCAATCTTTCACCATATCTATATATCTAGTTTCAAAGATTCTTAATGGCATATAACCACCAGGAAAAGTTATTGAGCTTAACGGAAATATTGGTATATTTTTCTTCATAATTGGTTTAATTTTTTAATAATGTAAGAAGTATCGCCGTTAGACATTAAAATAACAATATCAACATTTTCTATATTAGCGATTATTTTACTTGAAATCGTATCTAAGTCTTTGTAAATTTTACATTTAATAGAGTCATGAAACCAAGAAATATTATTTTTACAATATATAAATACTTCTTCAGCTTCACTAAATGAATCTATCAATTTATTTTTATGTGCGCCTGATATCATACTGTTTGAGCGAATTTCAAAAAATACAAATATCTTTTTTCCAGGATGCTTAGTTTTAATAGCTTCTATACTGGCTGATATTGCTGTTGGATGATGGGCAAAATCATCGTATAGAATAAAATTTTTATTGGTAATTAACTCAAGCCTTCTTTTTACACCAGAAAAATTTTCTAGGGCCAAAATACTATCATTTTTTTTAATTCCTATTATTTCTGCAGCTGCTATTGCAGCGCTAGCATTTTTTAAATTATGGTCTCCAATAACATTATTAATATTTTTGATTTTTTTATATGGTATTTTTTTACACCAGCATCCCATTGACAAAAGTGATAGAGTGTGGAAATCTTCATGATCATAAATAATATTCTTATTTTTTGACATAGTTCTTATTAGAAAATGAAATTGCTTCTTTATTTGATCTATGTTTTCAAATATATCAGAGTGATCATATTCTAAATTATTTATTATTAATACGTCTGGTTTATAGTGAATAAATTTTGATCTTTTATCAAAAAATGATGTGTCATATTCATCACCTTCTATAATAAAATAATCTGAGCTTGTGTACTTGTAACTTATATCATTATCTTTATATATTCCTCCAACTAAATATGAAGGATTTTTGCCAGATTCTTGTAAAATTTTTATCAACATTGATGTTGTAGTTGTTTTTCCATGTGTACCTGAAACAACAAAAACATACTTATTTTTAAGTATATGATTTTTTATCCACTCTGGGCCTGAATAGTGCTCTATTCCTTTATCAAGTATATATTCAACCGTCTTGTTTCCCCTTGATAGAGAATTTCCTATTATTACCGCATCACATTTGTCTAAATCATCTATTATGTCTTCTGTTTGATTGACTTTTATACCCAATGAAGTTAATTGCGTACTCATTGGTGGGTAATATGCTTTATCCTGTCCAGTAACTTTATAGCCTTTTTGAATAGCTAGTCCTGCTAGACCCGCCATAAATGTTCCACAAATTCCTAATATATGAATATGCAATTTGTTACCTAGTAAATATCCATTCAGATTCTGTAGAGAGCGTCTTATTAAAATTATATCTATCTTCGCTAAATTTCTTTAGTTCTAATGGATTAACTATTTTATTTTTAACAATAAATCTACTCATTAGCCCTCTTGCTTTTTTTGCGTGAATACCAATTATTTTATATCCCCCATCTCTTTTCTCTTTAAAAAAAATGTTTATTAGTTTTGACTTTAAATTATTCTTATTTATTGATTTAAAATATTCTACAGAAGCTAAATTTATTAAGTAATCATTATTTTTATCTTTATTAATAGCATTTGTTATATCATCACCCCAAAATTCGTACAAATCATTATGTTTTCCTATTTTGATCTGTGTACCCATCTCTAATCGATACGGCTGAATTAAGTCAAGAGGTTTAATTATTCCATATAAACCAGAAAGTATTCTTATAGATTTCTGCGCAAATAAAAAATCTTCTTTTTCAAAATCTTCTGCTGAGATACCCCTATATACATCTCCTTGAAATAATAAAAGTGCTGGGTGAGCATTACTTTCATCAAATGGTAATGACCATTTTATATATCTCTCATAATTAAGTAATGAAATTTTTTCACTAATATTCATTAATTTAGATAATTTATTAGCAGAATAAGTTCTTAAAGCCTTAACGATTTTTTTAGAATTTTCTAAATATGGTGGGACTGTAAAATTAGATATTACATTTTTTTTACAGTTTTCATTAAGTTTCTTTGCAGGTGATATTACAACTAACATTTCAAAATATTTCCATAATTTTTATATAAATGAGTGATAACCCCTCTCACTTTTTACACTAAACCAACTTATTAAATATTGCAAGTCTTCGGTCATCGGCTGAATGCTGTCTAGGTCATCGCCCTTCCTTAGTTTTTTAAATGCTTTTTCAAGGACTGCGTATTTTTCACCATCAACACCATACCTTTTTATTCCCAGTTTGTTTAAGCAATAATGTTTGACCGGACTTCTACCTAGAAGCATATATGGTATAACATCTTTTGATACTCTTGACCCCCCTGCTGTCATTGCAAGCTTTCCAATTCTTACGTTTTGGTGAACTAAAGTGTTTCCACCTAAAACCACATTATCTTCCACCATACAATGTCCTCCGAGCATACTCATACTGCTCATAATTACATTATTACCAACTAAGCAATCATGCCCTACATGACAATTACTCATAATCATTGTATTACTAAAAATATTTGTTGGTTTTTCTTCTTTTGTAGATCTATGAATAGATGAATATTCTCTAATTATATTATTATCAAGTATTTGCACATGGGTTTTGATATTTATATCAAATTTTAAGTCTTGTGGGTCAGACCCAATAATAACATGATCATATATTTTATTATTCTCTCCAATCTCAGTATGAGGATAAATAACAGAATTTGACTCAATAATCGTGTTATCTCCAATTCTTACGTTTGAGTGTACAATCGAATAAGGACCTATTGAAACATTATTTCCAATTTCTGATTTTTTGTCGACCATAGCTGTTTTGTGTATATAATTTTTCATAATTTTATTATCTTGTAAAATTCATCATCGGAAATAATCTTAATACCTAATTTATTTGCCTTATCTAATTTAGACCCTGGATCTAAACCGACGATTAATGCAGTTGTCTTTTTACTAACAGTATTCGAAAGGTTTCCTCCATTTTCAAGTATATGATCACTTAATTTTTGCCTTGATAGATTTTTTAACTTTCCAGTTATAACATATACTCCATTATTTAATATGTTAGTTCTAGCTTTATTATTATTTATAATCTTTAAACCGCTATTCATAATTTTATTAATAATATCTATATTACTTTTTTCATTAAAAAAATTGTAAATATTTAATGCTGCAACTGGACCAATATCTTTTAACTTTATAATATCATCATATTTTGCTTTTGATAATTTATCTATAGAATGATATTTGTTTGCCAAAATTTTTGCTGTAACCTCTCCGACTTCACTTATTCCCAATGAATAAATAAAATTACTGAGTTTAACTTCCATTTTATCCTCAATTGATTTTAGAATATTTTTTATGGATTTTTCTTTAAGTGTTATTTCATATTTTTTCCCACTATCTTCTCTAACTGCAGTATTTATAACAAAATTTTTCAAAATTTTATTATTTAACTTATAAAGATCAGAAATATTATTTAAGATACTTTCGTCGACTAACCGTCCAATAAGTTTTTCTCCTATTCCTTGTATATCCATAGCTTTTTTGCTTACATAATGAATTATGGCGCCTTTTTTTTGTGCTGGACAATTTTTATTACCTGTGCATTTTGCAAAAACCATATCTTTTTCTTTTTCAATTTTAGATGAAATTGGACAGGGGCAATTTTTTGGTAATTTTATTTTTTTTCTTAATTTACTTTTCTTAGTAACTCTGACAATTTCAGGTATTACATCTCCTGCTCTTCTAATAGAAACATTATCACCAATGTGAATATCTTTTTTTATTATCTCATCCATATTATGGAGCGTTGCATTACTAACAATTACGCCTCCAACTTCGACTGGTTTTAAACTTGCAACAGGAGTCAAAACTCCAGTTCTACCAACCTGAAATCTTACACTTTCAATTGTTGTAATTTTTTCTTCTGCAGGAAATTTATGTGCAATTGCCCATCTAGGTGCTCTTGAAACAAAACCTAATTTTTTTTGAAAATTCAAATCGTCAACTTTATATACAATTCCGTCAATTTCATATGGGATACTATCTCGCATTGAATATATCTTCTTATAGAAAGACTCACATCCACTAATTCCAGATACTGACATGTTTAAATTAGAAACTTTAAAACCCCAATTTGACAATTTTTCTAAGATTTGCTTTTGTGAATTAATATTAAAATTTTCTGAGCAATAGCCAATAGAATAAAAAAATGCCTCTAGTGGTCTACTAGCTGCTATTTTAGGGTCGAGTTGTCTTAGACTTCCTGCAGCAGCATTCCTAGGATTAGCAAATTTTTTTTCATTATTAGAGGAATTAATACTTTGAAATCCTTTTTTTGATATAAAGACTTCGCCTCTTATTTCTAGTGTCTTGGGAAATGATTGTCCAATTAGTTTTAAGGGTATGGATTTTATAGTTTTTATGTTTTTTGTTACATTTTCTCCTGTTGCTCCATCTCCGCGAGTAGCTGCTACTGCTAATATTCCATTCTCATACAATAAGTTTATTGCTAAACCATCTAATTTTGGTTCAGCTGAGAATTTTATATTTTCCATATCAATTGATAACTTTTTTTCTAGCCTTTTCATATATAAAGCAAGATCTTTTAAATAAAAAACGTTATTTAATGAAAGCATTTGCTGCTTATGGTTTACTGTTTCAAATTTAGGTAATGGTTTTCCACCAACTCTTTGTGTTGGAGAGTCTTCAGAAATAAGGTCTGGAAATAACTCTTCTAGGGCTATTAATTTCTGAAATATAATATCATATTCATAATCTAATACTTTAGGATCATCTAGCACATAATAATCATGATTAAGCGAATTTATTTTATTTTTTAAATAATCTAAATCTTCTTTTATTTTTTTTGTTTTTTTAATACTCATTATTATAAGAACTAGCAACTTTTTTAAAATTTTTAATAATTTTATTATCTATTTTTTTTTTATCAGAATCGTACATACTTCCTTTGTATTTTTTTGTAAAAGCTTTAGCATCATTAAGCATTTCATCAAAGGCTATTAATGTGTCTATTGGCAGTGGAAGCTGCATAAAAAAACTTACTCCCTTGATATTTAAATCTTCTAATTTTTCTTTATCTAGATAACCTGGATTAATCATATTTGTTACAGAATACTTTACACACCTTGTTCTATTATCATTATAGAATTTATCATAATATCCACTATTATTTAGAAAAATATTTTTTTTATCCATAAAATCTTGTATATCTTTTATATTATAGTGATTCCTAGCAATAGAATTTATTATAATAAATGTCTTTTCCTGATTTTGTCCTAGCGAAAGTGACATTTGCTTAGTTTTATTTGAGGTAATTAATATATCTTTTTTTAAATTTTTAACGTTTTTATTAGTGGTTAATTGGATATTAACTTTTTTATTTGAGACTAAAGAATGATCCGATCTAATATCTATTGGATTTTTTATATCATAATTCTTTGTTTTATATACTTTATACTTCCTATTACTTTTTCCAGAAAACATAATATAAATAATAACTAAAAAACCTATTAGAAGTATAATTAGCCTAAATTCATTTTCATACACCTTAATTATAACCTATAAAATTTCT
>CAJYAP010000019.1 GCA_913065025.1 uncultured Gammaproteobacteria bacterium
ATAGTAATCTAACGCTAAGATTAACGCGGTATTATTAGTGTGTGTTTTAGATAAAAGTTAGTGATAAACTGCAACCATAAATTTTATAATAGTGGATAAATAATGCCAAAAATTACATTGCCAGATGGGCATAAAAAGGAAATTCCAGATAACACAACTTTATACGAGATTGCTAAGGATATTAGTAATTCCCTTGCAAAAGTTGCTGTTGCAGGAAAAATTAATGGACAATTGAGAGATCTGTCTGTAGTTGTAGAAAATGATAGTAATATAGAAATAATAAAGAAGAATGATGATGAGGGGATTGATATCGTACGTCACTCTTTTGCTCATTTAATAGGCCACGCAATAAAGCAATTATATCCAAATGCTAAAATGGCTATTGGCCCAATAATTAAAAATGGTTTTTATTATGATATCGATTGTGAAGAGTCGCTAAGCTTGGAAGACTTGAAAACCATCGAGAAAAAAATAAAAGACTTGGCTAGCAGAAATTATGACGTTGTGAGAAAAGTTGTTACAGCTAAAGAAGCTTTAAGTGTTTTTATTGAAAGAGATGAGCCATATAAGCAAGAGATTGTTAAAGAAATTCCTGATGATGAAGAGATAGCATTATATTTTCATCAAGAATATGTTGATATGTGCAGAGGACCCCATGTTCCAAATACAAAATTTCTAAAACATTTTAAGCTTACTAAAATATCTGGAGCTTACTGGCGTGGTAATTCTGATAATAAAATGCTTCAAAGAATATATGGTACTGCTTGGGATAAAAAAGATGAGTTAGATAATTATATTCAAAAAATCGAAGATGCAGAAAAGAATGATCATAGAAAAATCGGCAAACAACAAGACTTATTTCATTTCCAAGAAGAAGCTCCAGGAATGGTTTTTTGGCATCATAAGGGTTGGACAATATACCAATTGTTAAAAAGTTTCATGAGAAAAATTAATTTAGATTCGGGATATAAAGAAATTAATACACCTCAAATCCTGGATAGAACTCTGTGGGAAAAATCTGGGCATTGGGATAAGTTTGGCGATATGATTTTTACTACTCATTCTGAAAAAAGAGATTATGCAGTAAAACCTATGAGTTGCCCTGGACACCTTCAGGTTTATAATCAAGGGTTAAAAAGTTACAGAGATTTGCCTTTGAAACTTTGTGAATTTGGTCTTGTTCATAGAAATGAGCCATCTGGAACTCTCCACGGTTTGATGAGGGCAAGACAATTTGTTCAAGACGACGCACATATTTTTTGTACAGAATCACAACTTCATAATGAAATTACTAAATTAATTAAATTAACTTTTAAAGTTTATAAAGAACTTGGTTTTGAAAATATTAAAGTCGCATTATCCACTAGACCTGAAAAAAGGGTTGGAAGTGATGATATTTGGAATAAATCAGAAAAAATTTTAGAAAATTCTTTAAAAGAAAATGTCCCAGGCTATATAACATTGCCTGGCGAAGGAGCCTTTTACGGGCCAAAAATTGAATTTACATTGACTGATTCTTTGGACAGAGAGTGGCAATGTGGAACAGTTCAATTAGATTTTTCGATGCCAACTGCGCTATCAGCAAGTTTTATAGATGAAAATGGAGAAAAAACTATTCCCGTTATGGTTCATAGAGCAATTTTGGGATCAATGGAGAGATTTATTGGAATTTTAATTGAACATTACGGTGGTAAACTGCCTTTTTGGTTATGTCCCGAACAAATAATAATTGCCAATATAGCGGATAAGCATGTAGAATTCGCAAGGAAAATAGAGAAAGAGCTTGTTGAAAGTAATTTTCGTTGCTTTTTAGACTTGAGAAATGAAAAGATTGGTTATAAGATTCGAGAACTTATTATTGCAAAAGTTCCATATGTTGTAATAATTGGTGATAAAGAAGTATCATCCGGCAATATTTCAGTCAGAGAGTATGATGGCACTGAACATGAGTTAATCAGTGTGGATGGTTTTATAAAAAAATTGAGTAGTAAAAAATAATAATAATTTAGTATATAATAGGAGAGTAAAATTAGTTCAGACAAATATACAAGGCTTAATCAGAGTATTAAAACACCTGAGGTAAGACTAATTGGGGTAGAAGGAGAAAATCTAGGAGTTGTTAAAATAAATGACGCCCTAGAAATAGCAAAGGATGCAGATCTTGATTTGGTAGAGGTAACACCAAATGCAAAACCTCCAGTTTGTAAAGTAATGAACTATGGAAAATTTAGGTTTGAACAAAACAAGAAAGCTCAGCAAGCTAAGAAAAAACAAAAACAACAGCAGGTAAAAGAAATTAAGTTAAGACCTGGGACTGAAGAAAACGATTATCAGACAAAACTTAATAACATAAAAAGATTTATAACTGATGGAGATAAGGCAAAAATTACCATTAGATTTAGAGGAAGAGAGCTTGCTCATAAAGAAATTGGAATGAAGCAAGTAGAAAGAATAGAAAAAGATTTGGAAGATATAGCAGAAGTTGAGCAAAGGGCGAAGTTTGAAGGTAGACAGATAGTTATGGTAATTGCACCAAGAAAATAAATTAAGGAAAAAAGAATGCCAAAGTTAAAAACAAATAGAGGGGCTGCAAAAAGATTTAAAGCAACTTCATCTGGAAAATTTAAATGTAAAAGATCACATTTAAGACATATTTTGACAAAAAAAAGTACAAAACGTAAGCGTGCTTTAAGATCACCTGATTTGGTTGAGAAAGTAGATACACCAGCAATTAGAAAGTTGCTGCCATATATTTAATTTGGAGTAAGTAGAGATGTCAAGAGTAAAAAGAGGCGTAACAGCACACGCAAGACACAAGAAAGTTAAAGCAAAAGCGAAAGGATATTATGGTGCTAGAAAAAATATCTATAGAGTTGCAACTCAAGCAGTTACAAAAGCTGGGCAATATGCTTATAGAGATAGAAAGCAAAAAAAGAGAACATTTAGAGCATTATGGATAGTAAGAATTAACGCTGCCGCTAGAATGTATGACCTAAGTTACAGTACTTTAATCAATGGTTTGAATAAAGCAGAAATAGAAATTGATAGAAAAATTCTTGCAGATTTAGCTATGAATGATATTGAGACTTTTGCAGCAATAGCGAAAGAAGCGAAGTCACAACTTGCTGCGTAATGTCTGGCGATACTCTAAAAAGTGATTTAAAAAAAGTTCTAGAAGAAGCAACACAATCAATTAAAGATATTGACAATCCCTCTGATTTAGAAAAATTAAGAGTCAAATTTCTCGGTAAAAAAAGTCTGCTAAATACCTTTATGAAATCATTATCAGATTTAGATAATGAAGAAAAGGCCCAAGCTGGGAAAAAATTAAATGATACTAAGAAAAAGATCAATGATTTGCTTGGTGAAAAAAAAATATCTTTATCTAAGAGTAAAGATAAAGAAGATGACGGCTTTGATTTTTCTATGCCTGGTAAAGCATCTTCCGTAGGAAGTCTCCACCCGATAACAAAAACTATGAATTGTGCTATTCAAATATTTGAGTCATTGAAATTTGAATGCGTTGAAGGCCCAGAAATTGAAGATGAATTTCATAATTTCACAGCTTTAAATATCCCTGAGACGCACCCCGCTCGAGCAATGCATGATACATTTTATTTAGAGAATAATAATTTACTAAGAACACATACTTCCTCTGTACAGGTAAGAGTGATGGATCAGGAAAATCCTCCTATAAGAATAATAGCTCCTGGTAAAGTTTATAGAAAAGACTCTGATATTACTCACACACCAATGTTCCATCAAATAGAAGGGCTGTATATCGATAAAGAAGTCTCTTTTTCAAACTTAAAGTCAATTATAAATATTTTCTTAAAAAGTTTTTTTGAGGAAGATGATTTGAAAATCAGATTTAGACCATCATATTTCCCTTTCACAGAACCGTCAGCGGAAGTAGATATAGAATATATAGATAATAAAGGTAATAAAAATTGGCTAGAAATTTTAGGTTGTGGAATGGTTCATCCTAATGTTCTTGATATGGCAAATATTGATTCAACTATTTATAGTGGATATGCATTTGGACTAGGAGTCGAAAGGCTAGCTATGTTAAAACTAGGTATAACTGATTTAAGGTTATTTTATGAAAACGATTTAAGATTTTTAAAGCAATTTCAGAGAATATAAAATATGAAACTTACTAGAAGCTGGCTTGAAGATTATATAGATATTCCAGGTAGTACTGAGGACTTGTGTCATCAACTTACTATGGCAGGACTAGAGGTCGATGATATTTCTAAAATTGATAATGATGACCTTATAGATATTGATTTAACTCCAAATAGGTCAGACTGCCTATCAGTATATGGGGTTGCCAGAGAACTTAATAGTATTAATAAACTTTATAAAAGTAAGCCGACAAAAAAAAATAAAAAGATAGAATCATCTTGTAAAAATATAAAAATAAATTTTAATATTTCACAAAAAGAAATATGTCCTAGATACGGATACATGTATTTAAAAAATATTTCTTCTTCGCTCGAAGTCCCAGAAAATATAAAAAAAAGACTTGAAAACATAGGAATTAAATCAATCCACCCAATAGTCGATATATTAAATTATTTAATGATTGATATAGGTCAGCCATTACATGCATATGACGCAGACAAAATTGAAGGTGATATTACTGTAAGATTTGCAAAAAAAAATGAATATATAAAAGCCCTTGATGGAAATGAGTATAAATTAACAGAAAAAAATATTGTAGTTTCAGATTCTAAAGAAATTATTTCTTTAGCAGGAATAATTGGTTCAGATCACTGCTCTGTTAACTCAGAGACAAAAAATATTATCATTGAAAGTGCTTTTTTTGACCCGAAATTTATTGCAAATAAAGCAAGAGAACTAAAGATGCAAACAGAGTCATCGCATAGATTTGAGAGAGGAGTAGATTTTAATTTACCTGAAGAAGCATTAAGTCAATTAAGAACTATTTTTAAAGATAATGAAATTTGTGAATGCTCTGATATTAATATAATAAGCTATGCAAATTTACTTCCGGAATCTAAAGAGGTGGAATTAAAATTTGAAAAAATTAGTAGTTTAATAGGTATTGATATAAGTGATAGTGAAATTATAAATTTACTAACATCCATAGGATGTGAATATAATAAGAAAAATAATACTATAAAAAATCCAAGCTATAGGTTTGATCTTAACATACATGCGGATTACGTCGAAGAAATAGCTCGAGTTTATGGATATGATAATATTCCCATAGTTCCAGAAAAAATAAGTATACAGCCTAGTAAAAAATATCAGACATTTGAAATAATTAATGAAATTAAGCAGTACCTATATAAAAATAGCTATTCAGAATGCATAAACTACTCTTTTGTGAACGATAGCACACTCGAGAACTATAACTGGAAAAACCAAGAGTTCTTTGATCATTATAAAATATCAAATTATATGAGTGTTGAGCAAAACAAGCTGAGAAGTAACTTAACATCCTCGTTAATAAAAAATATTCAATATAATAATAATGTTAATTCTGAGAATTCTTATAGATTTTTCGAAGTGAGTAACGTCTTTGGAGATAATATTGATCAGGTACTAACATGTGTTGCTTTTGGTGACAGATACGAAGAAAATTGGTCATTAAAAAATAGAAAATTTGATAAATATGATATGACAACAATAGTAGAAGATATTGCAAAAATTTTTGGACTACAAAAAGACGAATTAGACTATGTAATTAAAGATACTAGTAGTAATAAAATGAAATTTATAGAGCTAACACTGTCTATTAGTAATTTATTAAGCAAGGTGACAAAAATTCCTAAAGAAAAATTTGTTAGTTACTCTAAATTTCCATATATAAGAAGAGACTTATCTTTCTTAATTGACGTTACAATAACCTATGGAAGTATTCTGAAATTAATAGAAAAAATTAATGTACTTTCTCTAAAAAAAATATTACTCTTTGATTTGTATGTGGGTAAAAATATACCTGCAGATAAAAAGAGTCTAGGGATGGGCTTTATATTTCAAGATGAAGCCAAAACACTAACTCATGATCAAGCTGACGCGTATGTCAGGGAGATTTTAGAAGAACTTCGAAGTGCATTTAAGATTGAGTTAAGAAAATAATAACAGGATAGAACAATGGCCCTTACAAAAGCTGAGATTGCCGAAACACTTTATGAAGAATTAGGTTTAAATAAAAGAGAGGCAAAGGAATTTGTGGAAGTATTTTTTAATGAAATTTCTGATATATTGGTGTCTGGTTTAGATGTTAAAATTTCTGGATTTGGCAATTTTGTATTAAGAGATAAGAAAGGACGTCCTGGTAGAAATCCAAAAACAGGAGAAGACGTAGAGATTAGCGCGAGAAGAGTTGTTACATTTAGAGCTGGCCAAAAATTAAAAGCTAGGGTTGAGAATAATGCAGTTAGTAACTAATGGGAAACATAATGAATCTATACCAGGTAAAAGATATTTTACCATCGGGGAAGTAAGTGAATTGTGTGACGTAAAATCACATGTGCTTAGATACTGGGAGCAAGAATTTCCATCATTATCACCGGTAAAAAGAAGGGGTAATAGAAGATATTACCAAAGACATGATGTTTTACTAATAAGGCAAATTAGGAGTCTTCTGTATGAGCAAGGATATACAATAGAGGGCGCTCGAAAAAAATTGTCAGGCGAGGACGCTACAAATGATAATAATTTATCTTCGCAATTAGTACACCAGTTGGTTTCAGAATTAGAAGATGTTCTATCAGTTCTTAAAAAAGATTAAATTATAGTAGAATTTATTAGAAGAAATTATAAATGAACAGTATAGATTTAGAATTTATATTAGTTTTATTAATTATTATTAGTTTCGCGTTAATATTAATCAGTAAAAATAACATAATTGAAAAAAATAAATTTTTAGGATGGTTGGTTGCCCAAGCAAAATCGTTTTTACCTATACTATTAATAGTACTATTCTTAAGATCTTTTTTAGCGGAACCATTTAGAATTCCATCAGGGTCAATGCTACCTACTCTACTAATAGGCGACTATATACTCGTTAATAAATATAATTACGGCATCAGGCTACCAATAACAAAATCTAAAATATTAGAAGTATCTAGTCCAGATAGAGGCGATGTTATAGTTTTTAGATATCCTGGAAATGAAAAAATTAATTTTATAAAAAGAGTTATAGGAATCCCGGGAGATAAAATCAAATATATTGATAAAAAATTATATGTTAATAATATTGAATATAAGCAAAATAAAGAAAAAAAGCATAAATATATGGATGAATTTTCTAGGCCCGAGCTTGATATCTACTTAGAGAGTAATAATAAATCTTCATACAATATTTTAAATGACAATATGAGCTCGGCAAATGATGATGAATTCATAGTTCCGACTAAAAAATATTTTGTAATGGGTGATAATCGCGATCATAGCAGTGATAGTAGGTACTGGGGCTTTGTTCCTGAAAAAAACCTTGTAGGTAAAGCATTTTTAATATGGATGAATTTCAATAGTAAAAATTTTTCTATGAAATATAATAGAATAGGAAGCTCTATAAAATAATATTTTTATGAATAAACCAGATATAGAAAAATTATTATCAACAAAAATTAAAACCTCCCAGTTATATCTAGATTCTTTAACACATAGAAGCGCAAGTAATGCAAATAACGAGCGTTTAGAATTTTTTGGAGACGCAGTACTCGGTCTTGTTATTGCGGAATACTTATACAAAGAATTTCCAGAGGATGATGAGGGATCATTAAGTAGAAAAAGATCATATTTAGTTAGAAAAGAAACTTTATATAAAGTAGCAGTTTTTTATAATTTAGGTGAAAGAATCATTCTTGGTGAGGGTGAAAAAAAAAGTGGTGGATATAGAAGAGAGTCAATAATCTCAGACGCTTTAGAAGCTCTTATAGCAGTTGTTTATTTAGTAGAAGGTTTTGAAGCCGCAAAAACTTTTATATATAAGATTTTTGATAGCTCTATAAGTTCGTTACCAAGTAATGACAATTTAAAAGACTCTAAAACAAAACTCCAGGAGTTATTACAATCTAATAATAGTGATCTTCCAGAGTATGAAACTCATGAAATTAATATTAATAATAAAATAAGTTTTAAAACATTATGTAAAGTAGATATACATAAAATTTGTGAAGAAGGTACAGGGAGTAATAAAAGAAAATCACAACAAGAAGCAGCTGCAAAAGCTTTAAAAGAAATCAATAAGATATATAAAAAAAATGCATAGCGGGAATATCTCTATAATTGGAAAACCTAATGTTGGAAAATCAACTTTATTTAATTTGCTAATTAAAAGACATCTTTCTGGAGAAACAAATAAACCTCAAACAACTAGGCATAAAATAGACGCTGTGCTTCATGAAGAAGAAACAGAGTACTTGTTTGTTGATACTCCTGGCATAAATTTTAATATAAGAAAAGATTTTAATAGAATACTTAATAAGAATGCTTTGTCAGCAATATATGAATCTGATGTAATTCTGCATTTAATAAACTATTTTGATATTGATAGAGACGATACTAAAGTTATAGAAAATATTAAAGACATGGAAGTACCTAAAATATTAGTTTTGAACAAAATTGACTTAGATAAAAATAAAAATAAATTACCTAATATTCTTTCAAAAATACCAAAAGAAATTCTAGATAACTATGATGAGATAATACCTGTCAGCGCAAAGGATTCAGAAAACATTATAAGTCTAAAAAAAATAATTAAAAATTATCTTCCAAAGAATACAAAAGAAAAATTTGCTAATAAAATTAGTAATAAGCCTAATGAATTTTTTGCTGCTGAATATATCAGAGAAGCTTGTATAAAATTTTTATCGGTAGAATTACCATATTCTCTTCATGTAGAAATAAATAAATTTGAAGATGAAGAGAGTATTATATCAATAGCTGCGACAATATATTTAAAGAAAAAGAGTCACTTAAGTATTGTTATTGGTAAAAATGGTTCTATGCTTGTTAAAATCAGTAAACTTGCAAGAATTAATTCAGAAAAATTATTTAATAAGAAAGTTTATCTTAAAATATTTGTTAAATATGATCCAAAATGGAAGGATTCTGAATCTTTTCTTAATTCATACAGTTAGATTTATACATGTATACTTCAGAAATTTATATTATAAAAATTACGCCATATAGAGAATCCAGTAATCTTTATGAAGCAATCGCAAAAGATTATGGAAAAATAACATTAATTCATAAGGGTATTAAGGCAAATAAGAAAAAAAATTCTTTAGAACTATTTAGTCCTTACAAGATTAATTGGTCTGGCAAAGGTAACATTAAATTTCTTAGAGATCATGAAGTAATGGAAAAATTAAATTTACTACCGAAACATAATGTTATTGGTATGTATTATAATGAGTTAATGCATTACTTGACCAAAAATGACTACCATATTGAAAAGCTTTATGACCATTATAATATTAGCTTGAGAAGCTTACAAAAATCAGATAATTTTTTAATTGACTTAAATAATTATGAGATAGGAATTTTGATTTTAACAGGTCATTATTTAGTTTTTGATACAGATGCCAATGATCAAATTATAGATAAAAGAAAAAAATATGAATATATTCCAGATTTTGGCCCAAAAGTAGTGCAGAACGGCAAGGAAACTTATTCTGGAGAAACGTTAGCCGCTTTATCTGGACATCAATCATATAGTGATAAAAGTGTAAAAGAATCTAGGGTGTTAATGAAAAGACTAATAGACTATTATATACAACCAAAAAAAATTAAAACCAGAGAAATACTTAAATATATTTCATTGTAATAAAAGGGCAAAACTATGGTAAAGCTTGGTGTGAATTTAGATCACGTGGCAACAATTAGGCAGCAGAGATATACGCCTTACCCAGATATGCTTACAGCAATAAAGATATCTGAAGAGAGTGGTGCAGATAGCATAACTATGCATTTGAGAGAAGACAGAAGACATATTCAGTTTGAAGATATAAAAATTGCAAGAAAGAATATAAAAACAAAGTTAAATCTAGAAATGGCTCCTACGCAAGAAATGTGCGAGATTGCAAATCAAATCAAACCGGATTTTATTTGTATTGTTCCAGAAAAAAGACAGGAACTTACAACAGAAGGTGGTCTTGACGTAAAAAAAAATTTTGATTCTATAAAAAATGTGGTTACTAATCTTGGAGATTCAGGGGCTTTAATTTCATTATTCATTGAGCCAGATGAAAAAGTTATAGATTTAGCAAAAAAATTAAACGTAGATGCAATCGAACTACATACGGGAAAATATGCAGAGGCAAAAGATGTTAATAAAGAGTTTTATATAAATCAAATTAGAATTGCTGCAGATTATGCTAATAAATTATCTTTAGTTGTTAATGCGGGTCATGGTCTTGATTATACTAATGTTAAGGAAATTGCTAGAATAAATCATATACGAGAATTAAATATAGGACATTCAATTATAGCAGAATCAATTTTTCTAGGTTTAGCAGAAGCAATTAAGAAGATGAAAAATTTAATCGAGAATATTTAGATGAATATATTTGGAATAGGAGTTGACATTGTTGACCTTGTTAGAATAAAGAAAATTTATTCTAAATATGGTGATAAATTTGCTCAAAAAATATTAAATGATAATGAGTTAAATGATTTTAATTCAGAAAAAAATAAGGTTTCTTTTTTGGCTAAGAGATTTGCGGCAAAAGAAGCCATTGGAAAAGCTTTAGGTATTGGGATATTAAACGGTTTTCTATTGAAAAATATTATAATTGGTCACGATGATTCAGGAAAACCAACAGCAAAATTAAATAAAAGAAAACAGCTAGATTTATATTCAAACAAGATTATTTATATCTCGATAGCAGACGAAAGAAAATTTGCGGTTGCAAACGCACTAATATTAAGTAAATAAATATGGAAATAAAAAGCATAAGTTCCCTTATAGGTAATACTCCTTTAGTGAGTTTACAGCGCCTAAACAAAACAGATAATCAATTATTTGTTAAATTAGAGGGTGATAACCCAGCAGGCTCAGTAAAAGATAGGGCTGCTATGAATATGGTTTCTGGTGCTGAAAAGAAAGGCTTCATTAAAGAGGGAGATATAATAATAGAGGCAACAAGTGGAAATACTGGAATAGCACTTGCTATGGTTTGTGCAATAAAGGGTTACAAATTAATTTTAGTTATGCCAGATAATATGAGCGTTGAAAGAAGAGCTGCAATGCAAGCATATGGAGCAGAAATAATACTTGTATCTGAGTCTGAAGGTATGGAAGGAGCAAGAGATTTGGCTTTAAAAATGCAAAATGAAAAAAAGGGTTTAGTTCTTAATCAGTTTGCTAATAATGATAATGTCGAGGCTCATTTTAATACAACTGGTCCAGAAATTTGGAAAGATACAGATGGAAAAGTTACCCATTTTGTAGCTTCAATGGGAACTACAGGAACAATTGTAGGAACAGCGAAATACTTAAAATCTAAGAACCCTGAAATAAAGATAATTGGCGTACAACCAGAAGAAGGTTCATCAATTCCAGGAATAAGAAAATGGCCAAAAGAATATGTTCCAAAAATATTTGACGATAAAAATATTGACGAAATTATTTACATAACGCAAGAAGATGCTGAAAACACAACAAGAGATTTAGCTGAAAAAGAAGGGATATTCTCTGGTCCTTCCTCTGGTGGAACTACATTTGTGGCATTAGAAGTAGCAAAAAAAGAAAAGAATGCTGTAATTGTCTCAATAATTTGTGACCGTGGAGATAGGTACATATCTACAGGAATTTATAATAAATGAATATTTTAGTCTTTGATATTGAAACAGTTCCAGATACAGTAGGGGGCGCAAAACTTTTAGAATTAAAAGATTTGAGTAAGAAAGATATTATTAAAGCAATGGAGCATACTCAATATCAAAAAAGTGGAACTATGTTTCAACCACTGCATTTACATAAAATTGTCGCAATATCAGTTTTATATAAAAATGATGAAAAATTATCATTAATTTCTTTGGGTGAAGAAAGTTCGAAAGAAAGCGAACTTCTTAAATCTTTTTTTGCTGTGATTGATAAATACCAACCTCAAATAGTTAGCTGGAATGGCAAAGGATTTGATTCGCCTGTAATACATTATCGATCTCTTATTCATGGAATATCATCTATTAAGTACTGGGACAAGGGAGAAGATGACAGAGAATTTAAATGGAATAATTATCTAAATAGATATCATGATAGACATTTAGATTTAATGGATGTTTTATCAGGTTTTAAAAAACCAGCCTCTTTGACAGATATTGCACAATTAATTGGTGCGCCAGGAAAATACGGGATTGATGGTAGCAAAGTGACAGAGTACTACTTAGAAAATGATTTAAAAAAAATAAGAGATTATTGTGAAACAGATGTTTTAAATACGTATCTAGTATTTCTAAGGTATAAGTTAATCTCAAACGGTATTTCAAGTGCTAAATATACTGAGTTAACGCAAGAAATCTTTGATTTTTTAGATGTGTCAGATAAAAAGCATTGGAAAGAATTTAGCTCCTTATGCGAAAAAAACCTATAATAAAATCTCACATAAAGTTGCGTAATATATTTTTTCCAAATTATTTAAGTCATTTAAATCAATACTTTCGTTAACTTTATGTGCTGTCTTGTTCAATGGTCCAAATTCAACTGTTTCTTTTGCATGTTGAGAGATAAATCGTGCATCTGATGTACCACCGCTTGTTGATAAACTTGAATCAATGCCTACAGTATCCTTAATTGCTTTTTGAAGAATTCTTGTAAGTTCGCCTTCATTTGTTATAAATGGTTCAGCAGAACAGTTCCATGAAATTTCGTATTTGCAATTAATCTTTGATAATAATTCTTCAAATTTATTTTTAATATCATCTTGAGTTAGCTCATTTGAAAATCTAAGATTAAATACAATATCTGTAGACCCAGGTATCATATTTGAAGCTACTTCGTCAGATTTAATTGAAGATATTTGAAAAGATGTTTTGGGGAAATATTTATTTCCATTATCCCAACTATAATTATTTAGTTCGTTTATTAGTAGTCCAGTACAATGAATTGGATTTTTTGCTAAATCTGGATAAGCTATATGGCCTTGTATCCCAATAACTTTAAGGTATCCAGTTAAAGATCCTCTCCTGCCATTTTTAATGGTATCACCAAATTTATTACTACTTGTAGGTTCACCAACAATACAATAATCAATATTAGTATTTTCTTTTTTAAATTTCTCAATTACTTTTCGAGTACCATATTTTGCAGGACCTTCTTCATCGCTAGTTAATAGAAAGCCTATAGATCCTTTATGATTAGGATTATTTTTTACGAATCTCTGTGTAGCAGAAATCATAGAAGCTATGCTTGATTTCATATCAGATGCGCCTCTACCATATAAAATATTATTTTTTACTTCTGGTTTGAAAGGATCAGTATTCCATTCATCTAGATTTCCTGGCGGAACAACATCTGTGTGACCAGCAAAAACTAAAAGAGGTTCTTTAGATCCTTTTCTGAGCCAAATATTTTTAACATCTTCAAGATCAATATTTTCACACTTAAATTTATAGTCTAATAATTCATTTTTTATATATTCTTGGCAACCACCATCTTTAGGAGTAATAGATTCTCTTCCTATTAAATTTTTGGCAATTATTTCTAAGTTTGAAATATTATTCATTAATCAAGATCTCTTAAAATATTATTAATTCCAACTTTTGAAAGCGTTTTTTCATCAACTTTTTTCACAATTATTGCTGCATACATGCTATAACTTCCATCTTTTGAAGGTAGATTTCCTGAGACTACTACAGAACCGGCTGGTATTAAACCATACGAAATCTCACCAGTACTTCTATCATAGATTCTGGTACTTTTACCTATATAGACGCCCATAGAAATTACAGAACCTTTTTCTACTATAACCCCTTCAACGATCTCAGACCTTGCGCCTATGAAACAATTATCTTCTATAATTGTTGGAGTAGCTTGCAGTGGCTCAAGTACCCCACCAATACCAACACCACCTGATAAATGGACATTTTTACCTATTTGAGCACATGAACCAACAGTCACCCACGTATCTACCATTGTATATTGATCAACGTATGCGCCAATATTTACATAGGAAGGCATTAGAATAACTCCGGGAGCTTGATAAGAGCCATACCTTGCTGTCGCACTTGGAACTATTCTTACTTTATTTTCTAAAGCTTCCCTCTCAGATAAGTTTGTATACTTAAGAGGTACTTTGTCATAAAAGTCTGACTCTGCTCCTTTGACAATCGAGTTATTAGAAAAACTAAAATATAATAAAATAGCCTTTTTAATCCAGTCATTTACGACCCACTTCGAATTAATTTTTTCAGCAACTCTGATTTTGCCTTTATCAAGATCTGCCAAAGTACTATTTACAACTTGCATCAAATCATCATTCTTTGATATATCAATGGAGTTTGTTAAATCTTCATAACCTGCTTCTATTATTTCTTTTGTCATAACATCCTCTTTATTAGTTATATAATTCTGAAATTTTTTGTTTTAAATTATCTTTTATAGCATCTGTATCGATATCTAAATAATCATTTTTATTAACTGGTACTACTCTAAATATATCATTAGCTTCTTCCCCTAATGTAGATATTTTCGCGTCTTTTACCATTAAATCACAACTGTCCATGGATTCACATATTTTTGATAAAAGCCCAGGATGATCTAGTGTGCTTATTTCTAACATAAGATTATTTGTTTTTTTTGTGATGTCAATATTTATGAAATTATTAAAGCTTGCAATATTTTCAGTCTGTTTTTTTGTAATTTTTTTTATTTTGTAATCTGACTCACTTAACGCGTCAGAAATTTTATTTTTTAAATAATCTAGAGTATATTTGTCTCTAATAGATTTTCCTTCTTTATCTAGAAGCAAATAAGTATCTAGGGCCTGATTATTTTTTAATGTTATTATTCTAGCGTCAACAATATTTATATTTAGATTTCCAATTATATTTGCAGCAATGGAAAATATATTTTTTCTTGAATTCTGATAAATTGTTAATTCAGAACATCCTTTTACTGAGCTTTCTCTTATTGAAACTACATTATTAGGATAATTATTTGATATTAACTCAATATGCCAAGCAATCTCATCATCACTGTGTCTTCTGAAGTAGTTAGAACTCATCAAGAGCCAGATATCATTGAAATTATTTTTTTTAATTTTATTAGCAACCTTTTTTTCAACAGTTACCTTTAAATTTTTTAAGTATCTGTCTGGCTTTTGAATGTTGGAAATATTTTTTCTAAAATATAATTTGCATGATAAGTATAATTCCTTAAGTAATGAATCTTTCCAGTCTGTATATAAATTGGGGTTCGTGCCTCGAATATCAGCAATAGTAAGTAAATATAAATAATCTAGTCTTTCTTGTGTTTTTACTATGTTAGCAAAATCTTTTACAACTTCTTCATCACTAATATCTTTTTTTTGAGTTGTTATTGACATTAATAAATGATTCTCTACTAACCAGCATACCATTTGTGATTGATGTTTGTTTATACCGTGCGCTTCACAAAACTTTAAAGATTCTGATGACCCAGCTTTTGAGTGGTCTTTTTTTCTACCTTTTCCGATATCATGAAAAAGAGCTCCTAAATATAGAATCTCAGGTGAAAGTAATTTTTCAAATACCTCATGAACAAAGTTATGTTTTAATTTACATTCTTGCGAACTCATATAGCGTGTATTTGAAAGCACAGAAAGCGTATGCTCGTCTACCGTATAAATATGAAATAAATCAAACTGCATCATGCCTACAATTTTTGAAAATGGTCTTAGATATGCAGCTAAAACACCATAATCATTCATTTTTCTTAATGCTCGTGCGACACCATTTTTTTGAAAGAATATATCTATAAATAGTTTTCTATTATTTGGATCATTTCTAAATTTTTTATCAATTAGATGTAGACTTTCTTTAATAAGTCTAATTGTATTAGCAGAAATATCATATAAATTATCATTACTATCTTTTAATAAAAGTATTTCAATAATTTTACTTGGTTGCTTCGCAAAAATATCATTATCTTTGATGCTAATAGTATTATTTTTTACATAAAATTCATCATTTATCTTTTTGCAATTTTCACTGGAGAAACCATCTTCAATATTTTCTATGTGCTTAAC
This sequence comes from uncultured Gammaproteobacteria bacterium, assembly GCA_913065025.1. Classification (GTDB taxonomy): domain Bacteria; phylum Pseudomonadota; class Gammaproteobacteria; order Poriferisulfidales. Next base: position 16,212 of record CAJYAP010000019.1, read on the forward strand.
TAATATTTCATTAAATTGCTTTATATTTGTAATATGCTTATAAAAATTTTGCATAAATATTTCAACGCCAAGATTTGTTTCACAATCATATCCAAACATTTCGGCAAGTTTTTTTTGACTAGAGAAATACAGTCTTTCATCAGATTTATTATGAATATAATGTAATAAAAATCTAGTTTTAGATAAAAATCTCTCTGAACGCAAAAGAGATAAATATTCCTTCTTGGTAATAATTTTTTTATTATATAAATCGTTTAACGAATTTGTCTTAAATTTTTTTTTTGTTATCCATATAATAGTTTGTAAATCCCTAAATCCTCCGGGCCCCTCTTTTATGTTTGGTTCTAAAAGATAGCCTGTGTTTGAGTATTTATTGTATCTATTTTTTTGTTCTAGTTTTTTAGCAGACAAGAATTTTTTTTTAGACCAGATATTTTTATTTTTAACATTTTTCAACAAGTCATCATAAAGTAATTTATCACCCATTAATAACCTGCAATCTAATATATTAGTGTATGTAGATACGTCTTTATTGATCGCAGTAATGCAATCATCTACACTTCTAACCGCGTGACCAACTTGAACTTTAAGGTGCCATATATCTGCTATAAACCTTTCAATATTTTTAAGAACTTCTTTATCATTATAATTTTTAATAAGTATCAGTATATCTATATCTGAATAAGGAAAAAGCTCTGATCTACCATAGCCGCCAACAGAGATTAAACAAATATTTTCTTTTTTAAGGCTATTTCTTCCCCATGATTTTTTTAATAAACTATCAATAAGATATGATTTATTTCTTAATAGTGTATTAATACCAACATTTTTTTCATATTCTTTATAAATATAATCATTAATTACATTTTTTTTATTTTGTGAAAAAGAAAAATTATTTATTAAATTTTTTTTTGACATTATATATTTTCTTCTGGTCTTTTGGTTAAGACTTCATAACCATTTTTTGTTACAAGAATAGTATGCTCCCATTGGGCTGACAAACTATGATCTTTGGTTACTACAGTCCAATTGTCAGGCAGGAGTTTGACATCTCTTTTGCCAAAATTTATCATTGGTTCTATTGTAAAAGTCATACCTTCTTTCAACTCAATACCTTTACCTTTTTCTCCATAGTGCAATATTTGTGGCTCTTCATGAAATTCTTTACCAATACCATGCCCACAATACTCACGAACAACCGAGCAATGGTTTTTTTCTGCAAATACTTGTATATTATTTCCAATATCTCCTATGGTTGCCCCAGGCTTAACTGTATTAATCCCTATCTTTAAAGCTTCATAAGTTAATTCCACTAGTCTTTTTGCTTGTATTGAAGGTTTCCCAACGTAAAACATTTTACTAGTATCGCCGTGATAACCGTCTTTTATAACAGTAATGTCAATGTTTATAATGTCTTGTTTTTTTAATACTCTTTTATCGGGTATGCCATGACACACTTGATGATTTATTGATGTGCATATTGATTTTGGAAAACCTCTATAATTAAGCGGTGCTGGGATACAGCCAAGATCATTTGTAATGTAATTATGGCAAATATCATCCAACTCTTCTGTTGAAATACCTGGTTTTACATGATCTTGAATCATTATAAGGACTTTTGACGCCAAATTCCCGGCAATCCTCATTTTTTCAATTTCCGCAGTATTTTTTATCATAATTTATGGTTATATTTAAGTATATTTAAATGTTATTATACAGATTGTTCTTAGACTAAGTCTATGATATAAACTGTTTCAGTAATATAAAACTAACCTAAAATTATAAAAGTTGTATAAGGGTGCTTCGGATGAAGCTTTACATCTTAATTTTAGGCAATAATTAACCCTAGGAGATAAAATGACAGATATAACAATACCTGCTTTATTAGAAGCGGGAGTCCACTTCGGCCATCAAACAAGCTATTGGAATCCTAAAATGGCCCAATATATATATGGAAACAGAAACCATATACATATAATAGATATTCAAAAGACTGTCCCATTAATGAAAGAAGCATGCTCATTTGCTGAAAAAATTGCTGCCAAAGGCGGAAAAATTTTATTTGTAGGAACAAAAAGGGCAGCTAGAGATAGTATTTCAACTTCTGCCACAGAATGTAACATGCCGTTTGTGAACTATAGATGGTTAGGTGGAATGATGACAAATTTCAATACTGTTAGACAATCAATTAAGAGGCTTAAATCGTTAGAGGAAGATTCTTTAAAAGAAAATCAAGATCTAACAAAAAAAGAACAGTTATTGCAATCACGTGAGATAGAAAAATTAAATAATAGCTTGGGTGGCATAAAAGATATGAAATCAATACCTGACGCATTATTTATAATCGATGTAGGCTATGAAGATATAGCAGTTAAAGAAGCTATAAAATTAAATATACCTATAATTGCTGTTGTTGATACTAATAACTCCTTTGATAATATTGATTACTTTTTCCCAGGCAATGATGATTCTATGCGAGCAATAAATTTATATTGTACAGAGGTATCTAATGCAATTAAAAAAGGCCAAGAATTCTTAAAAACACAAAAACCTATAGTCACAGAAGAAGAAATTACGTCTGCATCTGTTAAAAATTCTTCCGATGAAAAAGTTGTGGTTAAAAAGAAAAAAGTCGCAAC
>CAJYAP010000020.1 GCA_913065025.1 uncultured Gammaproteobacteria bacterium
GATATTGAATATGGAAGTTTTTATGTTGGAACATGGTTTGCCGACTTACAAGAAGATGGTTGGGTAGACGGTTCACATAGAGGTTTTGAGTATGACGTATATGCAGGATTCGGACTTGATATTACAGATTCAATATCTGCTTCTGTAGGATATACAATTTATCGTTATACAGACAAAGGCGCAAATGCATTTGATGATGATTATGATGAAGTGAATTTAGGTTTAGGTTTCGCAATATCTGAAGACGCATCAATAGCTATCGATTACGCAGTAGGTGAAAACACAGCGACAGATCAATCTGAAACTGATTATGACGTTCTTACTATTGCTGTAGATTACTTAGGAATGTATGCATTATTCGGCACCTGGGGTGTTCAAGAAGATGATGCTAGCAAAGGCGAAGTTGACGCAGATTGGATGGAGTTTGGATATTCAAGAACAGTTGGAGATTTCGATCTTTCGGGTGCATTCGTATTATCTGAAAGAGAATTAGCAGGTGGTTCTGACACTGATGAGGATGGAGATTTTTCAAGATTCATAATGTCTATCAGCACAGGATTTTAATAAGTTTTTTATAAAGGATTAAAAAGTATTTTCTTAAGACTCCTTACTTAAGACTCCTCGAGAAGCCAACAGGCTGATCATTTCAGGGAAGGTCAATAGCCTTCCCTTTTTTTTTGCCAGATGTATACTATTTATTGAACGCACTATATTTGTGCACATAATTTAAACACTTTTAAAAACCTAACTAAAATTTTTCTATGATAAGAAATATCAAAGCTTTAAAAAATGATTTAAAGAAGATAAATGTTGGCACGGTTAATGCATATAAATATATGCTAAAAGATAATTTTGGAGTAAAAAAATGAAACTAATAATAGCAATAGTAAAACCCTTTAAACTTGATGATGTTAGAAATGCACTTTCAGAAATTGGTGTCCAAGGTATAACAGTCACTGAGGTTAAAGGTTTTGGAAGACAAAAAGGTCATACAGAGCTCTATAGAGGAGCTGAGTATGTCGTTGATTTCTTACCTAAGGTAAAAGTTGAAGTGGCTGTAGCTGATGAAATGTCAGATAAAGCTGTAGAAGCAATTACTGCGTCAGCTAATACCGGAAAGATTGGGGACGGTAAGATATTTATCATGAATCTTGAATCAGCAATACGTATACGTACAGGTGAATCTGGTTCAGAAGCTTTATAACAAATTGTGAGGGTTTAAATTATGGAAGGACAAGTAATTGAATTAGCATATGCACTAGATACTTTTTATTTTCTAGTTATGGGTGCATTTGTAATGTGGATGGCTGCTGGATTTTCGATGCTAGAAGCAGGTATGGTGAGCTCGAAAAGTGTAGTTGAAATTTTAACAAAGAATATAGCTTTATATTCTATAGCATCAATCATGTATATGGTTGTGGGGTATAACCTTATGTACCCGGCTGATGGTAATGGAGTAGTACCAGCACTTAGCTTTTTCTTAGGTGGTGATAACGAGGCTGCTGATGTGATAGCTAGCGGTGGAGATGTTTACTATTCAGCGTTATCTGATTTCTTTTTCCAAGTTGTATTTGTCGCAACAGCAATGTCTATTGTATCTGGAGCAGTCGCTGAAAGAATGAAACTATCATCTTTCTTATTATTCGCTGTTGTTATGACAAGTTTAATATATCCTATTCAAGGTTATTGGAAATGGGGTGGTGGTTTCTTAGATGCTGCAGGATTCTCTGATTTCGCTGGATCTGGCGTAGTTCATTTATGTGGAGCCGCAGCTGCATTAGCTGGAGTTCTGCTTCTTGGTGCTAGAAAAGGTAAATATGAAGATGGCAAAGTAAATGCAATACCTGGATCAAATATGCCATTAGCAACTTTAGGTACATTTATCTTATGGTTAGGTTGGTTCGGATTCAACGGTGGATCTGAATTGATGGTATCAAACGTAGGCGAAGCCAACGCTGTATCTCTAGTTTTTGTTAATACAAATGCTGCTGCTGCTGGTGGTGTTATTGGGGCACTTATATTTTCTAAAGTCTTATTTGGAAAATTTGACTTGTCAATGTCTCTAAATGGTGCGATCGGAGGCTTAGTTTCTATAACTGCAGAACCTCTAGCGCCAACTCCAGAGCTTGCTGCTATTATTGGAGCTATAGGGGGCGTATTAGTTGTTTTATCAATTATTTTCTTAGATAAATCAAAAATTGATGATCCTGTAGGTGCAATTTCAGCTCATGGTACATGTGGAATCTGGGGTTTAATTGCAGTAACTCTTTCAAATGGAGATGCTACATTGGGAGCACAACTATATGGAACAATAGTTATATTTGCATGGACATTTATAATGGCCTTAATATTCTGGGGAATTCTAAAAATGGTAATGGGTATTAGAATTTCTGAAGAAGCTGAAGAAATGGGAGTGGATGTAGCTGAATGTGGAATGGAAGCTTATCCTGAATTCAAAAAGTAATATATTTTTCCCAATAAAAGAGCGTGCACAGGAGACTGTGCGCGTTTTTTTTTATAACGTTTTTGCAAAATCAATCATCTTATTTGTAGATATAAAAGCTTTCTTTCTTGTTTCTTCTTCAATAAAAATTTCATTTTTTTCTTGAACTAAGGTTTCTATTAAGTTATCAAGGTTATTCATAGCCATCCATGGGCAGTGAGCACAGCTAATACAAGTAGCGCCATTCCCACCCGTTGGAGCTTCAATAAGAATTTTATCTGGAGCTGCTTTTTGCATTTTGTAAAAAATCCTATTATCTGTAGCAACAATCATTTTTTTATTAGGTAAATTTTTACATGCTGAAATTAATTGAGAAGTCGATCCAACTACATCAGCCAAATCTATTACATCTTTAGGTGATTCTGGATGAACAAGAACTGCAGCATCTTTATTAGCTTTCATTAACTCCATAAGAGAGCTTGCTTTAAATTCTTCATGAACTATACAGCTGGCATTCCAAAGTTTCATATCTGCATTTGTTTTATCATTTATATACCTGCCTAAATGCTTATCAGGTGCCCATATTGCCTTTATATTTTTCTTATTAAGATGTTCAATTAGTTTTACTGCAATACTTGACGTAACTACCCAGTCAGCCATAGCTTTAACTTCAGCACTAGTATTAGCATAAACTACTATTTGCCTATCTGGGTATTTTTTACTGAATTCTAAAAGTTCAGGTGCAGGGCAATTAAGGTCAAGAGAGCATTCTGCTTCCAAAGTAGGCATTAATATCTTTTTCTCAGGATTTAATATCTTAGCAGTTTCACCCATAAATCTTACGCCAGCTACGATAAGCATCTTAGAGCTCTGATTTGCTCCAAATTTAGCCATTTCAAGAGAATCAGACACATTTCCTCCTGTAATTTCAGCAACCTCCTGGACGTCAGCATGAGTATAATAATGAGCTATTATTTTTGCATCTTTCTCTTTTAATAATTTTCTTATAAGATTTATTTTATCTTTTTTAGAACTGGCATCATAGACAGGAGAACTATTTAACACATCAATAGTTTTAGGGAATGATTCATTAGATAACTTATTACTTAATTTATTCATTAATCACATAATACTTAATATTGTTTCTTTCAAGTTTTTTTAAAACCTTATTAACAGATTTTTTACTAAAATAAGGCCCCAACGTTACTTTCTTTGATAATTTCCCACTAATAAAATAATTTTCCACATTAGGTTGAAAGCCTAACATAATCATTTCTACTCTAATTTTATCTACTTCATAATGTTTTGCAAATATTCCGAGCTGAACAAAATATTGTATTTTTTTTTCTTTTTTTTTGTATTTTGTATTTGAAAAAAAATTGTTATTTATTATATTTTTAAAATATTTATTGTCTATTTTCTCAATATATTTGGAATTAGATAATAATATTATAAAAAAAATAAATAAAAAAAGAATGAAAGTAATTATTCTAAAAAAAATATTTAATTTACTATTTTTTTTCATTTTATTACATTTTATTAGGCATTTTTATTCCAATAATCTTACTACTATTCATGAGAACATTTTTACTAGCTTCCATTAAAGCAAGTCTAGCATTTCTTAGATCTTCATCTTCAACTAAAATTTGAAATTTATTATAATACGAATGTATTTCTTGAGCTAATTCTCTCATATAGTTTGTTAATAGATGAGGTTCATATTTTTCAGTAGATTTTTTAATGACATCAGGATATGAAGACAGTTTTTTTACAATACTTAATTCCTCTTCTTTTGATAAAAGTTCCAAATGTTCTTTTTGATAATTAAAAAACATCTTGTTTTCTTCTAACTGCTTAAATATGCTGCATATTCTTGCGTGCGCATATTGAATATAGTAAACAGGATTATTACTATCATTTGACTTTGCTAGCTCTATGTCAAAATCCATATGCTGGTCAGATTTTCTTGCTAGGTAAAAAAATCTTGTTGCGTCTTTACCAACTTCTTTCAATAATTGCTCTAGTGTGACAAAGTCTCCTGATCTTGTAGACATTGACACTTTTTCTTTACCCCGATATAAATTTGCAAATTGAACAAGTAAAATAATTAGTTCTGATTTTCCTTCAGAAAAAATATTAAATGCACCGTTTATTCTTGGGACATAACCATGATGATCTGCTCCCCATATATTTATTACACGATCAAATTTTCTTGTGATTTTATTTTTGTGGTACGCAATGTCTGTCGATAAATATGTATGATCTTTATTCTCTTTGATAAGCACACGATCTTTTTCATCACCTAATTCTTTTGATTTAAACCATACAGCATTATCTTTTGTATATGTATTATTATTTTTATTGAGATAATCAATTATATCTTTAAGATTATTGTTGTTAACTAAAGAAGACTCTAAAAACCAAGAGTCAAAATTAATATCAGATAAATTTAAAGTTTTTTTAATATTTTCTAAGATGAATTTAACAGATATGTCTTTAATTTTTTTAAATTTTTCATCTGAAAATTTATTTTTTATATTTAAAATATAATGGTCAACTAATTTGTCTGTATACTTTATTAAATCCTTAATAAAAAAATCATTACCATAATTCCTATGTATTTCAGCAGCAATGTCCCAAACATAATCACCTTTATATAAATCTTGATATTCAAACTTATAATTTTCATCTATTAGCTCATGATATCTTTGTAAAACAGATAATGTAAGAATATCTATTTGTTTTCCTGCATCATTAACATAATATTCTTTAACTACATCATAATCATTTTCTTTTAAAAGATTTGAAAGGCAGTCACCAAAGGCAGCTCCTCTACCATGTCCAACATGAAGTGGACCTGTTGGATTAGCTGATACAAATTCTATTAAAACCTTTACGCCACTCCCAATTTTGTTCTTACCATATTTTTGTTCTTGATCTAAGATTGTTTCAATAATTTCAAATTGGCTTCCTTTAGAAACAAAAAAGTTTATAAATCCAGGACCAGCCACTTCAATTTTTAAAATATTTTTATCTTCTTTTATGCCTTTAATAATCTCTTCTGCGAAAACTTTTGGCTTAGCATCGTATACATGCGAATATCTCATGGCAACGTTTGAAGAAAAATCACCAAATTTTTTATCTTTGCACAAATTCACTTCAATATTTTCAATCGAGATATTTTTATCCTTATTGATCTTGTACAAGGATTCTTTAATTAAATCTTTAATGATATTTTTCACAACTTACTCAGTCATAGTCAATAGGATCTATATCGATAGTCCATCTAATTTTATTTGAATAGGGTATATCCTTTATACAAGGAATACAATCTTTGATGACGTTATTAAGTTTAGCTTTACTTTTTGATTGAATGATAAGATTTAGATTGTATAAATTTGCTTTCTTTTGCATAGCTGAAGGCATTGGACCAAAGATTTTTACCTCTTTATTTTTACTAATAAGATTTTTAATATTATCTAAAAAATTTTCGGCATCTAAATATTTTCTTGCCTTTGCTTGAACTATTCCCCAATGTCTATGTGGTGGAAGACCTAAATTACTTCTTAATAACAAAAGTTTTTCCATCCATTTCTCATAGCCATGATTAATTAAACAGTTTAAATCCTCATTATCAGGAAAAGAAGTCTGGAGAATTACCTCACCTTTTTTTCTTCCCCTACCAGATCTTCCAGATACCTGAATAAGTTGTTGGGCAAGTTGTTCAATGGCTTTTAATCTTGGACTAAATAAACTTTGATCAATATTCATTATTACAACTAGTGTTATATTAGGAAAGTTATGTCCTTTTGATAGCATCTGAGTTCCAATTATAATGTCATATTTATTATTTCTAATATCGTTAAAGACTTTTTCTGTTTGACCTTTTTTTCTAGTATTATCTGAATCGATTCTGATAATATTTGAGTTAACAAATTTATCTTTAATTATTTCTTCAATTTTCTCAGTTCCTTCTCCTATATACGCAATGTCATTGGAATTACAAGACAAACAGTTATTATAGAATTTTTTTATTCTTCCACAATGGTGACACATTAATAAATCTTTATTTTTATGAAATGTCATATTTAAATTGCATTCCTTACATTGCGGGACCCAAGAGCAGTCTCTGCATGTTATAACAGGTGAATAACCTCTTCTATTAAGAAATACTAATGTTTGCTCTTTATTTTCAATTCTATTTTCAATTGCTGAAATAACCTCCTCAGCTATAATTATATTTTTTTTTCTATTGGACATATTAATTACTTTTAGATCAGGAAGTGATTGGTTATTGATCCTATTTCGCATTTTTATATGGGTGTATTTTTTCTTAGTTATGTTAAGTATTGTTTCCGATGATGGTGTTGCGCTTCCGAGTATTACCGGAATATTTTTGTTTTTGGCTCTAAATATTGCAATGTCTCTGGCATTATATCGTGCTTCTGTATTATTTTTGAATGATGGATCATGCTCTTCATCCACAATAATTAATCCTAATTTTGGTATTTTTAAAAAAACCGATGATCTGGTTCCAATTACAATATCTATCATACAATTTTGTATTAAATCCCAATTAATAAATCTTTTTTTAGGGGTTAGAGATGAATGATATTCTGCAACTCTCATATTTTTAACTTTAAAGTATTCAAGTAATTCTGGTATCAGATTTTTTTCTGGAACAATAATCAGTGTTTGGGATCCTTTTATATAAACTTTATTTTGAATATTTTTATAGACTTCTGTTTTACCACTTCCAGTAACACCATCTAAGAGAAAACATTTGTAATTATTTATAGATTTTTCTATAGTTTTGATAGCATCATTTTGCTCTTTTGTAAGACTAATATTGTTTGATATAGTATTATTATCAATTCTTTGAACGTTTGAGGAATCTCCATTTAACTTTTTCCCAAGCCTAAAAAATGATGGTGTTCCAACACCAATAACTTGCCCTAATGGAGCATGGTAATAATTTGAAACCCAGATAAATAATTTTAAGGTTTCCCTGTCAATTATTGGCTCTTCATCAACTAATTCAATAATTTCTTTTAACCTATAATTTGTACCATTGTATTTTTCTATTATGTTTATTACAAAACCGAAGACTTTTTTTTTGCCAAACTCTACGCAAACCCTACAACCTGGTTTTATATTAGTCATATTAGCTGGTATTTTATAATCAAAAAGATTGTGTAAAGGCTTAATAATGGCTATTTGAGCTATATTTTTCATAATTTTTTGTACAAAAAGTATTTATCTTTGTTTAATTTTTTTGTAATGTTAATGTTGTATTTTAATGCTTTATTTAATGATAAATATTATATTACACCTTAAAATATAAGGGGTCATAATTAAGTTGAATAATTTAAATCAACAAATATTAAGAACAGATGTCTCTGGTATGCCTTTAGAATGGGTGACATATCAAGATGCTGTAAGGTTATATTTTAATGAACAAATCGCTTATACATGCGGCAGTAACATTATGACCATTCACGGTGGAATTAACGCTATCACAAACTCAAGAAGCAAAGTCGATGTTAACTCTATAATTGCAACTTATGGTAATAATAAAATTCTAACAGATAGATATGCACCTCCGTTAAACAATACTACTTTGTTTAAGAGAGATGACCATTTATGTTTATATTGCGGAAAAAAATTTGTCTCAGAAAATTTATCTAGAGATCATGTGACTCCATTATTTCAAGGAGGGAAAGATCTTTGGGTGAATGTTGTTACTGCATGCAAAAGATGTAATAACGCAAAAGCAGGCAGAACTCCGGAACAAGCTAATATGGAATTACTAGCTATCCCGTTTATACCAACGCATGCTGAGTACATTTTTTTACAAGGCAAGATTATCCTTTTCGATCAAATGGAGTTTTTAAAACAACATTTTCCAAGGACAAGTCCACTAAGAAACAGACTATAAATTATATTATTACCGAAAATAATTTCCCATTTTGTAGTATATTAAAGGTTATGAAATATAAATCAGATAAAAATTACTCACATGGAGATGAGAGGAAAATAGGCGTTCTATTTGTTAACTTAGGTACCCCAGATGAGCCTACTACTTCTGCTGTTAGACGATATTTGGCAGAATTTTTATCTGACCCTAGAATAGTAGAGATTCCTAGAGTTATATGGTGGGTAATTTTAAATTTAATTATTTTAAATCTTAGGCCCAAAAAAAGTAGGAATTTATATAAAAAAATATGGCTAGAAAATGGATCTCCGTTGTTAGTGATATCAAATAAAATTATTGATAAAATAAAAAAATCAAAAAATATAGCTCAAAAAAAATATTTGAATATAGACTTGGCAATGCGATATGGTAATCCTTCTATAATCAGAGCATTAGATCATTTTAAAAAGCAAAATATAAATAGATTAGCGATCATTCCAATGTTCCCGCAATATTCAGCAGCAACAACAGCGTCAATTTTTGATGAAGTAACAAAAGAAATTAAGAAGTGGAGAAATATTCCTGATATAAGATTTTTATCTACATACCACGATAACTCTTATTACATATCTGCCTGTGTAAATAGAATAAAGACATCATGGGAAAATAAAAAAAAGTCAAAAAAGTTAGTATTTTCTTTCCATGGTTTGCCACAAGTAAATCTACACAAGGGCGACCCATACCATTGTTACTGTCAAAAAACAGCAAGAATGATAGCTATAGAATTAGGCTTAAAGGAAGAAGAGTATGTGGTCACATTCCAATCAAGGTTTGGAAAACAGGTTTGGTTGAAGCCATACACTGACGAAGTTTTAAAAAAATTAGCGGAAGATGGTATTGATAGTGTTGATGTTTTTTGTCCAGGGTTCTTATGTGATTGCTTAGAAACTTTAGAGGAGATTAATATGCAAAGTAGAGAAAATTATATTTCTTGCGGCGGTAAATCTTTTACTTATATACCGGCTCTTAACGATTATGATAAAAACATAGAGGCTATGGAGCAAATAATTTTAGGAGAAATAGGAAACTGGGACAATGATAATATGAACTCAAAAGAAAATCTTGAAACTACAAAAAAATTATTTGATAAACAAATTCACAATAAAAAAATATGAGATTTCTTTTAATTTTAGTATTACTTCCTGTTATCGAAATCTATTTCTTTGTAAAAATTGGGAGTGATATAGGGGCTTTATCTACAGTACTATTTACTATTCTTACAGGTTTTTTGGGAATAGCAGCAATAAAATACCAAGGTGTTTCTTCATTTATGCAGGCAAGACAATCTGTTATGAATACAAGTCAACCTGGGATTGAAATTTTAAGTAATCTTGCCTTATTTATATCTGGTGCTTTTTTGCTTATTCCTGGGTTTTTTACTGATTTTTTAGGAATTTTATTATTATTTCCACCGATAAGAATAATTTTAATAAAAGCATTTATAAGGAGAGCAGCATCTCGCTTTAAAAGATCTCCTAAAAATAATGATACCAATAAAGATTATATTGATATTGATCCAGACAATTAATTCTTGACTTTTTTTTACTAAATTATAGAATTAGCAGTCTCTTAAAGAGAGTGCTAAAAATTAATTAAATAATACCAGGAGTTATTAGTATGAAAATAAGACCTTTGCATGACAGAGTAGTCATAAAAAGAATGGAAGAAGAAAAAGCTTCCCCAGGTGGGATAATTATTCCTGATAGTGCAACAGAAAAACCTATTAAAGGTGAAGTTGTAGCTGTAGGAAATGGAAAAATACAAGAAAACGGTAAAGTTCAACCATTAGACGTTAAGGTTGGCGATACAGTTTTATTCGGAAAATATTCTGGCACAGAAGTAAAATTAGATGCTGATGAATTAGTTGTAATGAAAGAAGATGACATTATGGCAGTAATAGATTAAATAATTTTTTTATTAATTAACATATAAAACATAAAGGTGAATTAAAATGGCAGCAAAAGAAGTAAGGTTTGGTGATGAAGCGCGTCAAAGAATGGTCGCAGGTGTAAATTTACTAGCAAATGCAGTAAAAGCAACATTAGGTCCAAAAGGCAGAAATGTTGTTCTAGATAAAGCATTTGGAGCTCCTACAGTAACTAAAGATGGAGTATCAGTAGCAAAAGAAATAGAATTAAAAGATAAATATGAAAATATGGGTGCGCAAATGGTAAAAGAAGTTGCGTCGCAAACTTCAGATGTAGCTGGCGATGGAACTACTACTGCTACAGTTTTAGCACAAGCAATTGTTCGTGAAGGAATGAAATCAGTCGCTGCTGGCATGAATCCTATGGACTTAAAAAGAGGTATTGATAAAGCAGTTGTAGAAGCAGTATCTTCCCTGAAAGATATTTCTAAACCATGTGCAGACAACAAAGAAATAGCACAAGTTGGTTCAATTTCGGCAAACTCAGACAGTCAAGTTGGAGATATTATCGCTGATGCGATGGATAAAGTTGGTAAGGAAGGCGTAATAACTGTAGAAGAAGGTAATTCTTTAGAAAATGAGCTGGAAGTTGTTGAAGGAATGCAATTTGATAGAGGATATTTATCCCCATATTTTGCAAATAATCAAGATAGTATGACATGCGACCTAGAAGATCCTTTTGTTCTTTTGCATGACAAAAAGATATCTAATATTAGAGAAATGTTACCTGTTTTAGAGGCTGTAGCCAAAGCAGGCAAACCATTACTAATTATAGCAGAGGACGTTGATGGTGAAGCATTAGCAACTTTAGTTGTAAACTCTATCAGAGGAATTGTAAAAGTAGCAGCTGTAAAAGCTCCAGGGTTTGGAGATAGAAGAAAAGCAATGCTTGAAGATATTGCAATCTTGACTGGCGGAACAGTTTTATCTGAAGAAGTTGGATTATCAATTGAAAAAGCTACTTTAGAAGATTTGGGTACAGCTAAAAAAGTTAATATATCAAAAGAGAATACAACAGTAATTGATGGAGCTGGTGGGGCAGATCAGATAAAAGGCAGAGTTGATCAAATAAGAGCACAAATTGAAGAAGCAACATCTGATTATGATAAAGAAAAACTTCAAGAAAGAATGGCAAAACTTGCTGGTGGCGTAGCTGTCATTAAAGTTGGAGCTGCAACTGAAGTTGAAATGAAAGAGAAAAAAGCAAGAGTAGAAGATGCTTTGCATGCAACAAGAGCTGCTGTTGAAGAAGGGGTTGTTCCAGGTGGAGGAACAGCTTTAATAAGAGCAATTACCGCTATTACAGATCTTAAAGGAGATAACCCTGATCAGGATATGGGAATTAGCATATTAAGAAGATCTATGGAAGAACCACTAAGACAAATAGTAGGAAATGCTGGTGATGAGTCTTCAGTAATATTGGCTAAAGTTGTAGCAAGTAAGAATAGTAATGAGGGATACAATGCAGCGACAGGTGAATTTGGTGATATGATAGCTATGGGTATATTAGATCCTACAAAAGTAACAAGATCAGCATTACAAAATGCTGCTTCTGTAGCAGGACTAATGATCACCACAGAAGCTATGGTCGCAGAATTACCGTCTTCAGATGATGATGATGGCGGACATTCACATGCTGGTCCAGGTATGGACGGTATGGGTGGTATGGGTGGTATGGGTGGTATGGGTGGTATGATGTAACCCAAAGGTAACAATCAATCCAATAAAAAAGTCCTGAAATTTAGGACTTTTTTTTTGCATAATGCATAATATATATATGAAGATAAATAACCACCTACTGGAAGATATCAAGTTACTTAGTTCACCAAACTTTGATGATAGACCTTTGAATACTGAAATATCACTGGTTGTTATTCATAGCATAAGTTTACCACCAACAGTATTTGGTAATAATTATGTTGAGGACTTTTTTTTAAATAATTTAATGGAAACAAATATTGACTACCTAAATAACATAAAGGGAATGAAGGTTTCCTCGCATATTTATATTAAAAGAAATGGAGAAATTATTCAATTTGTACCTTTTGACAAAAGAGCTTGGCATGCAGGAAGATCATCTTATAAGAATATAGAGAATTGTAACGATTATTCTATAGGCATTGAATTAGAAGGTTGTGATGACATTGCTTATGAAAACATTCAGTATATTAAATTATCAGAGATAATAAATTGTTTGGTTGATACTTATCTTAAGATAAATTCTGATAGAATTGTGTCCCACTCAGATATTGCTCCTGGACGAAAAACTGACCCAGGCCCATTATTTGACTGGAAAAGACTAAAAACCATGATAAAATAAACTAAAAATAATTGGAGTAAAAAATATGACAGGTTGGGCATGGATCACAATAGGTGCAGTGGTTTTAGCTGTAGTCATTATGCAAATCGCGGCAAGATTTGCAGATTATGATGAGTAACAAATAAATCAAGCTTATAAAAGCTATAGCTTATAAGCTTTATAATTTCTCCCAGAAGTTAGGTAAAAAATATGATTGATAAGTTTTTAGAAAATTTATCTAAGCATTCTTGTTCTTCATTTTTAAAGAACTCAAAAATTGGTTTAGAAAAAGAGTCTCTTAGAGTAGATAAGAATGGAACTATTTCACTAAAAATGCACCCTAAAATATTTGGCTCTTCATTAACGAATACATATATAACAACGGATTATTCAGAAGCGTTGATAGAAATGGTTACTCCCCCATGTAATTCTCATTTTGAAGCCCTGAATTTCTTAGAAAATATTATTGCATATGTATACAGAAATCTTGACGAAGAATATCTTTGGCCTGCAAGTATGCCTTGCATAATAGCAGGAGATAAAAGTATACCAATAGCATATTATGGAACATCTAATCCAGCTAGAATGAAAACTACATATCGTAGAGGCCTGGGAAATAGATACGGAAGAGTCATGCAGGTAATATCCGGAATACATTATAATTATTCATTTTCTGATGAATTTTGGATTTCATATTCAAAATTAAAAAAAACAAAAAAAAGCTTAAAAGATTTTAAGTCAGAGCAGTATTTCATAATTTCAAGAAATTTACTAAGAAATGGGTGGATAATAGCCTACTTATTTGGGTGTTCACCTGCAGTATGCAAATCATATTTATCAGGTAAAAAAACAACTTTAGAATCATTCGATGAATATACATACTATGAAGAGTTCGCAACTTCTTTGCGTATGGGTGACATTGGCTATCAAAACAATAAAGAAGAAGATATGGGTGTTCATATTGATTACAATTCATTAGAAAAATATACCGCTAGCTTAGACAAAGCTATAAAAAAACCGAGTAAAGAATATAAAAAAATAGGAGTTCATGCGGATGGTTATTACAAGCAGATTAATGAAAATATACTACAAATTGAAAATGAATATTATAGTACCGTAAGACCTAAACCAGATCCTGAAATTAACGAAAGACCTGCTAAAGCACTTCTTAAGGGGGGAGTTAATTATATAGAATTACGATCCATTGATAATAATATATTTTTAAATAATGGAATAGACGAAAATCAGATGTACTTTATAGAGCTTTTAATAATACATAGTTTAATTATTAGTGACGAAGAGATCACAGGAAAAGATTATTTAGATATAAAAAATAATCTCACAAATGTAGCTCACAAAGGAAGAAATAAAAATTTTAATTTAGCTATAAATGGTGAAGAAAAACTTATTTCAGAGGTCTTAGAAGAAAAATTAAAAGAATTAAAAAAAATAGCTAGAACTATGAGCACAATAACAAAAGACGAGAAATATATTAAATGTGTAGAAGAGCAGGAAAATAAAATTAAAAATAAAAAAGAATTACCATCAAATATTGTCATAGACACAATGTCAAAAAACAAAGAAAGTTTTTATGAGTTTTGCATGAATAATATTTCGGATCAAAAAGAATATTTTTTTAATCTTATACTCAATAATGATATTATCAAAAAATTAGAAAATGAATCAAAAATATCTATAAGGCGAAGAGAAGAATTAGAAAGTAATAGGGAAGAGAGCTATGAAGAATATATTAATAAATATTTTTTAGATTAATGAGTTTTAGAATAATACAACTTGAAAACTTAGAGGTATCTATAAGGAAGAATGCTAAAAATATATCAATGTTTTTTGAGAATTCATTAATCAAAAAAACAATGGATGACGCAGAGGAGAAAACTCTTTGGACACAAGATGGATCAATAGAGCTAAGAAATGTAAAGGAAATAAATAGTGTATATAAAAAAAATGATAAAATTATATCTATAAGTATAAGCTATGATTTTTATACATATAAAAATATGTTAATTTTGCCTTTTTTAAAACAAGGTGGTATCGATATAGAGATACAATTTTACAAAACAACCAAAATGATAAATATAAAATGCGATGAAATGGAAATATTATTAAAGGACAAACCAAAGTATGTTAAACATATTAAGAAAACGGAGTAAGAAATGAAGTTATATATGATTAATTATGAAAACTTACCTTTGCTAGCGGTGAGTAGAATTGAAAATAAATATATCGTACCAGGTATTCTACAGAATTGCCCTGAGCAATTTAAGTCAATACAAAATTTTTTAGACTTTGATGGTGGGAATTGTAAAAAATTACTAGAATTTATTGAATCACATAATCTTGAGGAGGTACACATATCTGCCAATAATATTTTGGCGCCAATAGCAAAACCTCATCAAAATATTATATGCATGGGATTGAATTATGAAGATCACATTAAAGAATCTGAAAAAGTATTCTCAAAAGATATAAAGAGACCCAAATATCCAATAATATTTACAAAGTCCGCTCTTAGTATAAATTCCCCATTTGGAGAGATACCACTTAGAAAGGATATTTCTGCAGAACTGGATTGGGAATCAGAATTGGCTATTGTTATTGGGATACCTGGAATTCATATTAAAAAAGAAGATGCGTATAATCATATATTTGGATATATGGTTTTAAATGATATTTCTGCAAGAGATATACAAAGAAATCATAAGCAGTTTTTTTTAGGAAAAAGTTTACCTGGAGCATGCCCAATAGGGCCATGTGTAGTATCTAAAGACGAGATTAAAGATCCGCATAATCTTAATATATCAAGTAAAGTTAATAATGTTATTAAACAAGAATCAAATACGAAACATCAAATCTTTGATATACCCACGCAAATAGAAACAATCTCTAAAAGCACATATTTAGTTCCGGGAGATATAATTGCAACAGGAACACCAAGTGGAGTAGGATTTGCGAGAACTCCACCAGAATTCCTTAAGGATGGAGACATTGTAGAATGCGAGATAGAAAATATTGGTAAGATTATAAATAAAGTTGTTGACTACTCTTACCAGTAATTTTCGGTAGTAATATGACCTGGAGAGTTTCTTCGGTGTTTTTTTAGCCCAATATTTTTTAGTTCTATAGTTGTATCTTTAACCATCTCAGGATTTCCGCAAATCATAACATGTGTATTTTCAGGGAGCATTTTAACATTTGCTTTTACTTCAAGATTTCCATTTTTAATATCTTTAGGAATTCTTCCTTTTAATGAAGATTTTGAGTCTTCTCGGCTAACGTATGAGATATATATAAATCTATCACCATATTGCTCTTTTAAAGAGGTAATAGTTTTCTGATAAGTAAGTTCTTTATTGTACCTTACTGCATGAACTAAAATTACTTTTTCAAACTTATTCCAAGAAGCTTTAGTTTTTAAGATGGATAAGTAAGGGCCAATAGCTGTGCCTGTAGCTAACATCCAGATATTAACAGTATCAGGAATTTCATTTAGAATTAAAAAGCCATTTCCGTTAGCACCTATATTTATAGGATCGCCTTCTTTTAATTTTTGTAAAGCTGAAGATAATGGCCCGTTTGGAACTGAGACAGAATAAAATTCATGGAACTCTTCATTTGGAGAATTAACGAAAGAATAAGGTCTTGCTACCTCTTCATTATCTATAATTAGGGAAATTTTTGTATATTGCCCGGCAATAAATTTTACTTTAGGTGCGTTTATTCTTATAGAATATAGAGATTCAGTCCAATGTTTAACACTAACTACTTCTCCTTGGATCCAATTTTTTGTCATAATGTTATTAAATCTTCTATTAAAATGGTTATACTATACATAATAAAATTTTAGGCAATCTATAAAACAGAATAAGCACTATAATATACATGAACATAAATTATATAAAAGAAATTAATAATAGCAGGGTATATGATGTGGCAGAAAATACTCCACTTTCTCTGTTGAACAAAATTTCTCTCAAATATAATAATACTGTTTATTTAAAAAGAGAAGATCTGCAGCCTATCTTTTCATTTAAATGTAGAGGCGCATACAACAAAATAAGTAATCTGACTATTAGCGAGAAAGCATCCGGTATAATAGCTGCTTCTGCTGGAAATCACGCGCAAGGTGTGGCACTTTCTGCTAGTAAATTAAATATAGAAGCTTTGATAGTTATGCCGACTACAACTCCATCTATCAAAATAGATTCTGTTAAAAAATTTGGTGTAAAGGTAAAACTTTATGGAGACTCATTTGACGAAGCTTATGAGTACGCATTAATGACATCCAAAAAAGAAGGTAGGGTATTTATTCATCCTTTTGATGATCCTTTGGTGATATCAGGTCAGGGCACTGTTGCAAAAGAAATTGTTGAGCAAACAAAAGTTACTCCAGACATATTTTTTGTCCCAGTAGGTGGTGGAGGACTAATATCTGGCATGTCAATATATCTAAAAGAACATTATCCAAATTGTAAAATATACGGTGTTGAGTCAGAAGATGCACCAACACTATATACTTCTTTAAAAAATAAGAAGCCTACAAGCTTAGAGCAAGTAGGTTTATTTGTTGACGGATGTGCCGTGAAAAGAATCGGTGAAGAAACATTTAAAATATCTAAAGAATATGTTGATGATGTAATCCTTGTCTCAATAGATGAGACTTGCGCAGCCATTAAAGATATATATGAAGATACAAGAGTCATGTCTGAGCCAGCTGGCGCGTTAGCGATAGCAGGTATGAAAAAATTTATTTTAAGCAATGATGTGAATAATAAAAAGATAATTGCAATTAATTCTGGAGCAAACCTTAATTTTGACAGACTAAGGCATGTGACAGAAAGAACAGAAATTGGTGAAGGAAAAGAATTATTACTATCTGTTAAAATACCTGAAAAATCTGGAAGCTTTAGGGCTTTTTGTGAGGTAATAGGCAAAAGAAGTATAAGTGAATTTAATTATAGGTATGCAAATGAAAAATCTGCAAATGTATTCGTAGGAATAAAAACAGATGATAAAGAAAAAGACACACAAAATATATTTAAAGTTTTAAATAATAAAAAATATGATTTTATAGATTTAACAATGAATGAGGTAGCAAAACTACATCTGAGATATATGGTAGGTGGACATACGAACTCTAAAATTAATGAAAAGTTGTTTAGATTTGAATTTCCAGAAAAACCAGGAGCTTTATTGAACTTTTTAAATAAAATGCAAAAAGATTGGGATATAACTTTATTTCATTATAGAAATCATGGGTCAGCTTTTGGAAGAGTTCTCGTAGGGATTGATATAGGAAATCATAATGAAAATGATTTAGTTAAATTTTTAAAAGATTTAGATTATAAATACACTGAAGAAACTGAAAATGAAGGTTATAGATCTTTTCTAAAGTAAAAAAAAAGGCTTCTTTCGAAGCCTTTTATATTACCTAATAACGAAACTAGCTATCTCCTTTTTTTTGCTGCCTTGCGTTTCGTCTTTTTCTTAGCTACTTTCCTTTTTGTAGCTTTTTTCTTAACTTTCTTTTTAACTTTACGCTTAGCTACTTTCTTTTTAGCAACTTTACG
>CAJYAP010000021.1 GCA_913065025.1 uncultured Gammaproteobacteria bacterium
AAAATAAAAATAAAATAAAATTAGGAGTTTTACGTGATAAATCATTTGGTTTTTATTATCCAGATGATTTAGAAAAATTTGAAGAGTACGGAGTAGAGGTAAAATATATAAATTCTACAAGAACTAAAAATTTACCAGATATTGACGCTTTGATGATTGGTGGAGGATTCCCTGAAATTAATGCAGAAAACATTAGTAAGAATAAAAGACTAATGAGAGATATTAAGAGTTTTATTGAATCAGATGGCGTCTGCTATGCAGAATGTGGAGGACTAATGTACTTATCTGAAAGTATAAATTATAAAAATAAAACTCATCAAATGGTAGGATTAATACCCGGTAAAATCAATATGTGTGAAAAACCTATTGGTCGTGGCTATGTTAAATTAGATATAAATAAAAGTCATTTGTGGGGAGTAAATAAAAATAGTAAAATTAATGCTCATGAATTCCATCATGCTAATATTATCTTTAAAAAAAATGCTAAAAATAATTATACTTTTAAAGTAAAGAGAGGTTATGGAATAGATGGAACATATGATGGTTTTCAATATAAAAACTTATTAGCAAATTTTTCACATCTAAGGCATACTAAAAAGTACCCTTGGATAAAGTATTTTATAAATTTTATCGAAGAGAGAAGAGATGATTAATATAACAGAAGAGGCTCAATCAATTTTTAAAAGAGAAATTGCAAAAGAAGAAAATAAAAATTTTAAGCTAAGAATAGCGGCTATGAAAAAAGATGGAGATAGTTTTCAATATGCTGTAGGTTTTGACGAAAATATAACTAAAAATGATAAGGTCTTAAATATAAATGATATTGAAATAATCATATCAAATATGTCATTTGAAATGTGTGACGGAATGACAATTGACTATGTCGAATTAGAGAAAAATAAATTTAACTTTATCTTTCTTAACCCCAAAGATCCGAATTATGTCGAGCCAAAAGAATAACAAAGATCATCTAGATAAATTCATAAAAGATCTAAATCAATGGGTTCTTAACATCATGTCTGGAGATTTAACATCCCGAATCAAAAGCTCTGATGCTGAAGATCTGAAGATATTATGTAGTAACTTAAATATCGTATCAGAAATGTTTGAAAATCAGCTGAATAAAACAAATGTTCAATTAGAGCAGTTTTCTAAATACAAAGAGGATAAAAATAAAGAAGCTAATAGGCTAGCAATAATGGAAGAAAGGGTTTTTATTGCTTCAGAATTGCACGATTCACTTGCTCAAACATTAGCAAGCTTAAGACTTCAAGTTAGAGTTTTAGATGAAAGCTTGCAAGGTATTATTTATATGAAAAATAATAGACAGTTTAAAACTGCTGAACTTTATACTGATAAAAGAATAACTGATGAGCTAGAAACTTTAGAAGAAAGTATAGAGCTTGCAAATACTGAAATAAGACAACTTATAGGTCACTTTAGATCTCCTCAAGTAGTTGATAACATAGTAAGTGAAATATCAAACCTCGTTGATAATTTTAAATCTGAGAATAAAGAAATAAAAATATTTTTTCAAAATAAAATACCAATAATAAAGCTTAATAAAAATGATGAGTTACATATTAAAAGAATTGCGCAAGAGGCTTTAATAAATGTAAAAAAACATTCTCAAGCAAAAATTGTTAGAGTGCTATTAATGTCATATGAAACGGGTAAATATTCTTTGATTATTGAAGATGATGGTATTGGTATAGCAAAATCTTGTTTTATTGGTCATGATAATGAAGATACTGGCGAGCATGTAGGTTTAGGTATAATGAGAGACAGGGCTCACCAAATAGGTGGACATTTAGTTATAGAAAGCGAACCAGGAGAAGGAGTTCGTGTTATCCTGTCATTCAATGAAAGAGAAAATTAAATAACAAAATATTATATGAAGATAAAAGTAATAATTATTGATGATCACACCTTATTCAGAGAAGGTCTGCAAAGATTGCTGGTTAGACATGAAATTGATGTAGTGTCTTCTGTAAGTAATGGTCAGGAAGGGTTAAAATCAATCGAAGATATGGACCCAGATATAATATTACTTGATCTTAGAATGCCGGATATGTCAGGAATTGAAGTTTTAAAAAATATAAGGCAAATAAAAAAAACGTTACCAGTTGTAATGTTAACAACTAGTGATGATGAGAAAGATTTGATCGAGGCTTTGAGAAATGGAGCTAGTGGCTATTTATTGAAAGATATGGAGCCAGATGATTTGGTAGTTGCGTTAAAGGATGTTTTAAAAGGAGAGACTATAGTCGCACCAAATTTAGTGCAAATACTTGCTAAATTTCATCAGGGAGACGATACCGAAATCAATATTAGTAATTTAATAGCAACTTTGACCCCTAGAGAAAATGAAATTTTAGAATTATTGGCAGAGGGACAGAGCAATAAACTGATTGCTAAAAATTTAGGAATTTCAGATGGTACGGTAAAATTACATGTGAAGTCAATATTAAGAAAACTAGAAATACATTCAAGAGTAGAAGCTGCAGTTATTGCAGTAGAGCATGGTTTAAAAAAGAAGAATTAATTATGGTAAGAGGATGTTATGCAGGGTTGGCAGAGAAATAGATTTGGTTTGGCAATATTAATTTTTGCTTCAGCAATTGTTGCAAATATTGATGGTTTTTCACAAGGTCAAATAGTTTCGTTAATAGGATTATTTATTGTAGTTTACTATTTATATGTTATTTATTTAAATAGATATAAAAAAAAATAATGTTTACGACAATAATATCTCCGGAAAATTTAAATAATATTATTACTGAAGAAAATCTAATAATTTTTGATTGTAGATTTAACCTCATGGAAAAAAATTTAGGCTATTCAAATTATTTAAAATCTCATATTAAAAATGCGCACTACATAAATTTAGAATCTGATTTATCGTCTGAAGTAACAGATCATTCTGGAAGGCATCCTTTACAAAAAGTTTCTAAGTTTTCAAATATTTTAAATTCATTTGGTATTAATAAAGATTCGCAGATCATCGTATATGATGATGAAAATAGCTCTATGTGTGCAAGATTGTGGTGGATGTTAAAACTTATTGGTATTGAAAGTTGCGCTGTATTGGATGGTGGTTATAAAGTCTGGTCAGAAAATAATTTACCTGTAGATAACTTAATACCAAAAAATATAATGAAAGAGAATAATACTTATTCATATAACCCTAAATACTTGGTAGATACACTAGAATTAAAGGCTATGCTAAAAGATGATTCTATTTACCTTGTAGATGCAAGAGATCAAGAAAGGTTTTCTGGAAAAATAGAACCAATTGATAGTTTGGCTGGTCATATACCAGGTGCTATTAATATTCCTTTTAAAAATAATTTAAACAAAGATGGTCGATTTAAAAATACAGAAGAACTAAAAAAAAATTTTGAAAAAGTTAATGATGGCAATTCTAAATTTATAGTAAATATGTGTGGATCAGGTGTAACAGCGTGCCATAATTTCTTAGCAATGGAGCATTGTGGCATAAGTAAACTAAAAATTTATGTTGGCTCATGGAGTGCTTGGTCAAGTTATAAAGATGCAATTATTGAAAAGGAGTAATAGTGAAGACAAAAATAGAGTGGCAAGAGGGCGTTCATTTTATTGCAAATACTGAAAGTGGTAATAAAATCTATATGGATGGACCTATTGACAGTGGCGGAGGAAACAACGGTGCAAGACCTACAGAAGTTTTAATATCTGGTATGGGAGGCTGCACTGCTTTTGATGTAATAAGTATTGCTAAATATAAAGGTATTAAAATTTCAAATTTTGAAATAGATATAGAAGCTATTAGGACAGACTCTAAACCATCATTGATAAATAAAATACATTTAAGTTATAGAATAAAATCAGACATATCAAATAAACAAGATTTGGAAAGTATAATAAAATTATCTGTAAAAAAACAATGTTCTTGTTGTATCATATTAAGTAAATCAGTTGATATAACTCACAGTTTAGAAATTTACTAAAAAATATGCATAATAACGATAAACTTTTTGTATGGCATCCATACGCTTCTGCCATTGATAAGAATCCAGTCTATGGTGTAAATAAAGCCAAGGGTGTTTATATATATTTAGATTCCGGAGAAAAAGTGATTGACGGAATGTCATCCTGGTGGTGTGTTATAAATGGTTACAATCACCCTGTATTAAATAAAGCTATAAAAGATCAAGTTGATAAATTCTCGCATGTTATGTTTGGAGGATTTACACACAAGCCAGCAACTGATTTAGCAAAGAAAATTAATGAAATAACTCCAAAAAGTTTACAAAAAGTATTTTTTTCTGATTCTGGCTCTATATCGGTAGAAGTTGCTATGAAATTTGCAATACAATATTGGCATTCTAAAAATTTATTAAGTAAAAAAAAATTTTTAACTGTGAGAAAGGGTTACCATGGAGATACTATGGGGACTATGTCAGTTAGTGACCCTACTAATGGTATGCATTCTATCTTTGAGAAATCCTTATTAAAACAGTTGTATGTCTCGTGCCCTGAAGATATTAAGACTTACACTAGAAATAGTAGTAAAAGTCTTAAAGAGATGGAAAAAACTTTAAAAGAAAAAAACAAAAAAATTGCAGCTGTGGTGATAGAACCTATCCTGCAAGGAGCAGGTGGTATGAGAATTTATCACCCTGATTATTTAGTGCAATTAAGAAAATTATGTACAAAATATAATGTATTGCTGATCTTAGATGAAATTGCTACTGGATTTGGTAGGACAGGGAAATTGTTTGGTTTTAAGCATGCAAATATAGTCCCAGATATTTTATGTTTAGGAAAGTCTATTACAGGAGGTTATATGAGTTTAGCTGCAACAGTAGTTTCTAAAAAGATTGCTAAATCTATATCAGATAAAGATCCAGGTATTTTTATGCATGGCCCAACTTATATGGCGAATCCATTAGCATGTTCGGTAGCTTTAGCAAATATTAATCTTCTATTTTCTTATGATTGGGAAAAAAAAGTTAAGAATATAGAAAAATTATTGAAAACTGGATTAGAGAAAATAGCAAAAAACAGTGCTATAGAGAATTTTAGAGTAATTGGTGCAATAGGTGTCTTAGAGATGAAAAATAAAGTTGATGTTGGATCTATTCAGAAAAAGTTTGTTAATCATGGTATTTGGTTAAGACCTTTTTCTAATTTGATATATATAATGCCACCGTACATTATATCTCAGAAAGATTTAAAATTTTTAATTAGACAGTTAGAGACTGTCATAAATAAAGAATATTAATTTTCTATAACCTATAAGAAGCAAACTTCATTATATTTGATGTAATTTCCATTACTTTTTTTAATCTTAATGGTAATTCACTCGCTCCATTTTTTTGAGCTGTTTCACCATGATGCTCTTCATCAGATTTCATTTTCTTTAAAATACTATGTGTTTTTATATCAGACTTAGGTATTTTTTTTATATGCGATTCTAAGTGTTCAGCAACTTGTTTTTCTGTTTCCTCTATAAATCCCAAAGCACTTTTATCATTTGATATGCTTGATAACATACCTATTGCAATAGATCCAGAAAACCACAATGGATTAAATATGCTTGTACGACTGTTAAGTTCTTTCAACCTTTGTTCACACCATTCAAGGTGATCTTTTTCTTCGGAAGCCATATCTAACATCATTTCTTCTTGTGTTTTTGTTTTTGATAAAATCGCATGTCCAATATAAAGACCTTGTGCAGCGACTTCTCCAGAATGATTAACTCGCATGAGGCTACTTACAAGCTTCGAATCGGATTCTTTCATATCCACAACCTCATTAATATTATTAGCAGGGTTTTCTCTTCCAGAACTTTGAATATTAAACAACATATTTAATATTTCATTAGATTTAATTAAGATTTTATCTGTCTTTGTATATTTTTTTATCATACTAATCTATCATTCAAAAAAGTTATAGGGTGTTTAACTTGAATATTATTGTAGTTATTTAAATTAATAGAATCAATAAAATTTAAAGAACAACCTATATTACATGTTAGTAAATATTCTATATTGTTAGATTTAATAAATTTAATTTTTGATTCAATCATATCTCTAGAGTTTTTTTTGTTATGTATTAAATTCTGAGCGCCAGCTCCACAACAATAATTATCTTCAAATACAAATATATTAATTCCTGGAATAGAATTTAAAGATTTTAATAATTTATTAAAATCAATTTCAGCAGTTCTTGATGTACAAGGCTTGTGAATACAAACATTACTTTTAGTAATTTTATAATCATTTTGTTTTTTATTGCTAAGTAAATCTAATATATAAGCAGTTGCATCTTGATAGTTTACATTTTCTTCATATTTATTTATGAATGAGCTGCAACCGCTTGCATAGCCAATAACCTTCTTATATTTTTTACTATTAAATTCTTTTATAGCAGATTTGCTATGTGTCACTCCACTTTTAATTTTACCACTATTATAATCAAGTGAGCCGCAGCATTTTACGTTTTTAATGATTTTAGAATTTATTTTATGCTTTTTTAAAATTCTAATACAGCTATTCGCGACATCTTTTTGAAAGAGATCTGATGCGCACCCCGTAAATATTCCAATAGTATCATTTTCAATTTCAGGGGTATCTAAATCATAGTGTTTATTATACTTTTGCACATAATTCATAAATATAAATATTCTGCTATTTAAACTTTTAAATATTTTTTTATTTAAGAAATAGATTAAAGTAGAGGAAATTTTCTTTAAAAAATTATTTGTTAAAAACATCGAGATTAAATTTGTTTTAATTTTAAAAAAAACATTTTGATCTTTAAAATATTTATCTCTAGCATCTGTCATTAGTGTATAAAAATCCACTTTTGCTGGACAAGATTTCTCGCATGCCATACATAGTGTGCAAGAGTTTATATGTTTTAGCGCTGACTCGCTTGGCTCAAGCATTGATTCATTTAACCCGTGTATTATAGATATTCTACCTCGGGGTGATTCTGATTCATTATTGCTAATTCTATAGGTTGGGCAATAAGTTAAACACATTCCGCACATTGCGCAGTTATCTGGATCTAACATTTTATAGGATGTATCTGTATACTTCATTCTCATTTATTATACCAAGCAATTTTTGTTGACAAATATATTATAATATCATAAAATTCTAATATATATGCCTCCTTATGACTATATATGTTTCCTCCAACCACTTTCTTAGAGTGGTATTTCAAAGCGCAGAAGTATCTGCGCTTTTTTTTTACCCGTATTTTTTATGAAATTTTCTTCTTTTTCCTGATCTTTGCGTAATAACACCTAATACTGATGCTATGTTTTCTATAGGCATATCGCTAAAACTAGGATTCAAGGCTTTTAGAACAATGTTTTCAGTGATTTCTATTTTTCTAATAATTATACTATTGTTGGTTTCGTATAAGACAAAATCACCACTTTTTGGGGTTATACTCGGGTCTATAATGATTATATGGTCTATCTCAAATTCAGGCGACATGCTTGAATCCAATATTCTCAAGGCAAATGGCTCACTAGCGGAGCAATTTTCTCCACTATTTTGACTATCGATAGCATTTATCGGGATTTCTTTAATATCGCTCATAATATACTTTTATTTTAACTTTTTTTGCTATGTATAGTTATATAATTTTATGTATATTTTTCCTATATTTGCTTAAAAAAGCTTGTCAAAGTCAGTTATAAAGCCTAAAAATGCTTAAGTTATTCACAGGTTATACCCACGATAAACATTAGTTAAACACAGCATATTGTGCTTGACTACTATACTAAACACATCTTATAGTAGTAAAATAAAAATAGAATAAAATAATAATAACAGTGCGGAAGGAAAATGG
Organism: uncultured Gammaproteobacteria bacterium; assembly: GCA_913065025.1. GTDB lineage: Bacteria > Pseudomonadota > Gammaproteobacteria > Poriferisulfidales. The sequence goes on from CAJYAP010000021.1 coordinate 7,852, forward strand.
ACAAGAATGAAGCAGATTTAGGTCTAGGAATTACATCAGTCTCATCAGGGGCAGCAGAAAGCGTTCAAAGTTCACAAAATATAGGTGAACTTAATGTCATGGCACCTGGGCAATACAGGGTAGTAAGAAGAAACGGAAGCATAGCAGCTTTTGATATTGATAAAATAACCGTTGCAATGACAAAAGCATTTCTAGCTGTTGAAGGAAATCAGGCTGCCGCGTCATCAAGAATACATGAGACAGTATTAGGCTTAAGTAAAAGTGTTTTTAACGCTTTAACAAGAAATATTCCCGATGGCGGAACTTTTCATATTGAAGATGTGCAAGATCACGTAGAACTTGCATTAATGAGAGATGGTCATCAAAAAGTAGCTAGATCATATGTGTTATATAGAGAGCAAAGAAATCTAGAAAGAGAACAAGAAAAAGGGGTGGAACCATCTAGTAGCAATGAAGCTAAAATCAATATAGCAAGCAGTGATGGAAAATCTACATTAGATACTGAAAGAGTTAATTTGATTATCGAAGAAGCTTGCTCTGGTATACCAGATGTATCTGCAGCACCAATTACGAGTGAACTTCAGAAAAATATATACGACGGGATTACACAAGCTGATATATCTACTGCTCTAGTTATGTCATCAAGAGTCTTAATAGAGAAGGAACCAAATTATACTTATGTATCTGCAAGGCTGCTTCTTGATAACTTAAGAACGGAAGCATTAAGTTTTATTTATAATAAAGAAGTATCAGCAACATCATCACAAATGAAAGATGTTTATAAAGATTATTTTAAAGAGTATCTTACTAGAGCATGTGAATTAGAATTGGTTGATAAAGAACTAGTTGGGAAATACAACTTAGATATTTTGTGTAACGCTTTAGATTCAGAACGAGATCTTCAGTTTACATATTTAGGTTTACAAACACTTTACGATAGATATTTTATTCAATCTGGTGATACTAAGATTGAGTTACCCCAAGCATTTTTTATGAGAGTAGCCATGGGGCTTGCTAATAACGAAAAAGACAAGGAAGAGAAAGCTATAGAGTTTTATCGTTTATTATCTTCTTTTGATTTTATGAGCTCAACGCCAACGTTGTTTAATTCGGCAACACTTCGCCCGCAGCTCTCATCATGTTATTTAAGTACCATTCCTGATGATCTGCGCGGTATCTTTGACGGTATAACTGATGATGCAATGCTATCTAAATTTGCTGGGGGATTAGGAAATGATTGGTCAAGAGTTAGAAGCATGGGGACGCATATTAAGGGTACCAATGGTAAGTCTCAAGGAATTGTTCCATTTCTCAAAGTTGCAAATGATACAGCCGTAGCTGTAAATCAAGGTGGAAAAAGAAAAGGTGCAATGTGTGCTTATTTAGAGACTTGGCATCTTGATATAGAGGAGTTTTTAGACCTAAGAAAAAACACTGGTGACGATAGAAGAAGAACCCACGATATGAATACTGCAAATTGGATTCCTGACTTATTTATGAAAAGAGTTGTTGAGGAAAAATCTTGGACACTTTTTTCACCTGATGAAGCACCAGAGCTTCATGAGATATCAGGAATAGAATTCGAAAAAAAATACGAAGAGTATGAGGCACAAGCGAAAGCTGGAAAAATAAAAAAGTATAAAGAGATTCCTGCGTTAGATTTATGGAAAAAAATGCTTGGTATGTTGTTTGAGACAGGACATCCATGGGTCACTTTTAAAGATCCATGTAATATAAGGTCTCCACAATCACATGCAGGTGTTGTTCACTCATCAAATCTTTGTACAGAGATAACTTTAAATACTTCAGACGAAGAAATTGCAGTATGTAATCTTGGCTCTGTAAATATTGCGGCGCATGTAGACGAAAACGGAATTATGGTAGAAAAGTTAGAGAAAACAATTAATACAGCAATGCGGATGTTAGATAATGTAATCGATTACAACTATTATAGTGTTGATAAAGCTCAGTACTCTAATGCACAACACAGACCAGTTGGTCTGGGCTTAATGGGATTTCAAGACGCTTTATATAAATTATCTATTCCTTATTCAAGTGACGAAGCAATTAAGTTTGCAGACGAATCAATGGAATATATTAGTTACTTTGCTATTAAAGCTTCAACAAACTTAGCGGAAGAAAGAGGGACGTACGAAACATATAACGGATCACTTTGGTCACAAGGCATCTTGCCAATAGATTCGATAGATTTATTGGAACAAGAAAGGCAAAAATATATATCTGTAGATAAGTCATCTAATCTAGATTGGAAAACATTAAGAGAAAGAGTAAGAACAGTTGGAATGAGAAATTCTAATACAATGGCTATTGCTCCTACAGCGACAATATCTAATATTACTGGTGTTACTCAAAGTATAGAACCAACCTACCAAAATCTATATGTTAAATCTAATTTATCTGGAGAATTTACAGTTATTAATCTTGCTTTAGTTAATGATCTAAAAAAGAAAGGTTTGTGGGATGAAGTTATGGTAAATGATTTGAAGTATTTTGATGGTAGCTTGAAGTCAATAGATAGAATTCCCCAGGATATAAAAGACCTATATTCAACCGCTTTTGAATTAGATGCTCGTTGGTTAATAGAAGCTGCATCAAGACGCCAAAAGTGGATTGATCAAGGCCAATCATTAAATTTATATATGGCAGAACCGTCTGGGCCTAAGTTAGATAATTTATATAAATTAGCTTGGGTTAGAGGCTTAAAAACCACTTATTATTTAAGAACAATGGGAGCTACCCACGTAGAAAAAAGCACAATGGCTGACGGCAAATTAAATGCTGTCAATAATGAAAAAGAAGCAAGCAATGTTTGCTCAATATTAGACCCTGACTGTGAAGCATGTCAGTAAATTTTTAGGAGTATAATTATGTCATCATTATGGGACGACCCAATAGCAAATACAATAGAACCTATTAAGCAGGAAGAAAAAGCTGAACAAAAATCAGCTGAAGTAAGCTCACCAGGCATTCATGATCAACAAGAAGACGCTGGACTGACAGGATTCGAGGATATTGAAACTGGAGCAGGAAGAATCCAAGTAGATGATAAAAAGATTATAAATTGTAGAGCAGATTTAAATCAACTAGTGCCATTTAAATACGATTGGGCTTGGAGTAAATATCTTTCAGCATGTAATAACCATTGGATGCCACAAGAAGTTAATATGACAGCTGATATTGCTTTATGGAAAAGTGAAGATGGTTTAACTGAAGATGAAAGAATGGTTATCGAAAGAAATTTAGGGTTCTTTTCAACTGCTGATTCTTTAGTAGCAAATAATTTAGTATTAGCAGTTTATAAACACATCACAAATCCTGAGTGCAGACAATATCTTTTGCGACAAGCTTTTGAAGAAGCAATTCACACTCATGCTTATCAATATTGTATAGAATCTTTAGGTATGGATGAAAGTAGACTTTTTAATATGTATCGTGAGATACCATCAGTTGCAAAGAAAGCTCAGTGGGCACTACCATACACACAAAGCTTGGGTGATATTAATTTTAAAACTGGAACAGCAGAAAATGACCAAAGATTGTTAAGAGATCTAATAGCTTTCTATGTTGTTTTTGAAGGTATATTTTTCTATGTTGGCTTCACACAAATTCTCTCTATGGGAAGAAGAAATAAAATGACAGGAGTTGCAGAGCAATTCCAATATATTTTAAGAGACGAGTCTATGCATATGAACTTTGGGATAGATGTAATTAATCAAATTAAAGTTGAAAATCCACACTTATGGACTGAAGACTTTAAAAAAGATATGACAAAATTAGTTTTAGAGGGTGTAGAAATGGAAACAAGGTATGCATACGACACTATGCCAAGAGGAATACTTGGGCTAAATGCTCCAATGTTTGAAGAATATCTCCAGTACATAGCAAATAGGCGTTTAACCCAAATTGGTCTTCCGGAAGAGTTTAAGAACGCTAAGAATCCATTCCCATGGATGTCTGAAGTACTAGACTTGAAGAAAGAAAAGAATTTTTTTGAAACTAGAGTAACTGAGTATCAAACTGGAGGTGCTTTAAGTTGGTAACGGTTTTTGTCTGACTCCTAGATGATCCCTGGCAATGGATTGCTTTTTTTTAGTGTATTTAAAACTTAAATATTTTTAATTTAAAAAGTTATGCAAAAAATAGATTTAGAATCTAGATTTTATAATCTTTGCACAAAAGTAAATAGTAATTTGTCTTTTCAATTATTCTCTTTGATAGTCATTATATTTATATCATTTGTAATCGGAACGTCATTCTCCACTTATGAAATTTTTTCTAAAGAGCAGATTTCTCAAATAAAACTTATCTGCTCAATATACTTTGTTTTTGAAATAACTATAAG
>CAJYAP010000022.1 GCA_913065025.1 uncultured Gammaproteobacteria bacterium
TATAATTAGCCTAAATTCATTTTCATACACCTTAATTATAACCTATAAAATTTCTAGTATTCATCTTGCATACTTACATTAACTAATTTCGAAACTCCTTTCTCTCCCATTGTAACACCAATAAGCTGTTCCACATATTCCATTGTGATTTTTTTATGTGTAATGACTATAAATTGTATTTTTTCACTCATTTCAGTAAATAGATTGCAAAACCTTTCAATATTCACGTCATCAAGTGGCGCATCAACCTCATCAAGCATGCAAAATGGTGACGGATTTAGTGAAAATAAAGCGAAAACTAATGATAATGCTGTTAATGCTTTCTCTCCGCCAGAAAGTAAGTTTATAGACGTCATCTTTTTCCCTGGAGGACTTGCAAAGACAGCTACTCCAGTTTTAAGAAGGTCATTTTCTGTCATTTTTAAATATGCTTTTCCTCCATTAAAAAGTTTTGGAAAAATTTCCTGAAGTTTTCTATCTACCTTTTCAAACGTATCTTTAAATCTTTCTTTAGTATCTTTATCGATTTTTTTTATTGCATCTTCTAATGAATTCAATGCAGATAATAAATCTTCTTTCTGCATTGTTAAGTATGATTTACGTTCTTCGTATTCTTTAAATTGATCTATGGCTGCTAAATTTATAGGACCCATTTTGTCAATAGCTGACACGATCTCGCTTTCTCTCTTTTTCCATTTGGATAAGTCATAGTCAATATCGGCATCTAATATAGATTTTTTATCTACAGCTAATTCGTTTAATTGTTCTTTAGTACTTTTAACTTGACCAACTACCTCTTGGATGTTCTTTTCATCCTCAGAAATCTCATATCTAATATTTTCTATGGAACTAGTTACTTCAGACTTATTACTTTCTAAATTTGACATTTGCTCAGTAAGTGCAGTAATTTCTATTCTTTTTTTCTTAAGCTCTTGATCTTTTATATTTTGTACTTCTAAATTTTTTGCTAGAGTTTTTTCTAATTCTCCAAGTTTATTATCTGGAGAGTGACTATTATTTTTTAAAATCTCTACATTTCCTGACATAGACAAAAGCTCGTTATTGCTTACTTGAATATTATTAACCAAATTACTAATTTTTACTTTTTTTGTCTCAATATTTAATTCTAAATTATGTAAATTATTTTTTTCTTGATTATAGTTATTAATAAAATTATTCAAATTACTGTTTAATTTTGAAATTTCTTTTTCTGAGTCACTAACAATAACTTCTAAATCCTTAATAACTATATCAGACTGAATAATTAAATTCTTTGTGCCATCCAGGTTATTAATTAATTCCTCAAGTCTAGTTGATTCTGATGAGATCTTACTATCTATATCATTTTTTATTTGTTCATTTTTTTTTGCGGATTCATATTCATTTGATTGTATTGTTTTAACAACGTCTTTTATTCCTTCTAAAATACTATTAATTTTATTTGAACTATTAATTAGTTCCTGATTATTGTTCAAATTTTTCAGTAATCTATTAAAAATAGATTTTTCTGATTGGTATTCTTTTATCTTTATGTCAAGCTCATAAGATTCTATTTTTTCTAATTCTACTAATATTTTTTGGGAAGTTAATGAGTACTCATCTATATCATTTCTTATTCTTTCTATATCTTTTTCGAAACTATCTATTTTTTGTTTATCAATTTTAATATTCTGAGTATTTTCATACAAATTTTTAATATTTCTTTCGTATATTTTTTTACTATCTTCAAGCTTATTATTAATATTGATTTTATCTTTTTCTAATTTATCTGTTTTATTTTTACATTCAGATTTCTTAGCATCTAAATTACCTATTTCATTTTTGAGATTGGCTAATTCATCATTATCAGCACTAAGTCTTTTTCTAATTTTCTCAATTGATTTTAGAGCATCTTCATATTGATGTTTATTCCTTTGTACACCATCTTTCTCATACTCTATCGCTTGTTCTGTTCTTCCTACCTCGCTTAGCGCGTCATAATATTGCTTTTGTGTTTCATTCATTTCTTCATTAATTGACTGATAATTAATTTTTAATTTTTCTATTTTCGTATTAATACTATTTATTTCAGACTGCTTTTTTATAAGCTTTGTTTTTTTTGACTCTATTTTTTTATTTTTATTTTCTATATTTTCTTGAAAATCTCTAATACTTATAGCTAGTATTTCTGATTTTATTGATTTCTTCTCTTCTGAAAGTTTTTTATACTTGTCAGCTTGAATAGCTTGCCTTTCTAAAGTTTTTATTTGTTTAGTTACCTCGCTTATTACATCATTGAGCCTTTCTAAATTATCTTTCGTATGGCTAATTTTATTTTCTGTCTCTCTTTTCCTTTCCCTATATTTAGAAATACCTGCAACCTCTTCAAGATATACTCTAAACTCTTCTGGCTTTGATTCAATTAATCTTGATGCTGTTCCTTGATTAATTATTGCATAACTTTTTGGCCCTAAACCTGTTCCCATAAATATATCTAAAATATCTCTTCTTCTGCAATGACTATTATTTAAAAAATATTTTGAGGCCCCATCTCTGGTTACTTCTCTTTTTACAGAAATTTCATCATACTGCGCATATTGGCCACCAATTCTATTTTCTATATTTGAGAATATTAATTCAACATTTGCATAGTCATTAGGCTTTCTCGAATCTGTGCCGTTAAAAATAACGTCATCAATGCTATCCCCCCTAATATGTTTTGAAGTTTCCCCTAAGACCCATTTAACAGCATCAATAATATTAGATTTACCACATCCATTTGGACCAATTATTCCTGTTCTTTTTTCTGATAAAGTTATCTCTGTTTTATCTACAAATGACTTGAATCCAGAAATCCTAATATTTGTTAATCTCAATATCTTTCCTTATAATTATAATATAATGAGTTGTTTTGTTTAAATACTTACTTATAATGCTTAAACTATGAGTAATAATATATTAGAAACATTTGAAAATCCAAAAATTGATAGAGAATACACTATTAATTTTGAAATACCTGAATTTACAAGCCTTTGTCCAAAAACTGGGCAGCCAGACTTTGCTAATATACTAATTGAGTATATACCAGACAAACTTTGTGTGGAATTAAAATCATTAAAGTTATACTTTGTTTCATTTAGAGATAAGCCAGGATTTCATGAAGACCTTACTAATCAAATTCTAGATGATCTTGTAAAACTCTTAAACCCTAAATACATGCATATTAATGCAGAATTTAATGTAAGAGGCGGTATTTACACCTCGGTTAGTGTGACTCATGAAAAATAAAATATTTTTTTTATTTTTCAAACTTATTTCTTAATTCAAAAAAAATTGTTATTCCAGTTAACTCTATTTTTTTTCTTATATAGCTAGATAAATACCTTAAATAGTCCTTAGATAACTTATCAACATATGTGCCATGTATTACGAGTCTTATTGGGTTATTTCCACCCTGATGGACATACCTAATTTTAACTCTTTTTCCTCCATATGCTGGAGGCTGATGATCAAATATAGCCTTCTGTATGATATCATTTAACATTGAAGTATTAATTGATATTCTACTATGCCTATATATCTTCATTGCAGAACTTAGCAGCTTTTTTAGTCCAAAACTTTTTAAAGCAGAAATTTTATATATCGGAATATAATTTATAAATTTTAATTTAGTATCAACACCATATTTCAATAAATGCTCTTGGTATTCATCAATAGCATCACTTTTATTGAGAGCTATTAATGCGGGTTTACCTAATTCCATTACAGTTCCTATTAAAGATAAGTCCTGATCTGTAATGCCATCCAAAGAATCTATTAAAATGATAACTACATCTGATGCCTCAATAGTTTTTAAGGTTTTAATAACACCAATTATTTCTATATAATTTTTTGTTTTACTTTTTCTTCTTACACCAGGAGTATCAACGATATTAAAATTATGACCATATTTAGTTACAGGTATTTTAATGCAGTCCCTTGTTGTTCCTGGTTTATTTTGAGTAATTTGTTTATTTTTTCCAAGAAATGAATTAACTAGAGTTGATTTTCCAACATTAGGCTTACCTAAAATAGCAAGATTCAAATCTTCATCATTCTCAGCTTCTATAGCTTCTGTTACATTATCTGCAATTTTTTTAGTTATTTCTTTGATGCCAGAACCATTTTTACCAGAGATTAAAGTCACGTCGTCGAACCCGAGTTCTGAAAACTCACTTAATACTATATCTTTTTGAACTTTATCTATCTTATTTACAACTAAGTAGATTTTTTTATGCAATTTTCTTAAATTATTAGCTATTTCAATATCTGAGCTTACAAGTCCTTCTGCACCATCAACTACAAACATTAATAAATCTGATTCAGTTATTGCTTCAAGGGTATTTACTTCAGATATGTTACTTACCTCATCGTCATTAAAAAATAATCCTGCTGTATCAACAACAAAAAATTTTTTATTTTCAAAGTTACATGTACCTTGCTGGCAATCTCTTGTATAGCCAGGTACATCAGCAACTATAGCGTTATTTGTTTTAGTAAGTTTATTAAATATCGTAGATTTACCTACGTTTGGTCTTCCTACTAAAGTAACTATATTGTTCATTTAAACTATTTTATTTTATTAATATTATACTTTTTTAGGTTGAGCTCATTATCAAGTGTGTATAGTGAATCATATTCTACATAAATAGATTGTATTTTATTTTTGACTTTTATTCTCCCTGATGTTATTCCAGAATCTGAGTTAAATACGTGCAAATAATTCTCTATGTCACAAACTAATATAAAATCATTATAATATATAGGGGTGCCAATCAGCCTTTTAAAGAATTGATCTTGCTTCCATTTTTGTCTACCAGTGTATTTATCAATTGCTTTCAAAACACCTTCATCGTTCACAAAAAAAATATTATCGTCATTTTCTGCTAAACCATCAATTGAGGATGCCTCATTTGTCCATAGAACTTGGCCATTAAAACTATCGATAGCTGCTAAACTTCCCTGGTAAGATATTACATACAATATACCATTATCTATTATCATTGAGCCGTCAATATCATTAAGTCTATCAATGATGGTTTCAATATTTATAGCTTTTAGTTGATTTTGCCAAATAATATCTCCGTTAAGTGAATCATAAGAAACTATTCTGCCGTCTTCAAAACCAACATAAAGTTTATCATCAGAAATAACAGGTTTGCTAAAACCTCTAATTGAAAGACTTGAAGGAATTTGAGAATTTATCCAAATAAATTTTCCAGTATTAATATCAATAGCAGTAACTTTACTATCGTTTGTTATTGCATAAATTGTATCGTTAGCAACTTCTGAAATAGACATTACTTCACTAGACATTATTCTCTGCCAAACAACTTTATGATCACTTTGTTTTATAGCTGTAATAGTATCTTGCTTGGAACCAAAGTATAGTAAATCTGAATCAGCTATAATTCCTGAAAATATATCTAACTCGGTATCAATAGTCTTCTTCAATTCACCTGTCTCCGAAGAAACTATATGAATATTATTCGCATCAGTTGGAATAAATATTCGATCATCAAGTTTATACATGCTTAAAAAAGAATATTCATTATTAATTTCCCCGGGTAATTTTTTATCCCAAACTGCTATAACATCGGTATTTTTAACAAAATTAGGAAGTTCTCCATATGGCTTAACTTCTTCTTTAAAGTATTTTGTTATAAAATCAGGGGTAAATCCTGGAAGAAATCTTTCTGTTGTTGAGCACGAGCTTAAAAAGATAATTAAAAAAAATAATATTTTTTTCATGACAAGTTTTAATTTTTAACAGAGTTTTTTTTCATCAGTAAATTTTCATTATTAATAGCAGAAGAATCTATAGCTTCAGTATAATATTTTAGAGCATTCTCTTTATCACCCTTAAACTTATATATGTCCCCTTTTATTTCAGATAATACTTGTTTAAATGCATCTTTTAAATTAACTTTTTCGATGTATGCCAATGCTTCGTCATATTTTTTTTCTTCAATATTTATTAAAGAAATTTTAATCATGGCTAAACTATTATAAGTTTCATTGGCATTTATATTGATAATTTCTTCTAAGTACTCTTTTGCTAAACTATAATTTTTACTCTCAAATTCTTTTTTCGATAAAACAAATTTCGACAGAATATCATATATGGAGTTTTTGTAATCTGAGGATATAATATTTTCAATTTGCTTATATTCATCTTCCGTTTTAACTAAATCTATTAATTCATTATAAAGGTCTGATGCTACCAAATTATCTCTTTCTTGAGTATATTGATAGTAATTCCAGGATAAAGGTATGCTTATTCCTATAACAGCTCCAATTAAAATGTATTTAATATTTTTACTACACCATATTACTATTTTGCTAGTAAAGTCTGAATTTTCGTCGCTCATTTTTATTCCTTAAAACAAATTTCGTTTCTTATATATTGTTCTATTGCATCAATACCTATATTCTTCTGATCCCCAGAATTCATATTTTTTATCTGACATGTATTATTTTTACTTTCTTCTTGGCCAATTATAACACAATAGTCTGACGATAATTTATCAGCTTTTTTCAATTGTGATTTTATATTTTTATAGCTATAACTACTTGATACTATAAATTTTTTAGATATATTACGGATTAAATTAGCAATATTCAGCGAATAAAGGTGATCTTTTTCACTCAATGTTATTATATAAAAGCTCTTTATCCTATCGTCTTTTTCTTCATATTTTGTATATTCTATTAATCTCTCAATTCCTATTGCAAAACCTAAAGCTGGTAATTTTTTGTCACATAGATTCTCAAAAAGAAAGTCATACCTTCCACCTGCACAAATTGTATTTTGCGTATTATCACTGTCGTCTATATATTCAAATACTGTTCTATTGTAGTAGTCTAAACCTCTTACCAATTTTTCCTCTTTAATATACTCTATATTATTATCTCCCAGCAATCTTAGTAAATTTTCAAAGTGAGTTTTTGATTCTTTAGATATATATTCACTAATCTTTGGCGCTTGTTCTAAAATTTCCAGTGTTTTGATATTTTTTGTATCTAATATTCTTAGCGGATTAAGTTTTAATTTATTTTTTTCATTTTCGTTAAAACTATTTTCATATTTTTTTAAATATTCTACTAATACATTGATATATTTTTTTCGATCATCACTATCACCAATGGAATTTATTGTTAGCGTTGGATTTATGTTGAGATTTCTCCACATATTATTTGCTAGGCTTATTATTTCAAAGTCTGCCTCAAAATTTTCTACGCCTATAAACTCAATTCCAAATTGATGAAATTGTCGATACCTACCTTTTTGCGGTCTTTCATGTCTAAAAAATGGCCCCGAGTACCAAATTTTATTAATTGTGTCATTTAATCCATTTTCTATTAGAGCTCTTGCGCAAGATGCAGTCCCTTCAGGTCGCATTGATATAGAATTATTTTTTGAGTCTATAAAAGAATACATTTCTTTTTCAACTATATCGGTGCCACCACCAATAGACTTAATAAAAAGGTTTGTATCTTCAAGAATTGGAGTTTTAATTTCCTGGAATCCATACTGACTTGCAGAAGATATTAGCTTATCTTCTAAGCTTCTAAAAGCTTTCGATTCATTTGGTAAAATATCTCGCATTCCTCTAACAGATTGATATTTTTTCATTGTAATTTAGTTCGCAATTTTTATCTTTCCAACGTTAGTATCAGGGTTATAGTACGGAACACTAACTATATTATCATTATACTTTATATTAACAGCTGTTGCGTCACCTAATAATATCTCAAATGGCGCTAAAATAGTGAATTTTAGTATTTTATTTTTTTTAACTAAATCAAAGAATATAATATCGCCATTTGAATCAATTATTTCTGTCCAAGAGTCTCGCTTATATGTAATTTCTAAAACTCTATTAGGTTTACTTTCAGAAAAATTATCAGTATTCAGCTTAGGATTAGTTTGTATAGAATTTTCCAATACTTTATTGTTATTTAACAGATTCTCCTGTATGTCATTATTAAAAGAATCTTCAATAATAATATTATTATTATCAATCAAAATTTTTTCTGTTTTATACTCAGTATTCACATCATTTTTTATTTTACGTTCAATATTTTCTTTTAATATTATTTCATCTTTTATTTCAGAAGCAGGTAACGGATCTAAAGAAATATCATTTAATTTTTTACTATTAGTACTTACCTCATAAATAATAAATATTAATAATATGCAAAATAATGTTAAAGATAATATTAAAATTTTCATTTTTTCTGGTTTTTTTTTATTTTCTATGGATTTTAATGTATTATTTTTCTGCTTTTTTTTATTTTTAATTTCAGGAAGACTTACCCTTACTCCTAAGAAGTTTGCGTAATTTCTTACATAACCTTTTAAGAATAAGTAGCTATTAAAATTATTAAAATTTCCAGATTCAATATCTTTAATAATTTTTTTATCTAGTTTTAACTCAAAACTAACTTCTTCAACTGTTAAAGAAGATTTTTCTCTTTCGGATTTTAATAGATTACTTGCTATTTTTAGAGAATCAAGATTTTCCATAACAAATACTATCTTGTTCGTTTACAAATCTCATTGTCATTGAAGAAATAGGCTATCTCAGCTGCTGCAGTCTCTGGGGCATCTGAACCATGAACAGCATTTTCGTCAATACTTTTAGCAAAATCTTTTCGTATTGTTCCTTGAGCAGCTTCATCTGGATTTGTTGCCCCCATAATTTCCCTATTTTTCAATATTGCGTTTTCACCTTCTAAAACCTGGACTATTACAGGCCCTGATGTCATGAATTCTACTAAATTTGTAAAAAAAGGTTTTTCCTTATGAACACTATAAAAACCTTCTGCTTTCTCTTTTGTTAGATGAATCATTTTTGAAGCTATTATTTGTAAATTATTTTCCTCAAATCTTTGAAGAATTTTTCCAACTACGTTATTACCAACTGCATCTGGCTTTATTATTGAAAATGTTTTTTCTACTGACATCTTATACTCCTATAAATTTTTTATTTTGATTCTTCTATCCAGTTCATCTGTATTGCTTCGAGAATTTTTTCATTTGAATTATTAGGGTCATCTTCAAATTCTTTTAACCCACATATCCATTCATGTAAATCTGTGTATCTTATATATTGAGGATCAACATCTGGATATTTTTCTAGTAATTCACATGCAATATCTAAACTATCTTCCCATTTTAAGCTCATTATATTTACCTTTAGTGATTTTCTGAAACCATATTAATAGTATATTTCGGTATTTCAATAACTAAATCACTTTTACCTGTAACTGCCTGGCAACTTAATCTAGAATCTGGCTCTAAACCCCATGCTTTATCAAGCATATCATCTTCATCTTCTGTTGATTCCTCTAGCGTTTCAAGGCCTTCTCTAATATAGACATGGCACGTTGTACATGCGCATGACTTTTCACATGCATGCTCTATATCAATTTTATTTTGAAGAGCTATATCACAAATGCTTACGCCTTCTTCAACTTCAATAATTAGCCCTTCGGGACATAGCTCTTCGTGTGGCAAAAAAGTTATTTTTGGCATTCTAATTGTACTCCTTAATTTCTTTTCCTTTCATAATTTTTTGTATACTAGAATTCATTCTTCTTGAGATATATGTCTCCGATATATTTTCTAGATTTTTTATAGCACCTATAATAGTCTCTCTATCTTCACTTTCTAGTGACTTTTCTAATTTGTCTCTTGCATGACATATTTCATCATATTCGACATTATTTAATAAATCTTTGCCATCAATATTAAGTGCCGAGTTAATTGACAAAATTACCCTTTCCCCCTCTACTATAGACTCATTCAAATTTCTATTTACAATGTCCTCCTTTGCATTATCAAAAGAATCTTTTAACATTTGTTCAATTTCTGAATCAGAAATTCCAAATGTTGGTTTTACTTCAACTTCTGTTACTTTATTTGTTGAAGTTTCTCTAGCACTCACATTTAAAATTCCGTCTGCATCTATCTGGAACTCCAGATTTATTCTTGCAGACCCTGCCAACATTGGAGGTATATCTTTGACCGTAAACTTTGCTAGTGATCTACAATCACTTGCTAAATCTCTTTCACCTTGCACAACGTGAATACTCATTGCATTTTGTCCATCTTTGAATGTAGTATATTCTTTACTACTGCTGGTTGGTATAGTGCTATTTCTAGGTATTATAACTTCAACAAGGTCGCCCATAGTTTCAATCCCCAAAGATAGAGGTATTACATCTAATAATAAAAGCTCTTCATTTGAATCACCAGACAAAATATCTGCTTGAATTGAAGCTCCAATTGCTACGACATTATCAGGATTTATATTACTCAATGGTTTCTTGTTAAAAAAATCTTCAACCATATTCTTTACATATGGTGTTCTAGTTGAACCACCAACTAATATGATTTCATCTATACCTTCTATAGTTAAATTTGCATCACGCAAAACACTTTCACTAATTTTTAATGTTTTTTTAACTAAACTCTTAATTATTAAATTAAATTCTTTTTGAGTTAATATTATATCTTGATTATTTAATCCGATTTTACTTAAATTATATTTAATTGATTCACTATCTGAAAGATTTTTTTTTATTTCTTTTGCGTATAGATATAAATTATGTTTATTTTGCTCATCTAGGTTTAAACCGTTAGTTTTTTCAATATAATCTGCTAATAAACTATCAAAATCATCACCACCTAGACTACTGTTACCACCAGTCGACAGAACTTTAAAAATTCCATCATTAAGATTTAATATTGATACGTCAAACGTCCCGCCTCCCAAATCATAAACCATAACTTTAGATATTTTTTTACTCTGCAATCCATATGCTATAGCAGCAGCTGTTGGTTCATTTAAAAGCCTTAGAACCTTAAGACCACTCAAGGATGCTGCATCTTTTGTCGCTTGTCTTTGTGTGTCATCGAAATATGCAGGAACAGTTATTACGCAACCTGCTATCTCGCCTTTTAATGTTTCATTTGTAATATTTTTTAGATGTTTCAATATCTCAGAAGATATTTCCACAGGTGTTACTAATTTCTCAAAAACCTTAAACCTTAAAACATTATTTTCTTCGAGATATTCACATGGTGAATAAAAATTTTCTTTTTTTAAATCCTCTAAATTTTTACCCAAAAATCTTTTAATAGATCTAAAAGTTATAGACTCATTATTTTTTTTATTATCTCCAACAAATACATCATCTCCTGCATAGGTTACTATCGAAGGTAATAGTCCATTATTAGTATCTTCTTTTAAAATCGATGGCGATCCATTTTTTATTACAGCAACTAATGAATTCGTTGTTCCCAAATCAATACCAATATAGTATCTTT
>CAJYAP010000023.1 GCA_913065025.1 uncultured Gammaproteobacteria bacterium
CAAGTTTTTTCTTTTTTTCTTCAGCAAGTTTTTTCTTTTTTAAAGCTTCAAGTTTTTTTCTTTTTCTCTCAATCTCTTCTAAACTAATACTTTTAAGATTTACAAATTTAGCATTATTCTCTAATTTAAAATTTTTAGAATCTTTTTCAATAATTTTTGATAAATTAACATCCAAAAGAACTATCACAATTAAATGCGCTAAAAATACTTTCAAGAAAATTGAATATTTTTTTTTACTATTTTTATTCATTTACTGGTAATGTTATCAAACCAATATTTTCAACACCGCCTTTATTTAGTATAGATATAATTTTAATTATTTTTTCATATTCAATATTTTTATCCCCTTTCACATATACCTTATCTATTTTTTTATTTTTATAGATTGATATTATTGTGTCAGACAAATCCTTTTCATCAACTTGTTCATTAAAATTATCTTCTTGAATAACTCTTATGATTCCTTTTGAATTAACTTCTACTATTAAAGGCTCTTGGAATTTACTTATATCAACCTCGTTTGCTTCTGTTGTAGGTAAATCTACATCGAGACCTTGATATAAAAGCGGAGTTGTTATCATGAATACTAAAAGCAAAACAAGCATTACATCTATGTATGGAACAATATTAATTTCTGCTAATAATTTTCTTTTGTTACGATATCTCATTAAGCTCTATATTAATTTAGATGAGTTATTGTCTTCTTTTTTTTCTGGTATGTGAGTTCTCTGTAAAAGCTCAGTAAGTTCTTCAGAAAAATTTTCATATCTAAGAATAATTCGTGCAATATCTCTATTAAACTTATTATATGCTATTACTGCAGGTATAGCTGCTATTAGTCCTAATGCTGTAGCTATTAAAGCTTCCGAAATACCTGGTGCAACTGTAGCTATAGTGGTTTGTGATGTTTGACTAAGAGATTGAAAAGAATTCATAATACCCCAAACTGTTCCAAGTAATCCAATGTATGGGCTAACAGAAGCAATAGTTGCAAGTGTTTGTAAATCAGATTCCAGTAATTCATTTTCTGATGCTATCGCAACTTGCATAGCTCTTAATGAAGTTTGAGGAATGGATTCAGGAGTTATTTGTTTCTCATCACCATGAAGTCTTTCGTATCTATTCCAGCCTACGTAAAAAATTTGCTCAATTGGAGATTTCTGCCTTTTGTCTTTCATCTGCATATAATATTTTTGCAGATGTATATTAGACCAGAATTTTTGATTAAATTTTACTGTGCTGTTTAAGATCTCATTTAATTCTTTCCTTTTAATAAATATAATTACCCAACTCCAAATTGATAAGCCAATAAGAGTAATCATAACAACTTGGACTAAAAAACTCGCATTAAGTGCTAAATGTAAAAGGCCATTCATTGTCTCTCCGTAATACTTTGTAGAATTATATTTGGTATAGGCGTTATTTTAGAATCTTTATCTATGGCAACAATTTTACACTTAGACTTAATTATATCAATATTTTGATTGTCATATTTTCTATATATTCTTTGCTCAAATTCTATAGAAGCTTTTTTTAAATTTATAACTTTAGTTTCTACTTTTAAGATATCATCAAGGTATGATGGATTTAAATACTCCATAGAGACGCTATGCACGATAAATTTAATACCAGAATCTTTATATATTTTTGTTTGAGACACGCCAAGCTCTCTTAAGAACTCTGTCCTGCATCTTTCTGTATATTTAAAATAATTGGCGTAATAGACTATTCCGCCAGAATCAGTGTCTTCGTAATAAACCCTAATATCAATTTTTTTTGAAAACATTATTTTAAATTAAAATTCGCCCTTAATATAATCATCTAATGACATTACTACTAACACTGGTTTTCTATCTTGCTTTATAAAGAGTATATCAGCATCATCTTGTTCTTTTGCATCATATATTAATTTAAAACCCCCAGCACGGCTTTTACATTCACCAAGCAATTCTTTTGATGATTCTGTTCTTTTAAGTAAAACATCTCCTTTAAAGCCCTCTTGCAAGCCAGACAGCGGAATTCTTTTTGCATCATAAAAACCAGATTCTTTTAGTGTATTAACAACTTCTCTCTCAAAACGCTTACCTTTATCTCTTTGCATTTTTGACATTATTAAGATCCCCGGTTTGTTAAATATCTTTTAATTCTACTTTAATTTAAATCTTCTGTGTATTCGGCATTTGTATAAACATTTTGGACGTCATCTAATTCTTCTAAGGAATCAATAAATTTTATAAATGATTCGGTAGAATCTGCATCAAGCTGAATCTTTGTATCAGCATGCATCTCTAACTCTGCATTATCGAATACAAAATCATTGTCTTTTAGAACTTCAGCAATATTTAAATAATCTACCTTATCTGTATGAATTTCAACATAATTTTCTTCATGAATTACATCTTCGGCATTGTTTTCAATTGCAAGCTCCATGATTTCATCAGCTTTATCAGTTTCCTGAAATGAAATTACGCCTATTTTTTTAAATAAATAAGAAACAGATCCTGAGCTTCCAAGATTGCCTGAAAACTTTGAAAAGGCGTGTCTTACTTCAGCCACAGTTCTATTCTTATTATCTGTAACACATTCTACTATTATCGCTACACCAGACGAACTGTACCCTTCATAAATTAGTTCCTCGTAATTTACACCCTCAAGATTACCAGTACCTCTATTAATAGCTTTCTCAACAGTTTCTTTGTTCATATTTCCAGAAAATGCTTTATCTAAAGCCAGCCTTAGTCTTGGGTTTGAGTTAGCATCACCACCGCCTTCTCTTGCTGCAACTGTTATTTCCTTAATAAGTTTTGTGAATAATTTACCTCGCTTATTATCTTGCCTTTTTTTCCTATGCTGTATATTTGCCCATTTACTATGTCCCGCCATATAACACCTTCTTTTTCATAATTTAAATTAAATCAAATATAGCTTGTCTATTTGTATGTGAAAAAACTTTTTCAGCTGCTTTTACTCTTGGAACCCACTCGTATGAAACATGTTCATCCTTATCAAGTTTAATATCCTTTGTGCAATCTAACTCTAACATAAATACATGTTCTGTATTATGAGTTACACCTTTATTATATTTATGCTTCCACATATCATAGATTTCGAAAACATAATTTTTATTGCAATCAATTAAATTATCACTATTTAAACCTGTTTCTTCAAATACTTCTCTTTTTGCAGCTTCGACAGGTGTTTCGTTTTCATTTAAGCTTCCTGTTACTGATTGCCACAATTCTTTATTATTTTTTTTCTTTAAAATTAATATATCTTTATTCTTTGTATATATTAAAACTAATACAGATATTGGTATCTTTTTCATTTTTTTGAATCTTTATGTTTAAATTTTAAGCCAAGATCATTCATCTGCTCTTTATTAATATTAGCAGGAGCACCTGTTAACGAGCATGAGGCTGTTTGAGTTTTAGGAAACGCTATAACTTCTCTAATTGATTTAGATTTAGTTAATAACATTAATATTCTATCAAGGCCAAAAGCAATACCACCATGTGGTGGGCAACCATATTTCATAGAATCAATAAAAAAACCAAACTGACTTTCTATTTCTTTGTTATCTAGCCCTAGAACATTAAAAATTAAATTCTGTACATCAATATTATTAACTCTTAATGAGCCTCCACCTAGTTCTGTTCCATTCAAAACTAAATCATAAGAATTTGACAGCAGTGACTCAGGCATTTCAATAATATCTTCAATTTTATTAAAGATAGGCATTGTAAATGGATGATGTAAGCATTTCCATTTTTTAGTTTCTAAATCATTTTCAAACATTGGAAAATCAGTTACCCATACAAACTTCCATTCATCATTCACAAGATTTTTATCTTCAGCAATCTTGCATCTTAGAGTTCCTAAGATACTATTAACTAAACTATCTAAGCCTGCGCTAAAAAATATTATGTCCCCATTAGAGGCACCAAGATCTTTTAATATTTTTTCTATAGTTTGACCGTCTAGAAACTTTACGATAGGTGATTGAAGGCCATTTTCAATATCATTAACATCATTGCATTTTATGTAAGCCAGTCCCTGTGAACCCTTAGATATAGCAATATCAGTATATGTATCAATATCTTTTCTTGATAATTTTGCATCAGAAGGCACGCAAAGTGCGCTTACTTTTTGACCATTTTCTGCTGCTGGTTTTGAGAAAACTTTAAATTCGCAATCTGTAACCAGACTGCTAATGTTTTTTATTTCAAATGGTATTCTCATGTCAGGTCTATCAGAACCAAATCTATCCATTGACTCAGAATAAGTAATTTTCTTAATAGGAAGATCAATATTAACTTTTAATATATCCTTAAAAATTTTAACAAATAGTTTTTCAATTAACGCCATTATATTTTCTTGATCAGTAAAAGACATTTCAATATCCAACTGAGTAAATTCAGGTTGTCTATCTGCTCTTAGGTCCTCATCACGAAAACATTTTGCTATTTGATAATATTTTTCATACCCTGACATCATTAACATTTGCTTAAATAATTGTGGTGATTGAGGCAATGCATAAAATTGACCTTGATTAACTCTGCTTGGAACTAAATAATCTCTCGCTCCCTCTGGTGTTGCTTTTGTTAATATAGGAGTCTCTATCTCCAAAAAATCTAACTCAGACAAATAATTTCTTATAATTTTAACAACATCACTTCTAATAATTAAATTATTTTGCATTTTATTACTTTTTAAATCGTGAACTCGATATTTTAATCTATTATCTTCATTAACTTCATCTACAAACTGAAATGGTGGTGTATCAGCTTTTGATAAAAGATCTATTTTAGAAGTTACAATTTCAACTTTTCCAGAATCAATTTTTATGTTTTCAGATCCAGAAGGTCTTAGTCTAGGTTTTCCTGTAACAGAAATTATAAATTCACTTCTTACTGATTCTGCTATTTTAAATAAATTTTTATCATCGGGATTAACCACAATTTGAACTAAGCCTTTAATATCTCTTAGATCTATAAATATCACTCCTCCATGATCTCTAATTTTATTTACCCAGCCACAAACTTGAACATCTTTATCAATTTGCGATTCATTTATTTGATTACAATAATATGTTCTCATTACTTCATTTCCAAATTTAATTTATCATTTACTTTAATCATTCCTGATTCAACAACAATTGCTGTTATACCACCCATTCCTTGCATTGCGTCTAATACTCTTTTGCCAAGTAAGTTCTCAATTTTTTTACAAGGTTTACAATCTCCTGTTCCAAAAAATTTTGCATCACCTATGCTGAAATATTTACCTTTAAGGTTTTGAATATTGTACTTAGAGATTAGCAAATTTCTTTTAAAATAGTATTGAATTTTATTTATTTTATCTAAATTATCTTCTTGTGCTAGCGACAAGATAACAGAGATATGCTCCATTTGCATTAAAGTTACTTGTCTTTTTTTTGAACTTTTAAGTGTTATTTTATCGCCTTCTAGTCCTAGCTCTTCTATGGCAAAAACTGAGTTGATACTTCTTACGTTACCCTTAGATTCTCTAACACCTATCCATTCAAGCTTTCCAGCTATATTATGATTATCGTTCATTACAAGTTATTTTTAATAAACTTGATATTATTCATATAAGGTCTAAGAATTTCAGGAATTTCTACCTCACCATCATTATTTTGATAATTCTCAATTATAGCAGCAAGCGTTCTACCAACTGCCAAACCAGAACCATTTAGTGTATGAATGTATTTTTTTTTCTTTGAAGCCTTATCTTTATATTTAACATTTAGTCTTCTAGACTGAAAATCTTTAAAGTTACTGCAGGATGAAATTTCTCTGTAGGCATGCTGAGAAGGCATCCAAACCTCAAGATCATATGTTATTGATGATGAAAAGCCAGTATCACCAGAGCACAATAAAACTTTTCTATATGGAAGATTTAACAACTCTAAAATTTTTTCAGCATGACCAACCAATGCTTCTAAAGATTCCTCCGAATGATTAGGATTAACAGCATTAACTAACTCAACTTTTTCAAATTGGTGCTGTCTTATTAAACCTTTTGTATCTTTTCCGTAAGAACCTGCTTCTGATCTAAAGCAGTATGACAAAGCTGTATAATGTATAGGTAATTCATCTTCTGATAAAATAACATCTCTAAATATATTTGTTAAGGGAACTTCAGCTGTTGGAATTAAAAAAAAGTTTTCTTTATTTTTAATTTCAAAGAGATCATCTTTAAACTTTGGTAGTTGACCAGTTCCTAAAAGCGATTCGGAATTTACAATTAGAGGAACATTTACTTCTGTATAGCCATGATTATTTATATGCTCATTAATCATAAAAGATCCTAGTGCTCTATGAAGTCTAGCTAAATTACCGAAAAGTAAGCTGAACCTTGAACTAGAAATTTTTGCAGCGATTTCTTGATTATATAAATTTAATGATTTTCCAATATCACTGTGATCTCTATAATTATCATTAGTACTTTTCTCTAGATTTTCGTCGTTAGAATATTTAATGATTTTATTATTGCTTTCTGATTTTCCAGTTGGCACTAAATCATCCAAAACATTAGGTATACTTAATAAAAAATTTTTGAACTCAACTTCTGCTGAAGCTAGTTCAGTATGTTTATACTCTAATTCATCATTAATAACCTCAACTTTTTTTACAAGATTATTAACATCACTATTTTTTGATTTAAGAATACCTATTTCTTTAGAAATCTCATTCTTTTTATTTTTTAAATTTTCTGTTTCAGCAATAATGTCTTTTCTGTTTTTATCTACTAATAAGAAGCTATCTTTATCAAGCGTAAAACCTCTTTTTTTTAAATTATCACTTATTTGGTCTATATTTTCTCTAAGTATTCTAGGGTCAAGCATATTATTTTCCTAAGTGATATCCTATTAAACAAAAAATTACAGATAAAATAATTGACGTTAAACAATAAATCACTAGTTTTATGTACATTTCATTTTGTATAAACATTACAGACTCCCATGCAAATGTTGAAAATGTTGTAAAGGATGCAAGAAAGCCAGTTATAACAAAAGTTCTTATATTGTGAGATATTATAATATTATTTTCTAAAAAACCCATAAAAATACCAAAAATAAATGACCCTGCAACATTCACAAATATAATTGCAAATGGAATATCAAAAAAAATAAAATTCTTTAGAGCGCTATTAGATAGATAATATCTAGCAATAGATCCAAGGGCACCACCAATAGCTACTGTTGCTAAATTTAACATCCTGTTATTCAGGTTTCCAGATGCCAAAAGCTTCCTGAGATTGCTGTGGTGAAGGTGTTTCAGAATTTTTTCTGAGATCATCACAAACATATCTTATGAAAGATGATAGTTCGTTGATAACCTCATTTCTTTGCTCTTCATTAAAATTCTCTTTTGAAACAATAAATCCAATTACTGCAGCCAAATATTGGCTTGCTACCATCTGATCTGAGGCAGAAGCGTCATGCTCCTGAAGAACGTTTATAACCTTGTTAACAATCTCTGTAGATAAGCTTAATTCAGCCATAATAACTCCTATTTTATTTATCAACTATAACATCAAAATTTTCTGGTATATCTATTTTAAACGATGAATCTAAAATTCGTATATTTTTTTTAAAATTACTAAAACTCATTATAACACTTTGGTCAAAATCATTCATAAAAGTGATTTCTTTAATATTATTATCATTTATTACTAAAAGAAAAATATTATTTTCTATGTTAGAGTCAAGCGGAATAAATTTAATATGATTTTCACTATTTATAACATATGTTTTCAAATCAAATTTCTTTTTTATTAATTTTTGATTTGTCATAATATCTATAATATTTTTCTTAAATTTACCATCATAGCTTTGTATTATAACTTGTTCTAGATCTTCATCATATGTGGTAATAAATTGACTGTCTGATATAAATTTTATTTTATTTGGATTTTCATATTCTAGAATATACTTGGATTTTTTTTTATAAGTAAGTCTACCACTACTTTTTGATAAGATTTCACCATCAGCCTTATATATATTTTGTGTAAAGTTTGTTGTAAATGATTTTAAATTTTTAATATAATTAAAATATTCAAAGTCTGATGAAGAATATGAATTTTTATTTATTATAAAAAAAATAAATAAAAAATAAATAAACTTAAAGCTATTGCTTCTTAAGGACATTTCTCGTTCCATTTTTTTGTATAGCCGTAACAATATTCATCTCTTCCATTTTCTCTATCATTCTCGCTGCTCTGTTATAACCGATTTTTAAACGTCTTTGCAAATACGAAATAGAAGCTTTATCACTTTCAATTACTATCTGTACAGCATCTTTATATAATTCGTCATCATCATCATTATCACTATCTTTATAAAGCGACTTTAAATCACTATCGCTATTTTCAAGTATTTCTTCTAAGTATTCGTTTTCTACATCTTGCTTCAAGTAATTAATTACATCTTTAACTTCTTTATCTGATACAAAAGCTCCATGAATTCTTTCTGGAATCATTTTTCCACTTTCTAGATACAGCATATCTCCATTTCCTAGTAGGTTTTCAGCGCCAGCTTGGTCTAATATAACTCTTGCGTCAGTTTTTGATGAGACCTGAAAAGCTATTCTAGATGGAATATTAGCTTTAATAAGTCCTGTAATTACATCAACTGATGGTCTTTGTGTAGCTAGTATTAAGTGTATTCCTGCAGCTCTTGCTTTTTGAGCTAATCTTGCAATTAATTCTTCTATTCTTTTTCCAACTACAAAGAATAAATCTGCAAATTCATCAACAACTATAACTATTTGCGGAAGGTATTCTTCATCGATTGATTTATCATTACCAATCTTTGAATTATAACCATCTATGTTTCTTACGCTATATTTTGCCAATAATTTGTATCTCCTCTCCATCTCTTTGACGCTCCACATTAGTGCATTTGCTGCTAAATTCATATCAGTAACAACAGGAGTTAATAAGTGTGGAATACCGTCATATATTCCAAGTTCTAACATTTTTGGATCAATCATTATCATTCTTACGTGTTCTGGGCTAGATTTATAAATTAAACTTAATATCATTGAGTTAATAGCTACAGATTTTCCTGAGCCAGTAGTTCCAGCAACAAGTAAATGAGGCATTTTTGCTAAATCTGCCATTATAGGGACACCTGATATATCTTTGCCAAGACCAATTGTTAACTTTGAGGGAAAATTTTCAAAAGCCGAAGATTTTAATATTTCCGATAGTCTTACAATCTGTTTATTTTCATTTGGTATCTCTATTCCAATGACATTTTTCCCTGGAATAACTTCAACTACGCGAACATTTGTAACTGACAATGCTCTTGCAAGATCTTTTGATAAATT
Source organism: uncultured Gammaproteobacteria bacterium (assembly GCA_913065025.1). Taxonomy (GTDB): domain Bacteria; phylum Pseudomonadota; class Gammaproteobacteria; order Poriferisulfidales. The sequence goes on from CAJYAP010000023.1 coordinate 9,357, forward strand.
AGTGATTTTACCAGCCTTAACTCCAGCCTCTGGTTCTAATTCAAATCTTGTAATTACAGGCCCTTGATGAACTGCAACAACACTAGCTTTAACTCCGTAGTCATCTAGCTTAATTTCAACAAGCTTTGAAAGTGTTTTTAGAGTTTCATCAGAATAAGAAGAAACTTCGTCTTCTGGGTCATTTAATAAATTTAGCGGAGGTATTTTAGATGAACTTTTATTTTCAAATAATGGTATTTGTTTTTCTTTTTCCACACGTTCTGAAAAATTTATTACCTTAACTTCCGGTTCAATTTTAATATCATCAACTTTTTTTAATTTTTCTAATTTTTTCTTAAAATCAATATCTCTCTGCTCATCAATTGCTTTACTATCTTTTAAAAATAAAGAAGGAATATTTTTTAAAAAATTAAGAGTACTATTTAAGATAACCAAAGAATACTTTCCAAGAATTTCAAAAATTTGAACCCATGAAAATTTTAACCAAAGTGTAATTCCGACTATGAAAAAAGTAACCAATATTATTGTAGATCCAACAATATTAAAATTAGTAACTAATACTGAGGCTATAAAATCTCCTAAAATTCCACCTGCCCCTACTTCGAAGTTATTATATAAATAATGAATGCTAAATAATGCGCATAAGGATATTAATACAAAAAAATATCCAAAATATCTGATTAATTCTTTTTTATCTTCATCATTTCTTGGCCTATTATAAATTAATATTGATACAAATATTAATAATAATGGAGTTAAGAATGCAATTTGCCCAAATAAAAAATATAAAGTCTCGCTTAAGTATGATCCAAAAAGACCTCCAAGATTTTGCACTTCATCTGATGAAGAATTTATCCAGCTTTTATCATTTTTACTATAGGTTGTTAAGGTTAAATAAATATAAGAAGATATTGAGAGTGAAAATAATAAGATTGCCTCTCTTAGTGATTGAGAGATAAATTTTTTCTTAATAGAGCTATTAGGTTTTTTTTGCTTACTCTTTTTCAATTAATTTCATCCTAATGGTAGAAAATCTCAACTAACCCTATTCAAATGTAAAAAAAAACAAAATTAAGATTATTAATCTTCCTTTTTTTTCACGATTATACTATATTTAACATAAATATTAACTTAATAGATGGATACTATTATAGTTACCCACATACATAAGGAAATAAATTGAAAAATAATACACATTCTAAATTAATAATTCTAGGTTCCGGTCCTGCCGGCTATACTGCTGCAGTATATGCTGCTAGAGCTAATCTCAATCCGACTTTAATTACTGGTCTTGAAAAAGGCGGGCAATTGATGACCACTACTGATGTAGATAATTGGCCTGGGGATCATGATGGTCTTCAAGGTCCTGACCTAATGGCTAGGATGGAAAAACATGCTCTTAAATACGGCGTTAATATAATATTTGACCAAATAAACGAAGTTAATTTTAAAGATAAACCTTTAATTCTTAAAGGTGATGACGCTGAGTATTCAACAGATGCATTAATAATTACTACAGGAGCCAGCGCAATGTATTTAGGGCTTGAAAGTGAAAAAGAATTTCTGGGTAAAGGAGTTTCAGCATGTGCAACTTGTGATGGCTTCTTTTATAAAAATAAAAAAGTTCTAGTTGTTGGTGGAGGCAATAC
>CAJYAP010000024.1 GCA_913065025.1 uncultured Gammaproteobacteria bacterium
ATTACTATATCGTACTTTATAAAATAGTTATCGTTGCTGTTAGGCTCGTGGTAGGCGCGATTGGGATCGAACCAACGACCTCTACCATGTCAAGGTAGCGCTCTAACCAACTGAGCTACGCGCCTTTATATAAAAATGTTAATATAACATTTATAATATAATCATGCATAATAGTATTAATTTAAAGTTGAAAAATTTATGAATACAATGAAAAAATATATATCTATTCTAATAACAGTTGGGTTTATGATTTCTCCTTGCCATGCAGAAGATTTAGCAAAAGAAGAGCCAGTTTACCATGTAGTCTTAATATGGCTAAAAACGTACAGAAATGAAATGAGAATAAATAAAATCATCAATGCTAGTAAAGAACTAAAAAATATTCCTGGTGTTTTAGAGGTTTCTACTGGAAGAGTATTAAGAAGTTCTAGAGTAATAGTAGATGATACTTTTGATGTAAGCGTTATTATTAAGTTTGCTTCTAAAGAATATTTGAAAGACTATCTAGTTCATCCAATTCATATTAAAATTGCAAATGAAGTTATAAAACCACTTGCTAATAAAATTACGGTTTACGACACAATAATTCAAGAGTAAAAAAGAAAAATGGAACTAATTTTTCATAAATCTGAAAAATATATTGAAGAAGATATTTTTTATTACATAAGCGATCAAAGAGACAAGCACTCTATGATTAAGCCAAAGAAAGAAGATTTAATAAGTATGACAGTTGATTCTGAAATATTGTCTTCTCCGAGTAAAAAAGAAATATCAAATGCTCTTTACCCATTTAAAAAAAATAGCGTTGACAAGATATATATAGGTTTAAGCTTCCCGTTGTTTTCAAATAATTGGGCGGCCTCATATTTAAGATACCTCTTAAAAATAATAAAAAAAGACGGGGCAATAATACTTCCAGTTTATCCAGAAGAGCAAGCTAGTGAAAAAGGTATGTGGTCAAGAAGTTTTTTAGAAAATATTTTTACAAGTAGAACTGGTTGGACAGGAAGAAATAATGTGTGGGCAGAAAATGATGGTGTGATGTCAATGAGAATAGGGAAGAAGTTTCCAGAAAAAACTAATAGTACATTAAATTTTTACTTAGAAGAAATTGGAAATCAAAATCTCAGAAACGACTTACTAGAACCAAAGAATGATAACATAGATATTATTAAAAATATTTGGTCAACTAGTAGATTCAGTTCTATAGTTGAAAAAGTTATACAAGATAATTTTACAAATAAAGATGTTTTATATGGTGATATTGGTGACAACCCGTCACTTCCTTTTGAAATAAATGTGAGTAGTTATATAAAAATTAAAAAAACTATTGTTATTACAGATGATGATGATTCATACAATGATTTAGCTAACTATTTCTCATATAGAAATATCCCAGATAATGAAAAACTTAGAAAATCAAACATCCAAGATCTTAGTATCATAAAACCAAATATCATATCCATAATTTATAACTCTAATAATCTAGATATTCTAAAAAAAGTTATAAAATTATGCCCTTCTTCTGACATAGTTTTTTATGGTAATTTAAAAACGGATGATACTATTTATAATAGTCATAATATAAGTAATTACTCAACAATTGTTGCGACGAAACTGCAATCTGAAAAAACTATAAACCATTATTCTGATATAGTAGAAAAAGAAATAAATGAAGAAATAAAAGGTAATGATAATAAAATTTATCTTTTAACACCAAAATAATATGGCATTTAAAAAGTATTCTAGAAACCCATACAACCCTTTATCCGATAAACCTTATAAATTATCAAGATCTAGAATTGATAATTATATAAATTGCCCAAGATGTTTTTATATGCATGAGCGTAAAGGAGTAAAAGCTCCATCAGGGCCAACTTTTTCATTAAACAATGCTGTTGATAATTTATATAAAAATGAATTTGATATTTATAGAAAAGAAAAAAAAGCACACCCAATAATGATAAAGCATAATTTAGATTGCATACCTTATGATAATGAAAATCTTGATGAATGGAGAAATGCTTTTAAAGGAATTAAATGGCATGACAAAATTACTAACTTTTTATTTTTTGGTGGAATAGATGATATATGGATAAATTCGCATGATGAGTTACATATTGTTGATTACAAAGCCACAGCTAAAAAAACTTTTAATCCAAATTTCGATACGGGATGGGAAGCATGCTACAAAAAACAAATAGAGATATATCAGTGGTTATTTAAGAAAAATGGATTTAAAGTTTCAAATATTGGCTATATTATTTATGCAAACGGAAGATTGGATGAAAAAGAATTTAATAGTAAATTAAACTTTGACGAGCATCTATATCCTTTGGTATGTAGTACAGATTGGATTGACAAAATAATTCAAGAGATTTATGAATGCTTGAATTCTGAAAATTTACCAAAGAGTGGTGGTGGTTGGAATGGAGAAGGTTGTGAGCAGTGTGCATATAAAAAAAAATTATTTGATATTTTTAAAGCACATACAAAAAATTAAATAATTTTTCAGTTAAAGACTGCTGAAAAATATGGGACCCAAGTGTATATTATCAAAATCGTAAACCCAATTTCAAAAATCATAACTTTTTTAAAAAATGATGCTTCATAAATTGATTCTAAAGATGAAAACTTTACTATGACCATTACAATATCGAACATTAAAACCATGATATAAATTGGTAGTGTTGCTGGTATAGCAAGTGTTAAAATTGTACTAATGGCATTTTCTAATAGAAGCTCAGTATCTTTATCTGGTGCAAATATTAAATAAGTAAACCCAAGTAATATTAACAAAAATCTAAGTAAGCCTATTTTTTTTATAAATATATTAATAGTTATTTATTCCTTCATATAATGTTTCATTAATACTTCTGCTACTTCAGGTCTAGCAAATTCTTTCGGCAGACTCTCTCCTTTTGAGAGCATTTCCCTTACTTTAGTACCGGACAGAATTACAAAATCATCTTTTGTATGATCATCAACATCTCTCATCATAACTACTTTATTAAGTTTTTTTGAATACGCTGTATGGTCTGCTTTAAATATTTTTATATTTAGCGCATCCTTAGGAACGCTATCAAATATATCTTGAGCATCAAAAGCGCCGTAAAAATCACCTACACCAGCGTGGTCCCTGCCAACTATCAAATAACTGCACCCACAATTCTGCCTAAAAACTGCATGTAATAATGCCTCTCTTGGTCCTGCATAAAGCATATCAAATCCATATCCAGTTATCATTACATAGTCTTTAGGGAAGTAATGATCGACCATAGTTCTTATAGCAGTATCTCTAACATCAGCAGGAATATCTCCTGGTTTAAGTTTGCCTAGTAACATATGAATTAATATCCCATCTGCATTTACTCTTTCTCCCGCCATTCTACATAATTCCTCATGAGCTCTGTGCATTGGATTCCTAGTTTGAAAGGCAACAACATTCTCCCATCCCTTAGATTCTATAGATGATCTTATCTGCATTGCTGTTCTGAAAGTTTCTCCAAAATCTTTTTCAAAATAACTGAAATTAAGTACGCTAACATTACCACTAATTAGCGTATCCCCTTGCTCATAAAAAGTTTGCACGCCAGGATGAGACTTATCTTTTGTTCCATAAACTTTTTCTACAATGCTATCAATTTCGGAAGATGATAATTTCTCTATTTTATCAATATTCTGTATAGCAATTATCTGTTCTCCATCAACATTAGGATCAATCAAAGCTATGCTTTCTCCTTCCTTAAAGTCTAACTCTTGATTAGTTAGATTTACCACAGGTGTTGGCCAAAAAAGACCATTATTTAGTTGCATGTTATTTGCTACAGAAACTACTTCACTTTTCCCCATAAATCCTTCTAAAGGAGTGAAATAGCCAGCTCCCAGCATTACCAAATTGGCTGCTGCTGCAGAATTTACTGTCATTTTTTTCATTGATTTAGCAGAATCTAAAAGCGCTACCTTTTCTTCTTCAGTGCTAACAATTTTTGGCATTAGCTCTTCTGAGCCATGTGGTTTTATCATTTTATTTCCCCTTAATCTTGCGGCTTATATACCTTATTATAATTTCTTTATTATTCCCATTACGGTATGATTATCTCATATTTAATATAATACTAAAAAATAAATATTTAAACTAAGATGAAAAATTTTATAGCCCCATCAATTTTATCGGCAGACTTTTCAAAATTAGGAAAAGAGGTTGATGATGTAGTATTAGCAGGTGCTGATATTATTCATTTTGACGTAATGGATAATCACTATGTTCCAAATTTAACTATAGGGCCTTTAGTATGTAATTCACTTGTAAAATACGGGGTAAAAAAACCAATAGATGTTCATTTAATGACTACTCCGGTTGACGATCTTATAATTCAGTTTTGTGACGCAGGAGCATCTATGGTCTCTTTTCATCCTGAGGCCACACAACATATTGACAGAAGTATTGAGCTTATAAAGAGTAGAAATTGTAAAGCAGGTATTGCTCTCAATCCGGCTTCACCACTATCTCTGCTTGACCATATTTTAGACAAAATAGATTTCATATTAATAATGTCAGTAAACCCAGGTTTTGGTGGGCAAAAATTCATTAAAAACTCTCTAGAAAAGATCAAAAAGTGCAAAGAGATGATTGATAAATCTGGCTGTAATGTAGAAATTGAGGTAGATGGAGGAATAGGAATCAATAATATTAAATCTATTAAAGAAGCTGGTGCAAATATATTTGTTGCTGGTTCAGCTATTTTTAATTCAGATAGTTACGATGAAGCTATTAAAAAAATGAAGCAAGAAATTTCTTCTGACTAAAAAATAATGCTAAAAAAAGATTTCATAAAATTTGCCGATCAAGGAAATTCTAGAGTTTCTATAAACAAAATAATTAAGGATTTCAATGGAAGCCCTCTTCAAACATATAAAACGCTAAATAATAAAAATTCTTTTTTGTTTGAGTCAGGATCAAATAAAGGGAAATGGAGCAGATACTCTATTGTTGGCACACAGTCCAACGAGATGATAAAAGTAAAAGATAATAAAATAACTTATATTAATAACGGAAAAACTGAAAGTATTAACTCAAAAGACCCTTTGGAATGGATTGAAAATTTTTATGCAGAAAATAGAGTTGCAAATCTTCCAAAAGGTGTTCCTTTTTCTGGAGGACTAGTCGGTTATTTTGGGTACGAAACTATAAGTTTTATTGAAAAAAAGTTAGACACGAACAAAAAAGATACTTTAGGTGTTCCTGATATATTTTTATTTGTATGTAATGAAATTATTATTTTTGATAATTTAGAGCGTAGTGTACAGATAATCGTTAATGCTAAAACTGATAAAGAAAATAGTTATGAGAATGCTATTTTTAGGGTTGATGAAATTCAGGATCTGATATTCAAAAAACAAAAAATTTCTTCGTCAATGCAAAAAAATGATAGGAGTGAATTTACCTCTTCATTTAAGAAAGAAAATTTTATGAGTGCGGTTAATAAGGCTAAAGAATACATAACATCTGGCGATGTTATGCAAGTAGTATTATCACAAAGACTTACAAAAAAATTTGAAGGTAACCCAATAAATATGTACGAAGCGTTAAGAGATATGAATCCTTCTCCTTATATGTATTTTTTAGATATGGATGGTTTTCAAATTATTGGATCCTCTCCTGAGATATTGGTTAAATTAGAAGATGAGAAAGTTACAGTTCGTCCCATTGCTGGCACAAGACCTAGAGGCCTTAATGAATCGGAAGATTTAAAAAACGAAAATGATTTGTTAAATGACCCAAAAGAACTTGCAGAACATTTAATGCTTATTGACTTAGGAAGAAATGATATTGGAAGAATATCTAAAATTGGTAGCGTTAAGCTTACTGAAAAAATGATTATAGAAAGATATTCCCACGTGATGCATATAGTTTCAAATGTTAGTGGTGAGATCAAAGAAAAAACCAAACCTTTAGATGTATTAAGAGCTACATTCCCTGCTGGGACTGTTTCAGGAGCACCGAAAATTAGAGCTATGGAAATTATTAATGAACTTGAACCTTTAAAAAGAGGCATATACTCTGGGGCTATAGGTTACTTATCTTGGACTGGCGATCTTGATACTGCATTATCAATTAGGACAGCAGTAATAAAAGATAATTTGATTCATGTTCAGGCTGGTGCTGGTATAGTTTACGATTCTGTTCCAGAAACAGAATGGGATGAAACAATGAATAAAGCTATGGCATTATTAAAAGCATCTGAAAAAGCTAATTTCTCGAATGAGGATAAATAAATGATACTAATGATAGATAACTATGATTCATTTACATATAACATTGTGCAATATCTTGGTGAATTAGGAGTAAATGTAAAAGTTGTTAGAAATGACATGATCTCTACAAAAGATATTGAATATATGGAGCCAGAAAAAATTGTGATATCTCCTGGGCCATGCACACCGAAAGAAGCTGGTGTTTCTATAGAAACAATTAATCATTTCTATACTAAATTACCTATCTTAGGGATTTGCTTAGGGCATCAGAGTATAGGTGCTGCATTTGGTGGAAAAATTATCAAAGCAAAAAAAATAATGCATGGGAAAACATCTTTAATACATCACAACCAAAAATATATTTTCAAAGATTTGCCAACTCCTTATACAGCAACTAGATACCATTCTTTAGTAATTGAAGAAAATACAATGCCTGATTGTTTGGAAATAATTGCTGAGACTAAATCTGATGATCAAAGCGATAACGAAATAATGGCAATTAGACATAAAGATTTTCATACGTATGGTGTACAATTTCACCCAGAATCAATTATGAGTGAGCATGGACATCAAATTTTAAAAAATTTCCTTGAAATAAAATGAATATAAATGAAGCAGTAGAAAAATTTTCGTCTGGAGACAGTCTGAAAAAAAGTGAAATCAAAGAAGTATTCCTTAGTATTATGAATAATGAGTGTAATGATGCTGAAATTATTTCTTTTCTTATGACTCTTAAGACAAAAGGCGAAACCGTAGAGGAAATTACAGGTGCTGCTGAAGTTTTGAGAGAAATGTGTCAAAAACTAAAATTAAATTCGAATGAATTAGTAGATACGTGCGGAACAGGTGGAGACGGTCAAAATACCTTTAATATTTCAACTGCATCTGCCATTGTTGCTGCTGCTGCTGGGGTTAAAATTGCAAAACATGGTAACAAATCAATTTCTAGTAAATCAGGCAGCGCAGATCTTTTAGAGTACTCTGGAATAAATATTGATTTAGACGAAGAACAAGCTAAAAAATGTTTTGAAGATAATGGTATAACTTTTATGTTTGCCCCGAAATATCATAAGGCAATGAAAAGTGTTTCAACAGTTAGAAAAAGTATTAAAACAAGAACTATATTTAATGTATTAGGACCATTATCAAACCCTGCAAATGCTAACTTCCAAATCTTAGGGGTTTATGACAAAGAGCTAGTTTTACCGATTGCAAAAGTAATAAAAGATCTAGGAATAACCAGAGCTATGGTTGTTCATTCTGAAGAAGGTTTGGACGAAATATCATGTGAAAAAGATACATATGTAGCCGAGCTAAAAGACGGCACAATTTCAGAATACACAATAAATCCTAGGGATTTTGATTTACAAATTTCAACTTTAGAATCTTTAAAAGTAAATACCGTAGAAGAAAGTTATAAAATTTTTATTAATATGCTAAATAACAAAGATGAAGCGGCAGTAAATATAGTTAGCTTAAATGCTGGTGCTGCTATTTATATTTCTGGAATTACAGATGACTTAAAGAGTGGAATAAAATTAGCAAGTGAAGTCATTAGTTCTGGTAAAGCTATGCAAAAATTTGAAGATATTAAAAAATCTATGCCTGAAAAAATTAAAACACCAAAAATTCTTGAAGAAATTTTAGAAAATAAAGCAAAGGAAGTTGCTGCAAGAAAAATAAAAATTTCAATTCAAGATTTAAAAGAAATTGATTACATGAGCTCTTTAAAAAGAGATTTTAAAGGCGCTTTGATTAACAAAATTAATCAAAATAAAGATGCTGTTATTGCAGAGATCAAAAGAGCTTCCCCTAGCATGGGAGAACTAAATATGAATATCATTCCTGCAAAAGTTGCTTCTGATTTTGAAGCTATGGGTGCTGCTTGCTTGTCTGTATTAACGGATGCAAAATATTTTAAGGGTTCAGGGGCTATTCTTGAAATGGCAAAAAAAGGATGTGGACTGCCCATCCTTAGAAAAGATTTTATTATTGATGAATATCAAATAGATGAATCTGTCACGATGGGTGCTGACTGTATACTTCTTATTGTTTCTGCTCTAGAAAAGGATTTAATGAAAAAACTATACGATGCAGCAAAACAAAGAGATTTAGACATTATTGTGGAAGTTCATGATCACAGTGAACTTGAAGCTGCCCTAGAGATAGAGTGCGATATTATCGGAATTAATAATAGAAATCTTCATACTTTTGATGTTGATTTAAATACAACTGTTGATTTAATAAAATATATAAAAAATGATCAGCTTGTAATTGCTGAAAGTGGTATACATACTATTGAGGATGTTAAAAAAATGAATAGTTGTGGCATAAACACATTCTTAGTTGGAGAATCCTTTATGACAGCAGATAACCCTATAAATAAGTTTAAAGAAATATTTACAAAATAAATTGAAGACCATAATACAAAATTGCTCGCAATGTGGTTCAGACAAAATAGAGTTTGCTGTGCCTTCGGGTGACAACAGGAATAGATATATTTGTAAGAACTGTGGCTACATTCATTATCAAAATCCAAATATTGTTGCAGGTTCTATTTTAGAATGGAATAACAAAATTTTATTATGCAAAAGAGCTATTGAACCAAGAATTAATTGTTGGACATTACCAGCTGGTTTTTTAGAAAACGAAGAGCCTTTGGAAATGGGAGCCGCAAGAGAGTGTATTGAGGAAGCAAATGCATATTCAAATGATATGAAAATTTTTTCTATCTATAGTCTGGTGCACATCAGTCAAATTTATATTATGTACTATGGAACTTTAAAAGACGGTAAACATAGCCCAGGCCCAGAAGAATCATTTGATACAAAATTATACGATAAAGATGAAATACCATGGGATGAATTAGCATTCCCAATTATCACAGAAAATCTCAAGTTATTTTATGAAAAAGAGAAATCTGATATGCCTCATACCGGAATCGTTGATAAGATTGATAACGAATACATAATAACCCGAAATTAGTTAATGGATATTGATGAAAAAGAATCTTATTGTCCTTACTGCGGTGAAAATATTTCTTTATTAATTGATAATTCAATAGAAAACCAAGAATATGTTGAAGACTGTCAAGTTTGTTGCAGCCCAATATTAATCAGTGTGGAAATTGATCATAATGGAAATATATTGATGAATACTAGAAGAGAAAACGAATAATGAATTTAACTTTAATATTAACTTTAGCACCGCCTTTACTCATCGTTGCTTATATAATTAAGGCAGATAAATTTCCAGAACCAACAGGCTTATGTATTAGTACTTTTCTTTTAGGCTGTCTACTATGTATTCCAGCTGCATCACTTAACAGCTATTTTATTCCAGATTTAAGTTATGCTTATTTAGCTGGTTTTACTGAAGAAACATTAAAATTTGCGGCTATCTATTTTTATATAAGGACAAAAACAGATTTTGACGAACCTATGGATGCTATAGTTTATGGAACATTAATATCTCTTGGGTTTGCAACACTTGAGAATTTTCAGTATGTGTATAGTGCAGGGAATCCAGATTTTATTGCGATCTTAAGATCTTTTACCGCAATTCCTCTTCATGCTTGTTGTGGAATTATTATGGGTTATTATTTTGGTCTGTATATTTTCAAAGAAAGGGATAAGTTAAATCTCATCAAGTCTTTATTTTTTGCCATAGCCTTTCATGCTTCTTACAACTATTTTGCAACCAGAAATATCCTGTTAATGTTTATAGTTTTAATAGTTTTAGTTATGTTTGCTAAAAAACTACATAAATTATTAAAGACTGAGCAATTATCAAATCAGAGTTAGAACATGTAAAAGATAAATAAAGTTTTTCCT
>CAJYAP010000025.1 GCA_913065025.1 uncultured Gammaproteobacteria bacterium
ATTACAGCAACTAATGAATTCGTTGTTCCCAAATCAATACCAATATAGTATCTTTTTTCATGAGGGTCTTGAGATTTACCAGGTTCTGAAATCTGTAATAATGCCATTATAATAAATTGTCCTTTTTAAAATCGTCTTCTATTGAAATATAAAATTTCATTTCTTTAACTTTTTTAGACGCATCATCAAAATTTTTTTCATTATAATATTTTTCAAAATCTGATAAACATTCTTTTTTTAAACTCTCTATCTTTAATGTGAATCTTTTAATATCATCAGTATTTTTTTTTGATGTTATGTTTTCTGACTCCTCCCTCAATTCCATCTGATTCATTAAAAAAATAGGATCTGATATTGTATTATTTTGATCATCCAACTCATATCCTTCAATTTTTAATAAATACATACTTTTTAAAAAGTCATTCATTAGTGTTTCATATGCTTCATTCACATAAGATGTAATCTGCAACGATAGTCTTTTTTCATAATCGGTTGAATTAACATACTTATCTGGATGAAATTTTTTTTGTAACTCAAAGTATTTTTTTTCTAGTGAATAAAAATCTATTACAAATGATGGTTCTATTTCAAAAAGCTGAAAATAATTTTGATTAAAATTAATTGTCATGTGAAATTCCTAGTAAAAAAAATTATTTATTTTCTTTATTTTTAGACACTAAAACTTTCACCGCATCCACATCTTGCTTTTTCGTTAGGGTTAATAAACTTAAAACCTTCATTAAGCCCTTCCTTTGTAAAATCAAGCTCTGTTCCGTCTAAGTACAACAGGCATTTTGGATCAACTATAATCTTTATACCTTTTTCTTCAAAAACTGTATCTTCTTTTTCTATATTATCAGCAAATTCTATAATATACGCCATTCCTGAGCAGCCTGTTGTTTTTACCCCTACTCTAAGTCCTACACCACTCCCTCTATTATCTAAGAATGTTTTAACTCTTGTAGCAGCAGTTTCTGTTATTGTTATTGCCATATTTTTTATGCAGTTTCTTCTTTCTTGTCGTTTTTTTCATAATAGTCACTAACTGCAGCTTTTATGGCATCTTCTGCTAATACAGAACAATGTATTTTAACTGGAGGCAATGCAAGCTCTTCTGCTATTTCGCTATTTTTTATTTCTTGCGCCTGCGCAACTGACTTCCCTCTTACCCACTCAGTAAGTAAACTCGATGATGCTATTGCAGAACCGCAACCATATGTTTTAAATTTTGCATCCTCTATAATTCCATCTTCATTGACTTTAATTTGAAGCTTCATTACGTCTCCGCAAGCAGGAGCACCAACCATTCCTGTCCCTACTGACTTATCATCTTTATCCAAAGTTCCTACATTTCTTGGATTCTCATAATGATCTAAAACTTTTTTTCCGTATGCCATCTCTTTATCTCCTAATAATTAACTTTTAATGAGCAGCCCACTCAATTTTACTAATATCAATACCATCTTTATACATTTCCCATAAAGGTGATAAAGCTCTTAATTTTTCTACAGCAATTTTAACTGTGTTAATAGTTGCATCTATCTCTTCTTCTGTTGTAAATCTCCCAATAGACATTCTTAATGAGCTATGAGCTAATTCATCTGATCTTCCTATAGCCCTTAAAACAAAACTAGGTTCTAATGAAGCGGAAGTACATGCAGATCCACTAGATACAGCAATGTCCTTTGTTGCCATAATTAATGACTCGCCTTCAACGTAGTTAAAACTAATGTTCATAATTCCTGGGTATCTGTTTTCAAAATCACCATTCAAGTAAACCTCTTCCATATCTTTAACTCCATTCCACAATCTATTTCTTAATTTAGAAATATTTTCAAAATCTTGATTCATTTCTTCCTTTGCTATTCTAAAAGCTTCGCCCATTCCAACTATCTGATGAGTAGGTAGGGTTCCAGAACGAAGTCCTCTTTCATGACCACCACCATGAATTTGGGCTTCTAATCTTACTCTAGGTTTTCTTCTTACATACAAGGCGCCAATACCTTTTGGTCCATATATTTTGTGGGCAGAAAAGCTCATGAGATCAACTTTAGTCTTTTGTAAATCAATTTCAATTTTACCAGCACTTTGTGCAGCATCTACATGAAAAATAATATTTTTACTTCTGCACAACTCTCCTATTTTTTCAATATCCTGAATAACTCCAATTTCATTATTTACATGCATAATAGAAATTAAGACAGTGTCTTCTCTTATTTCTGACTCAAGTTTATCTAAATCTAAAAGACCACTACTCATTGGTTCCATATATGTAACTTCAAAACCTTCTCTTTCTAGCTGTCTACATGCATCTAAAACTGCTTTATGTTCTGTTTTTAAAGTAATTATGTGTTTGCCTTTTTTCTTATAAAAATGAGCTGCACCTTTAATTGCCAGGTTATCTGATTCTGTTGCTCCGCTTGTCCAAACAATTTCTCTTGGATCAGCATTAATTAAATCAGCAATATGTTTTCTACTTTTACTAACTGCATCATCTGCATCCCATCCAAAACTATGTGATCTTGATGCAGGGTTTCCATACATACCATCCGTTGTCATATATTCAAACATTTTATCTGCAACTCTTTTATCTATTGGGGTTGTAGACGCATAATCTAAATAAATTGGTGTTTTAATATCCTTCATTTAATACTCCGATAGTTTTATCTCTTTTAAATTATTACTATTTTTTAAAATTACTTGCTGCAATGTTATATCTGATAAAAAGTTATTTATCTCTGTTCCCAAATCTTCCCATAAATTATGTGATAAACATTGATGATTGTTATGACAATTAGCTTTCCCGCTGCATGCTGTTGTCTCAACACTTTCATCAACTGCCTTAATAACTTCAGAAATTACAATATCATTGGCATCTTTTGATAACACATAGCCACCGCCAGGGCCCTTAATACTGTAAACAAGGCCACCTTTCTTTAATCTAGAAAACAATTGCTCAAGATATGATAACGAGATATTCTGTCTTTCTGCTATTTCGGGTAAAGATATAGGATTCCCTCTATCATAATAAGCTATATCTAACATTGCTGTAACAGCGTATCTACTTTTAGTAGTTAATTTCATATTCTTAATTCACTATTTGCTAATATACCAATAATGATTAAACCTACTAAAGTTGTCAACTATTATTTGTTTGTATGTTATTGATTTTTAATGAGAATGATTCTCAATTGCACTTAATATACCCCGGAGTATATTAATCTCCTCTTCAGACAAGTTAGCTTTTTTAAAAATATGCTGGATTTTTCTTGATATCATAGGCCTATCATCTTTTATGAAGTTTATATCTTTCAATACTGTATCCATATGATTAAAAAAACCTGTGAGTTTTCTATTTTCAGCAATATCATTTTTATCAGCTTTATTGATATTGGAAACATTGTATTCAGATTCAATCAGTATCTCATATAATATTATTTGTAAAGATGATGCAATATTTAAACTTGTGTATTCTATATTCGAAGGGATATGTAATCCAATAGTACACATTGATAACTGTTCGTTTGTGAGCCCTCTTGCTTCGTTTCCAAGCACAATTGCGGTTTTTTCATGAGATTTGGTATTAACTTTCTTTGCGACTTCCCTAGGATTTATTATCTCTATTGGTATATCTCTTTGTCTTGCTGTTGCTCCAATAATATAGTTACAATCTCCTATAGCATCAAATAAGTTTTCATATATTTTTACATTATCCAATACATCTCCAGCATTTGATGCCATTGCATAGGATATTTCATTAACTTTACATTTGGGATTTACTAAATTTAAATTGCTAAATCGCATTGTTTTCATAGCTCGGGCTGCAGAACCTATATTTCCAGGATGGCTTGTTTCAACTAAAATAATTTTTGTATTTGAAAAAGAATTCATAATCTTAAATTATATATTAAGTATCTATAATGTATTATAGTAACATCAAACAATTATCTTAAACTATGGAATTATGAATAATAATTATAGTCCTCAATTAAATACCGCTATCAGTGCCGCTATTCAAGCAGGTAAAATAATTATGAGATTTTACTCTAGGTTAGAAAATTTAAAAGTTATGTCTAAAGGTCATAACGATTATGTTTCAGAGGCTGACCAACAAGCAGAAATTATTATTAAAGAGACTCTCATAAAAGCCTATCCAGCATATAAGATTACGGCAGAAGAGAGTGGTTCAAATGATATTGAATCTGAATATGAGTGGTTTGTAGATCCACTAGATGGAACAACTAATTTTATTCATGGTATACCACAATTTGCGGTCTCTATTGGTTTATGTAAAGAAGGCAAGCCAGTTTTAGGCGTTATTTATGATCCTTTTAAAAATGAGCTCTTTTGCGCTGAAAAAGGTAAAGGCGCATTAATGAATGATAAAAAAATACGCGTATCAAATTGTAATTCAGTAAAGTCAGCAGTTTTTGGCATGGGAATTCCTTATAGAAAACAAGACCATTCAGGACATTATATTGATACACTAAGAACTCTGATGGATGCAAGATGTGGAAGCATTAGAAGATTAGGTGCTGCTGCGCTTGATTTAGCATATGTAGCTTCTGGACGGTTGGATGGATTTTGGGAGTTTAATTTGAAGCCTTGGGATATAGTTGCAGGCTCTATTATCGTTTCAGAGTCTGGAGGTCATGTAAGTGACATTGAAAATTCTGAAGATTATCTTAATTCAGGGAATATTTTAGCAGCGAATATAAACTTACATCAAGATGTAATAGCAAAACTTAAGAAAAATTTATTATAATTTTTTATGGGCTATCTTCGTTGACCTCTATTACCACATCTTTAACTGAAATATTCATCATTAACAAAGTTGAGCTTGCTATATATATTGAAGAATAAGTACCAATTATAACACCTGTTATCAATGCAAATGCAAAGCCAAAAAGTATCTCACCACCGAAGATTATTAACGAAATTAATACAAGCAATGTTGTTAATGATGTAATTAGAGTTCTTGATAAGGTTTGATTAATTGATTGGTTGGTTAATGATTCAGTATTAATATTCTCTGCAATTGCTGACTTAAAATTTTCTCTAATCCTGTCAAAAACAACTATAGTATCGTTCAAAGAGTATCCAATTACTGCAAGTATTGCAGCAAAAACACTTAGATTAAATTCAATTTGAGTAATAGAAAAAATTCCTATAATTAATAATATATCGTGTAATAATGCAAGTATTGCTCCTATTGAAAATCTATACTCAAAACGTAAAGCGATATATACCATTATAAGAGCTAATGCAATTAAGGCAGCTAATATCCCTTGATCTCTTAATTCCTCGCCAACCTGTGCTCCAACATACTCAACTCTTTTTAAGGAGAAAGAAAATTCTCTATTTAGTTCTGCTAGTAGGGTATTGCTCAATGTGGCTTCGGCTGATGAAATAATATTTGGCATTCTAATTAAAATATCTGTACCTGATCCAAAATACTGAACTGAGGACTTTTCATAACTATTATCTTTTAAATATTTTCTTATATCATCAATAGGAGCATTATTTTCAAAGCTAATTTCAATTAATGTTCCCCCATTAAAATCAACTCCGTAATTTAGACCTTTTGTAAAAATACTTATCAGTGAAATAAAAATTAATAAGGAAGACAAATATACTGCTTTCTTGTGCCATTTCATAAAATTAAAATTGATGTTTATATTTTTCATATGTTTAATTTTGTTACTTTTAAGTTAGTATTATTTTCGTAAACTGTATCTGCCAAAATTCTTGTAAGAATGATTGCAGTAAACATTGAGGAAATTATTCCGATAGATAATGTTACCGCAAAACCTTTTATAGGGCCTGTTCCAAAAATAAATAATATTATTGATGCTATTAATGTAGTTATATTCGCATCTAAAATTGTTGAGAATGCTTTTTTATAACCAAGTTCTATAGATGCAAGTGGCGTTGAACCATTTCTTACCTCTTCTTTTATTCTTTCAAAAATTAATACGTTTGCATCAACTGCCATACCGACTGTTAAAACTATACCTGCGATTCCAGGAAGTGTTAACGTTGCGCCAGGAATTAATGACATTATAGAAACTATAATTAATATGTTTATTATTAGAGCTGAATTTGCAAATAATCCGAATACTCTATAATAATAAAGCATAAATACTAAGACGAGTATTAGCCCAATAATCACTGAAATTTTACCTTTTTCAATATTATCAGCGCCTAAACTTGGGCCAACTGTTCTCTCCTCAACAATGTACATAGGAGCTGCCATTGAGCCAGCTCTTAAGTAAAGAGCCAATTTTCTTGCTTCATCTGAGCTATCTAATCCAGTAATTTGAAAAGATTTGGATAATCTTTCTTGAATAGTTGCAATACTGATAATCTTTTCATATTTTTTTGAAATTCTTTTGCTTTCGCCATCAATTACTCTTTGCTCAGCTTTACTTTCTACAAATATTACAGCCATCTGTTTTCCAATATTTTCATCTGTAACTTCTGAGAATCTTTTTGCACCAGGGTTATCTAAGGTAATATCTACTTTAGGTCTATTATTTTGATCAAACCCAGATGACGCATCTACGATATTTTCACCTGTCAACATAATATTTCTTTTTAATAATACTGGTGTTTCTTCATAATAATACAACTTAGAATTAAAAGAGTTTTCATTTAAATCTTCTGCGGCATAGGGATCTGAATCTTCATCTAACATTTTAAATTCAAGAGTTGCTGTAGCACCAATTATTTCTTTTGCTCTAGTTGTGTCCTTAATACCAGGAAGTTCGACAACTATTCTAGTCTTTCCACTTTGTTGAACAATTGGTTCAGCAACACCTAGCTCATTTACTCTGTTTCTTAGAGTAGTTGTATTTTGCTTTATAGCGGCAATTCTCAATTCATTTAAAGTCTTTTCTGAAATAGAGAGCAACATTTGATTGTCATTATTTCTAGAAATTTCAAAAGTATTCTGATATGTATTATTTATTAATTCTTCAGCTTTTTTATAATTAACAGCATCAAAAAATTCAATACTAATACTTTTTGATTGGTAATTAAAATTTCTATATCTCAGTTTTTCTTTTCTTAGTTGCGATCTTAAATCTGATGAAAGTTTTTTTGATTTACTTGAAGTTACTTCGTCTAAATCAACTTCCATAAGAAAATGAACTCCGCCTTTTAAATCTAAACCTAAATTCATTTTTTTTGCATTTATCGAAGTCAACCAATCTGGAACATCACTAAAAAAAGTTGGTAATGAATAAATAATACTAAATGCTAAAATAAAAGCTGCAATAATATTTTTAATAGATAAGATTTTCATTTGCAAATTTAGATGGATCCTTTGGGCAGAACTGTTGTTATAGAATTTTTTCTTACCTTAATACTTACATCCTTGGAAATCTCTAGATCTATCACATCGTCTTTTATTTTTATAATTTTTCCCATAATTCCATTTGATACAACAACTTCTGTTCCATTTGAAAGAGAATCTATTAATTTATTATGTTCTTTAACTCTCTTATTTTGCGGTCTAATTATCATGAAGTACATTATCACAAAAAATAAACCCACCATTATTAGCATACTCATACCGCCATCTGCTGGACTAGCTGACTGCGCGTATGCATTATCTACTATATTCATATTTTTTTCCTATTTAAAATTTAGATTTGAAAACTCCAACCTACTTATTCCTTAAAGAGTAAAATTCCTTTATGAAGTCGTCAAATTTATTATCACTAATTGATTCTCTTATTTTTACCATTAGATTGTGATAATAATACAAATTATGTATTGTGTTTAGTCTTAATCCAAGTATTTCTTTACAATT
>CAJYAP010000026.1 GCA_913065025.1 uncultured Gammaproteobacteria bacterium
GAAGGAGGTGCCAAGACTATTTCACCGTTATAATCTTTTTTTTTCGTAAGATTTACTTTAGTAATTTTACCTAATTTTATAAAATTATTTTGATAATATTCACATAATTTTTCTAAAGATCCATGAATAAAAATTTCTTTATCATAACCTTGTTGTCTTATTAAATTTATAACTCTTTGTGCTTTTCCAAGTGCATACACGCCAACAAGGTGTGGTCTTTCAGGAAATAAATTTATTGATGTTAAAAGTTTTTTTATTTCTTCATTTTCTTTTGGATGTTGAAAAACAGGAAGTCCAAATGTAGCTTCTGTTACTAAAGTATGACATTTTACGGGTTCAAAATCTTTACATGTTTCATCGCTTGTCGTTTTATAATCTCCTGTAAAGTTAATCTTTTCTCCTTTATATTCTGTCAAAACTTGGACACTTCCTAAAATATGACCAGCTGGGAAGAATGTAATTAATACATTATTAATTTTTAGTGATTTATTTATGGGTAAAACTTGAAAATTTTCAGCACAATTTTCACCATATCTAATTTTCATTATTTCTATGGTTTCTTTTGTGGCTAATACATTCTTATGACCTGGTTTAGCGTGATCAGCGTGTCCGTGCGTTATTATTGCATTTTCCACTGGCTTATAGGGATCAATATGTGTATTGATTGGCTTTATATATAAATTTTTGTCAATCCATTTCATATTTATAATATATAATAATGTCAGATAATTTTAAACTTCAACCTATACAAAATTGGTTAAAAAAAAATAATTGGTTTTTTTATGATCATCAGCTTGAAACTTTAAATCAATCAATAAACGGATATGATATTCTATTAATTGCTCCTACTGGTGGCGGGAAAACGTTAGCAGGATTTTTACCTTCACTTCATGATCTAATTAATAATAACTCGCCAGAAAATAAGCTTCACACGTTATATATTTCTCCACTTAAAGCTCTAACAATTGATGTACATAGAAATTTAACTAATCCTATTGAAGATCAAAACTTAGATATAAGAGTTGAAACTAGAACAGGTGATACTTCAAGTTATAAAAAGAACAGGCAAAAAAACGTTCCACCCCATATGCTAATGACAACTCCAGAATCATTGGCTTTACTATTAGCGGATATAAAAGCAAAAGAATATTTCAAATCTTTAAGATATTTAATAATTGATGAAATTCACAGTTTAGTTAACACAAAAAGAGGAGACTTATTATCTCTTAATCTTTCTAGACTAGATACAATTTCTCCAAATTGTAAAAGAATAGGTCTGTCAGCAACTATTAAAAACAAGAATTCTGTACTTAATTTTTTATCTCAGAAAAAAAAATCTAAAATAATAAACATACAAGAAAAATCCTCTCCAAAAATTGAAATTTTAGAAACAGAAAATAGGGTTCCATGGTCAGGTCACATGGCTAGCTACGCTATTACAGATATTTATAAAAAAATTAAACGTTCATCTATGACAATTTTATTCGTTAACACCAGAGCACAAGCAGAATTAGTGTTCAATAAACTTTGGCATGAAAATGAAAATAATCTTAAAATTGCAATCCATCATGGCAGTTTAGAAAAAGAAATTAGAAGAAAAGTTGAAAGTTTAATGTCACTAGGAAAATTAGACTGTGTTGTTGCAACTAGCTCTTTAGACCTAGGAATTGATTGGGGAAAAGTTGACTTAGTAGTTCAAATAGGTTCTCCAAAAGGAATAGCAAGATTTTTACAACGAATTGGTAGAAGTAATCATAGATTTGATGAACCATCAAAGGCTCTATTAGTACCTTCTAATCGATTTGAGTATTTAGAATGTATTTCTACAATAGCTTCGATAAAAGCAAACCTTTTAGACGAAGTTAAAGATAAAGATGGAAGCTTGGATGTGTTGGCTCAGCATATATTAGGAGTTGCTTGTAGTAATCCATTTCAAATTGACGAATTGTATCTTCAAATAAAAAAAGCGTGGCCTTATAGAGGTTTAAAGAAACAAAATTTCAAAGAGGTTTTAGAGTTTGTAAGAAATGGAGGATATTCTTTAAAACATTATGAACAATATGCTAAAATAGATCTTAATAAAAACAATTTATACGCAATTAAGAATAGAAATATTAGAAATAAATACAGGCTAAATGTAGGCACCATAGTGGAAGCTTATATGCTTAAAGTAAAGCTGGGTAATAGAACATTAGGACAAGTTGAAGAATGGTTTATAGAAGGACTAAATGAAGGTGATACATTTTTGTTTAGCGGTAGAGTATTAGAGTATCAAAGCATAACAAATAATAATATTATTGTAAGGTCTACAAATAATTCACATCCTAAAATACCCTCTTATGCTGGTGGTAGATTACCTTTAACTTCAGAACTTTCATTTCAAGTTAGGAAGTTAATAAGTAAAAAGGAATATTGGAAAAATTTTCCAAATCAAATAAGTGATTGGTTGAAATTGCAGTTTAAATTTTCAGCTTTACCTTCGACAGAAGGACTTTTAGTTGAGACGTTTCCTCGCCATATAAAAAATAAAAAAAGGTACTTTTTAATTTGTTATACTTTTGAAGGTAGAAATGCCAATCAAACACTCGGTTTTTTGATATCCAAAAAAATGCAAAGAATGGGTTATAAACCAATTAGTTTTGTAGCGACTGACTATGCATTAGCTGTATGGTCAATGAATGAGGTTGAGAATATAAATATTATTTTAAACGAAGATATTATGTTAGATGATTTATATGAATGGTTGGAAGAAACGCCTCTGTTAAAGAAAAACTTTAGAGATGCAGCAATCATATCAGGTTTAATTGAACGAACAATACCTGGACATAAAAAAACAGGAAAACAAGTGATGTTTAGTTCTGATCTCATTTTCAATGTTTTAAAAAAGCATGAACCGAACCATATTTTATTGCAAGTTGCCAGAAATGATTCATACAGAGGACTTATTGACTTAGATAGATTAGGTGATTTCTTAAAAAGAATTAAAAATAACATTGTTCATAAAAAGTTAGATAGAATTTCTCCACTTGCAGTCCCTTTGGTTTTAGAAATTAATAGGCAAACAATTGATAAATCTGAGGTTGATGAATATTTTCTTGAAGAATTAGAAAATGAAATATTATTAGAGGTTGGCTTGAATTGAAGACAATAGAATTCTATAATCATAAGCTACAAATAAACAAAGAAGGTATATTATTCTGGTTAGAAAAAGAAATAGCAATTGTTTCTGACTTACACCTTGAAAAAGGTTCCAGCTTTGCATCCACAGGACAATTTATACCTCCTTATGATAGTGAAGAAACACTTAAAAAATTATTAAATGTAATAGATAATTACAAAGTTAAAAAAGTTATATTATTAGGCGATACATTTCATGATAAAGACGCTTTTCATAGAATGCCGTCAAAAGTTAGATTTTTATTTGAAGAACTTATTAAAAATTATGAGGTAATATTTATTCTTGGAAATCACGAAAATAAAATGAAAATAGACAGTATCAATTTTTATCAAGAATATGTCGTAGATAACGTTCGCTTTATTCATGAGGCAGTTCAAGAGAATATAAATCAGATTTCAGGTCATTATCATCCGGTAGCTTCAATAAAAGTAAGTTCAAAAAAAATTACTACTAAATGTTTAATTCACACAAATAATCATATAATTTTACCTTCATTTGGAGTGTTTACTGGAGGTTTGAATATACATGATCCAGTTCTAAAACCGTTTATTAGCCAAGACTCCAATATTTATTTTTTAACAAAAAAATCCATCTATAAATTTTCAAATAAAGAAATTGAGTCTCAATATTAAAATGAATTTGGTATAATTTTTGCAGACTTACATTAATTTTTTATAATGGAGTTTACAATGTATGGGATTAAAGTTTGGTCATCTGATAACAAAAATGATTGGTATTTACTAAGAGATATGGATGACGGTATAGTTCATGTTTGGGATAAAAAAGAAGATGTGCAACATGTCCAACAAAATTTAAAATGTAAAAAGTCTGCTATTACTAAAATTATGTCGAGTGTTATTATAGATAGTGCATTACACAAGCGTAAACAAATAGATCACTTAGAATATTTTCTCAAATAATATATAGTATTTTTTTAGTTTTCTGTTTAAATCAATCTTCTTAATTTGGAACATTATTAGATGCGTTTTTTTAAACAGAATATGTTAGGCATTGCAATAATAAGTGTCTTAGTTATTTTATCTATATCATCAAGTAAATTATTATCATCCGGTAATTTATTAATTTCTTCCGCTTTCCTGTGTATTTTCCTTGGATTAATTATAGGTAATATTTTTTCCATTAATAAAAAGATCGAACCGTTTATTAGTTTTTGTTTAAAAAAATTATTAAGAATTGGAATAGCAGTTCTTGGTCTTAGTTTAAGTTTGACTCAACTTTTTAATTATGGATCTACAGCAATTTTTTTAGTATTAATTAATATTATAGCTGCGTTTTTTATAATAAAATTTTTATGTAAAATCTTTAATATTTCTAAAAACCTAGGTTATTTAATCACGATGGGCACGTGTATATGTGGGGTAACTGCAGTTATAGCTACTTCTTCAATAATAAAATCTAGTAAAGATGAAACCAGTTATGCAGTTGGTATTGTTACTTTATTTGGAATTTTAGCCGTATTTTTCTATCCTTATTTAGCTAATTATTTTTTTAATTTCACACCAGATCTTGCTGGTGTATTCCTTGGGACAGCCATACATGATACAGCACAAGTAAGTGCAGCAGGTATAATTTATTCTGAGCTTTATAGTAGTCAAGAAGCTTTGAATTCAGCTATGACAACAAAATTATTAAGAAACTCTTTTTTGATTATTTTAATTCCACTTATTGCTTATCTCTATAATAAAGATCAAGCAGTTGATGTTAAAAAATCTATTAAAGATTTTTTCCCGATGTTTGTCGTTGGATTTATTTTATTATCTGTTTTTAGAACTTTTGGTGATCAATTAATCATTGATA
The DNA here is from genome assembly GCA_913065025.1 of uncultured Gammaproteobacteria bacterium. Classification (GTDB taxonomy): domain Bacteria; phylum Pseudomonadota; class Gammaproteobacteria; order Poriferisulfidales. Next base: position 4,997 of record CAJYAP010000026.1, read on the forward strand.
GTAACTTCGTATATCATTGGGAAATGTTTTTATTTATATCTAAACAGATATCAATTTATTGCATTTTATTTGCCATGGTTGCTCTTGGTTTACAAACTAATATTAAAGGCATGTTAACATTAGGCATAAAACCTTTAATAATTGGATTTGCGGCCTCTACAACTGTTGGAGTTATTAGTGTTGTATATCTTCTAAATATTACCAATAATTTTTAATTAATTAATAAGAAATTAATTTTAATCTTTTTATTACAAATGTAACTGCAATTGGAACAATCAAAGTCAACAAACATATAATAATTAACAGAATTCCGAGTTCAGAATAATCAGCGGGAATTTTAATGTCTCCCTGGTCATTTTTAACTTCACGAGTAATAACAAAAAATTGATTGAGATATTTTGTTCCTAAGTTACTAGCCGAAAGAGCTAAGTTAGTAAAACTAGCTAATATAGCAAAAAATGTTGCTTTAAGATGATTTGGAGCTGATTGAGCTATCCATGCGAGTATCGGTATCATTGATACTTGACCTAGTGGACTTTCGAGCGCGGTGTTAAAAATAGCTATGAAACGTTCATCTACTATCCCGCCCGTTATCCGAGATGTGTAATCATGAAATCCATAATACATTGCAATAGAGGGTAATATAAAAAATGCGCCTGCTATTGAAAGAATAACAATTAATCTAGACATAGAAGACTTCTCCATTAACGGTCTCAAAACAAAAATTCCAAAGATAGTTAAAAAAGAAGCGATTAATCCCAGTAAAGATAGAAATTCTTGATCAAAGTTAAGTACATCTATTTCAAACCAACTACCTCCTTGACCAACTCCTGGCATCGCTCTGAAAGCAAATATAATTATGGCAGTGCCAACCAACATTTTTTTTGCTTTATGGTCTAGTTCGTTTGATAATTTAATAAGTAAAAATAAAATAATTCCAAAAGATCCTATAAATACAATTTCTTGTGAGAATTGGATATTAGAAGTACCAATAAATAATGTAAAAAAGACAAAAATTATAGAACCAACTATTATTAGTATATTAGGTTTAGTAAGCTCAGGAATTGTAAATATTAATCCTTTTGCTTTTTGAGGGCTCATTCCATTACTTATAAGTGACGCGTATTTATTTTTTTTATTTAAATAAGCTAAGAAAACTCCTGAAATTGAAATAAGTGGAACAATCAAAGAATATAAATATATATCTCCATAAGCTTTAATTTTTTCCAACTCGGTCATTTCTGAAGAATCAGCAAAGACAATTAAATTCAGCAGGGATACCAGCAAAGTTCCAAAAATAATTGAAACTCTTCCCAGTAATTGCATTGAAACATTCATTGACTTTAATTCATTAAAATGTATTTCTTGACCATTATCGTCAATTTTAGGAACAGCCTCAACTGTCATGGCATCTGCTACAACATCTTGTAAAACAAATCCAACTGGGGCTAATAAAGTTGAAATGACAAACCAAGTTTCAGCATTAAATATAGTTATCATTTCTGATTTATATTGAATCAGACAATACATAATTATACTGCTTGCTGCCATAACAAGAGCTCCCAGTATTACGAGAATTGATTTAAATTTCCAAAGAATATCAACTAAGTGTCCTAAAGGCATCTTTAATACCCAAGGCAGGCCAGCCCAAAAACCTAATCCAGCTAAAAAGACAGCAGATAAATCTAAATATTCTTTAACAAAAAAAAGACCAACTATATTTGTGATTCCTGAAACGCCAGCAGCTAGATAAATCATTAAAGGGGGAACAAATGAAAATTTAAAAGAACCAAAAAATTTATTAAAATTGTTCATTTTTTTATCCTTAAATATAGTATCAATATGAAAGAAATTTATTTAATCTAGTCTGATAAAGTTATACTTTTAATTATTAAAGTAATAGGGGACATCTATATATGTCAAATAATGATATTGACCGTAAAAT
>CAJYAP010000027.1 GCA_913065025.1 uncultured Gammaproteobacteria bacterium
AGAGCAGCTGCAATGTTTTGTGAAATTGAGCTTACCAAGTCTGCAGTTATGGCAGCTGTCCATGGTGCTGACGAACGATCTAATGAACTCCAAAGGCTATCTAGTCTTGCTAAAACAATAGCCGGAGAAACTCTTCATCTAGTATCTAATGAAGCAATTCAAATGCATGGTGGTATTGGCGTCACAGATGAATATGACCTTGGCTTTTTTATAAAAAGATCAAGAGTTGCTGAACAAATTTTTGGGAGTTCTACATATCATACTGAAAGATATGCTAATCTAAGCGGGTTTTAGATTTAAAAAAATATATATGTATCACATAAAGTCCACTCTTATAGGATTTTTTACATTTATTTTAATTGTTACTGAGCTAACAATTGGTTTTGGCACATTGGCCATTATTAATATCCCAAGAGCAATATTTCCACTTAAATCTTTTAAAATTAAATTAAGTAAAATCTCAAATACTATTGGAGACATAACTGTATATGGCCTAAAAATTATTATGAAAATCATGCATAAAGATTCTATGCAAGTTTTTGATGATAATGAGTTTGATAAAAATAATTGGTATATGGCTTTGTCCAATCATCAATCATGGGCGGATATATTTATTGTTTTAGTTGCTGCACATAATAGAATACCACTCCTAAAATTCTTTATGAAAAAAGAATTGGCCTGGATACCATTTATCTTTTTAGCTAACAAAACCTTAAATATGCCTTTTGTTAATAGGCATTCAAAAGAGCAAATCGAAAAAAATCCAAATTTAAGATTTAAAGATTATGAAAATACTGTTAAGGCATGCCAAAGATTTTTAAGATCGCCCTCAACAATTTTTAGTTATGCAGAAGGAACTAGAAATAATGCTATAAAACATAAATTACAAAATTCACCATATAAAAATTTATTAAAACCAAGAATAGGCGGCATTGCTACTGCCCTTTCAGCTATGCCAAACATAAATGTTCTAGTGGACTACTCAGTTGTTTATAAATCGAAAAAAAGAGGAGCTTGGGCATTCTTAAAAGGTGATATGCGCGATGTGAAAGTATTAGTAAAAAAATATGAAATACCTGAAAACCTTCGAAATAAAAATTACTCTACTGATGATCAATATAGAAAAGATTTTAAGGAATGGATTGAGGAAATATGGAAAGAGAAAGATTTAGAAATTGAAAAATTAAAATTCTAGTTTATTTTTACTCACAACCCATCCATTAGCATCAACATAAATCCAATTTCCGCTACTTATTTTAACGGAACCAATTTTAAAACTTATATCCTTAGTTCCAACTCCAACTGTTTTATCAGTCTTCATTGGGAAAGCATTTTTTGCACAGACACCAATTGAAATATTTTTGATTACTTCTATATCTCTAATATAGCCATTTACAAAAATACCTTTCCAATTATTTTCATAAGCTTTTTGAGCAATTTGATCGCCAACCATTGAACATAATTTATCACCAGAATGATTTATAACTAGAACTTTTCCCTCACCGTTTTCTTGGACTAATTCTTTAACAACACTATTGCTATGAGGACAATCGACTGCTCTGATTTCTCCGAAGAATTTTTCTATACCGCCGTAAGAAGTCAGAAAAATATCACCTATTGCTATCTTATCTCCATGTGCGTCACATATATCTGGTACTGTGAAATCAGAATTACTCATTGAATATTATTATAAATTTCGTAAGTCATTTCTTGCAATAAACTCAAGCACTGTTGCATTAATACAATACCTTGGCATACCGTTAGGGCCATCATCAAAAACGTGACCTAAATGTATATCACTAGACAATGATTTTACCTCGGTCCTTTTCATCCCATACGAATTATCAGGAATTTCATAGGTTGAGTTTGGAATTGGTGCTGTAAATGACAACCAGCCGCTAGGCGAAATAAATCTATCTCTTGTATCAAACAATGGCGCTCCACTTAATTTATCAATAAAAATACCATCAGGAGTATTTTTAAAGATTTGATATTCTTTACAAAATCTTGCATCTGTTCCCTTGTTAAAGGCAACATCATATACCTCCGAGTCACCTAACTTAAATTTTCCTAGTGCTTTATAAAATAATTTGGAATCCATATAGCCTTGATAAGAAAATAATTCTTTACCGTCTTTTAAAAAAATAATTGTTGGCGTTGCCCAAGTAGGCGTCTTGATGTTTAGATCATTTAATTGGCTTGCTGGTCTAAAAATCATAGGAATACTTCCTTGATATTCGTCTGCAACATCAATTTTAAATTTCTCACAATATGGACAATAATCTTGAGAATCTATTACAAGAATAAACTTGCCTTTAAGTAATGAAGAGTTATCTATTATCTCTAGATTGGTTTTATCAAAAACTACTCCAGTTGAGTGATCTGGACAATAACCATTAGGATTTTTTCTTATGTAATCCTGATGATATTCTTCTGCAACATAAAATCTCTCAAGAGGTTTTATTTTCGTCTGTATTTTTCCATACCCTTTTTCTAATAATAGCTTTTGAAATTCATTTGTAGTTTCATCAATAACTTTCTTTTGGGATTGTTTGGTATATAAAATTATTGATCTATATTGAGTACCAATATCATTTCCCTGTCGATTAAATTGAGTTGGATCATGAGATTCATAAAAATGTTCAAGCAATGATCTCAAGCTTATGATTTCTTTATTGAAAGTAACTTCAACAACTTCTGCAAAATTATTTTCATTAAACTTATTTCTAAGTTTTGTTATTTCTCTATATGTAGGTCTAATTCCGCTACCGTCTGAATAACCAGACACAGCATCCTTAACTCCATTTAGTGATTCGTAACCTTTTTCAGCACCCCAAAAACAACCAGAGCCTAAAACAATAGATTCTAAATGAGATGTACTGATTTCTTCTGAGTCTAGGCCAAAACAGATTGTATTTAATAATAAAAATATAAAAAAAATTTTCATATGTCCTAACATTATATATGGATAAAAATGTGATAGATTTTTATACTTGTATAATTAATGACTAGTGTGCATCATATTATTCTGATAATAATTCATTAAAACAACAAAAATATATAATTTATAATCTTGTGATTAAAAATAAACTTATCTGGTCTTTCGTTTGCCTTGCTTTGATTGGGTGCGGTAACGAAAGCTATGAGCCTCAAAAATATATATCTACCAATCTAACAGAAGAGAAAGTTAACCTTAGCAAAGAAGTTTTTATTAAGCTTAAAAAAGAACACTACATCAAAAACTTTGTAAAAGAAGACTTTAATAGTAAATATGTAGATGCATTAATAAATAAACTTGATGAAAATAAATTACATTTTGTTTCATCAGAAATAAAAAAATTCCAAGAAGAATCAAATAAATACTCAGAAAAATACTTTGATATAGATTTAGCATACTTGATCATTAATTTATATTTTGAAAGGCTTCTGATCTTTTCTGAATATCAAATAAAACTTATTGAGGAAGATTCATTTGATTTTACTAAGGAAGAATTCATTGACATCTATTATGAAGATAATCAGTGGCCTGAATCAGAGTTTCATCAAAAAAAAATATGGAGAAATGAAACTAAAAATGATTTGCTCGTGGCTTTAATGTCAGAGACTCTTTCTGATGATCCAAAAAAAGTTTTACTTAAGAGATATAAAAATAAAATTAGAAGAATACAACAACAGAAAGAAGACGATATTTTCTCTATAGCCATAAACACTTTAACTAATCAATTTGATCCTCATTCAGCATATCTATCTCCAAGATCTGCTGAGGATTTTGATATGAACATGAGTCTAAAGCTAGAGGGCATTGGTGCCTTATTAGGTGCTGATGATGACTATACAAAAATTGTTAGCTTAGTTCCTGGAGGTCCTGCTGAAAAATCAGGAGAAATATTACCAGAAGATAAAATAACACGAATACGCCAACTAGATTCTAAAGAAAAAGAATACGTTGATGTTGTAGGTTGGAGAATAGACGAAGTTGTAGACTTAATAAGAGGTAAATCAGGCACAAAAGTTGAAATAGAGTTCATATCCTCTGATTCTGCAGATAACACAAGAAAATTAGTCACTTTGACTAGAGAGGAAATAAAACTTGAAGATAGAGCTGCCAAATCAAAAATTATAGAAACAAAGGAAGGAAATAAAATTGGAATAATAGATTTACCTTCCTTTTATATTGACTTTAATGCGTATCAAAATAGAGATTCAGATTACAGAAGTAGTAGCAGTGATGTGGAGGATATTCTTTTAGATTTTAATGATAAAGATGTTGATGCTGTTATTTTAGATCTCAGAAATAATGGTGGCGGTGCATTAATTGAGGCCAATAAAATAGTTGGTTTATTTGTGTCTTCAGGCCCAACAGTTCAAGTTAAACACAAGACTGGCTATATTCAACCATATGGTGCGAGTAAAGCTAAACAAGCTTGGCAAAAACCTATGGCAGTTTTGGTTAATCGTTATTCTGCGTCAGCTTCCGAAATTGTTGCTGGAGCTATACAAGACTATAAAAGAGGTATTGTTCTTGGACAAAGAACCTTTGGCAAAGGAACTGTGCAAAGTTTAGATAGTATTTCAAAAGGTCAAGTTAAAATTACAGAATCCAAATATTACCGCGTTGATGGTTCTAGTACACAGAATAAAGGAGTTTTGCCTGACATAGAGCTTCTTTCTACCTGGGATATTGAATCCGTTGGTGAAAGCTCTTACCCTACTGCATTGGAATGGGATACTGTTAGACCCTACAGACATAAAAAGTTTGACTTTGATGCTGATAAAATTATAAAGATAAAAAATTTGTATTCTCAAAGATTAACTACAAGCCCAAATCTAGAATATCTTGGTGCTGTAAGAGATAGATATTTCATAAATAAAGATAAAAAACTACTTAGTCTAAATTTAGATATTAGAAGATCTGAGATGGAAGCAAGAAAAGAGTGGTTGCTTCAAATAGAAAATAAAAGAAGAGAAGGTCTTGGTCTTAAAACATTTGTAAACTATGAAGATTTAAGCGCAAACAACAAAAAAGATGAAAATATAAATAATGATATTGATTTTAAAAAAGACTATTTATTAATAGAGTCAGCTAATATCATAAATGATTACCTTAATTTAAATAAAAAAATACTTTTTTCTAAAGTAGAATAAATTATGAGAATAATATCTTTTAACATTAATAGCATCAGAGCTCGTCCACATCAACTTATCCATTTAAGAGATACCCTCAACCCAGATGTTATTGGGCTTCAAGAAACTAAAGTGAATGATCCTGACTTTCCTTTAGATGTTGTTGAAGAGATTGGTTATCATCCTGAATACTGGGGTCAAAAAGGACACTATGGTGTAGCAATTCTTAGTAAAGAAAAGCCTATCAAAACAGTTAAAGGCTTTAAATGTGATAAACCTGAAGATCAAAAAAGATTTATAGAGTGTACGTTTGCGACAAAAGATTCTGAAATAACCATCATGAATGGTTATTTTCCTCAAGGAGAAAATATCAATCACGAGACAAAATTTCCAAAGAAAATTAAGTACTATGATGACCTAAAAAAACACATCAAGTATCTGCAAAAAACAAAAGAGAATTTAGTTGTTATGGGTGACTTTAATGTGGCTCCTGAAGATACTGACATTGGAATTGGTCCTGAAAATGTTAAGAGATGGCTGCGTGATGGTAAGACATCTTTTCAACCACAAGAGCGAGAAATGTGGAACAGCATAAAAAATTTAGGGTTTATGGATTCATGGAGAATTCAAAATCCTAATGAATCAACTATTTATTCATGGTTTGACTACAGATCTAGAATGTTTGATGACAATCCAAAAAGAGGGCTCAGGAT
>CAJYAP010000028.1 GCA_913065025.1 uncultured Gammaproteobacteria bacterium
CCTCTTAATAAACCAGAGTTAAATGCTGGCGACCCATCTTCAACATATCCAATTTTTTGAGATTTACTTATAAAGTTTAATAAACCCAGACTTCCTAAAATATTTTTTTGCTCAAGAGATATTACTTTATGGCTTATATGATTTAGTTTTATGATTCGGTTTTCTCTTAGAACTTCAAAAATTATATCTTCTTTTTCAGAAGCAAATTTAACTGTTTGTAAAGTAACATCAGACCAAGTTTTTACTTTAACATCGTTTACTGAATAAATAGTATCGTCGACATGCAATCCTATACTTTCTGCCACGCTATAATTTTCAACGACACCAACATTCGTCTTAAATCCATCATAACCACTAATAAATATTAAAAAATAAAAAAATGCTGCTAAAATAAAATTGAATAGTGGTCCTGAGAATACAATAATAGATCTTTTACATAAGCTTTGATTATTAAAAGCTCGGTTTTTTTCATGATGCTCTACATCACCCTCCCTTTCATCAAGCATTTTTACATATCCACCTAAAGGCAAAGCACAAATTTTATACTCTGTAAAATCTTTTCCTAATTTTTTACCATAAAGTTTTTTCCCAAAGCCAATAGAAAATTCTTTTACTTTTACTCCACATAGTCTTGCAGCGATATAATGACCATACTCATGAAATGTTACAATTATGCTAATTGTTAATATAAAAATTGATATTGTGTAAATTAAATCCATAATTAATTATATTTTTTTAAAATTTCTATTGTTATATTTCTGCTGATTTCATCTATCGCAAATACTTCTTCTACGGAAGATAATTTTGTCTTTTTATGAGACATTAAAACTTCAGACAATATTTTATAGATATCGTTAAATTTAATACGCTTTTCTAAAAAAGCCGATACTGCGAGTTCATTTGCAGCATTCATAGCAGTTGAAAAAGATTCTCCCTCTATTGCCACCTCTTTTGCCAAATAAAAACAAGGAAACTTTTCTTTTGATACGTCTGAAAATTCTAAAGGAGGCTGTTTTGTTAAATCTATCAAATCTACCCCAGATTTTATTCTTTCTGGCCAACCTAAACAATAAGATATTGGTATTTTCATATCATTCATACTTACTTGAGATATTATTGAGCCATCTTCATAACAAACCATTGAGTGAATAAGACTCTGAGGATGAATAATCGCATCTATTTGACCTAATGTTAAATCAAATAAGTGCATAGCTTCTATAATCTCAAGGCCTTTGTTCATCATTGTTGCGGAATCTATAGTGATTTTCTTTCCCATGTCCCACGTCGGATGATTTAATGCTTGCTCTAGTGTAATATTAGCAAATTCTTTGATATTAGTATTTAAAAATGGCCCACCTGAAGCAGTAAGAATAATTTTTTTTATAAACTTTTCTTTATTAGAAGCAAAACATTGGTGCAAGGCATTATGTTCGCTATCAACAGGCAGTATAGAGGCTTTGTTTTTTTTTGCTAAGTCCATAAATAGACTACCACACATAACTAAAGATTCTTTATTTGCTAATAAAATTTTTTTACCTGATTTTACCGCGCTTATAGAAGACTCAAGCCCAGCAGATCCAGATATAGCACAAACAACTATATCGACTTCGTCAAGAGAAACTAGCTGATTTAAAGATTTTATTCCATATAATACTTCTGTTTTTATATTAAGTTTTTTTAATATAGAAATTAATTTCTTTGCATCTTCTTCTTTTTTTACATGAGCATATTTTGGATTATATTTTTGACACTGGATTGATAAATTTTCTACTGAAGAATTAACAGCTAAGGCAAAAACACGAAACTTATTCAAATGAATAGATATAACCTCTAATGTGTTTACACCTATGCTACCTGTTGACCCCAAGATGATAACATTTTCTTTCATTATTGAATTATAGCAGATAATGAATAACTAAATATTAGGAAAATTGGGGCTGCAGGCAAAAGGCTATCAACTCTATCTAAAATACCACCATGACCTGGTAAAATATTTCCACTGTCCTTATTTCCAGATTTTCTCTTTATCAAACTTATTGATAAATCTCCAACAGCGGACATAGGTACTATAATGAATGTTATAGCTAAAATTTTTGCGCTATAATAAAAATTATAATTTTCTATAACGCAATATATAAAAGCAAATATTAGACATACAACTAAAGACCCAACAAAACCCTCTCTAGTTTTATTTGGACTAATGTTATTAAAAAACGGCTTACTTCCGTAACGTTTACCAATAAAAAAAGCAGAGATATCGCTTATAGCCACAATGGAGACTAGATATAATAAAGCTTTTGGAGAATACAGATATATTGTATACAAAGAACAGTAAAGAGAGCTTAATGCCAGTATATATAAGCAAAAATAAAATAAATTAAATTTTTCAATAATGCCAACTAGTTTTATTCTCATTATGTAAACAAATATAAGTAACCACATGCCAATTGATGGAATGATAAGTAAATGCCAAATATTGTTTTTAATTAAAATATTTGAAATAAGTATTGATATAAAAATAAATCCAATAAAATAGTAATGTTTTCCATTTCCGTTTTCATAATTATTATTATAAAAACACATTTTAGAAATTTCAAAAGCTGATAGAAATATAATAATATTTAAAAATAACCTAATTACTACTTCATTGGAAAATAAAATAATAAAAACTATAAGCGGGTAAATCAATAAAGCAGTAATAATTCTTTTTTTTAAATTATCTTGCATGTTTTAAGATTTTCCGAATTTTCTATTTATAGAACTATACCAATCTAAGGCTTTAAAAAAATTTCTCTTATTGAAATTTGGCCACAAAACATCTGTAAAATATAATTCTGCATAAGATATTTGCCAAAGTATGAAGTTGCTTAATCTTTTGAAACCACCAGTACGTATGAGCAAATCAACTTCAGGAAGATCTTTTGAGAGTAGAAAATTTTCAAAATTACCATTTTGATCTTTCTTATTTAAGATCTTTTTTACTGCCTGTTTAATATCTTGTTTTCCACCATAATTTAAAGCAATAAAAAGATTTAATCTTTTATTTTTCTTTGTACTATTTTCTAAATAAATTGCATTTTCTCTAAGTTTTTTAGGTAGTTTCTCTAAATCACCTATAAACTTAATTTTAATTTTATTTTCAAATAAAAAATCTTTTTCTTCTGAAAATGAAAAGAAAAAAATATCAAAAAGATTTTTTAACTCTACTTTAGAGCGCCCTAAGTTTTCATTACTTAAAGCATATAATGTTATATTTTTTATACCTTTTTCTATGGAGTAACCAACTATTTTTTTTGCTGTTTTAACACCTGCTTGGTGGCCGTCTCTTCTTTTAAGATTATTTTTTTTTGACCATGTTCCATTTCCATCCATAACTATAGCAACATGATTTGGGAGATTTTTTTGTATCTTCATTTTTTATACTTGCATTAAATCAGCTTCTTTATCTTTTAGTATTTCATCTGAATTTCTTATATAAGAATCTGTTATTTTTTGTATATGCTCATTTGCCTGCTTCTCTTCATCCTCTGAAATTTCTTTATTTTTTACTAAATCTTTCGCTTTAGTATTTGCGTCCCTTCTTATGTTTCTTATTGCTACTCTAGTTTGCTCAACTTCATTTTTTACTAGCTTAATGAAGTCCATTCTTCTTTCCTCTGTTAATGGTGGCATTGGTATTCTAATATTTGTTCCTGCTACTGCAGGATTTAATCCTAGATCTGAATTTATTATCGCCTTTTCAATTTTACTAACCATATCCTTTTCCCATACAACAAGTATCAGTGTTCTAGCATCTTCTACTTTGATACTTGAGACTTGTGGAAGTGGACTTTCATTTCCATAATAATCTACTTTTATACCATCCAAAATTGACGGGTGAGCTCTACCAGTTCTAATTTTTGCCAAATTAGATTTTAAGGATTCTACTGATTTAATCATTTTCTGTTCTGATTCTTTTTTTATATTATCAAGCATATTTTATTTTATTATTGTTCCTGTATCTTCACCATTAATAATGCTCATTAATGCACCTTTTTTCAACATATTAAAAACTCTCAAAGGAATGCCGTTTTCTTTGCATAATACTATAGCTGTTGTATCCATAACTTTCAGCTCTTTACTTATGACTTGATTATATGATAACTCTTTATATAACTTTGCATCTTTATGATTTTCTGGGTCTTTATTATAAACACCATCAACTTTTGTAGCTTTTAGAACCATGTCTGCATTTATTTCTATGGCTCTAAGGCTTGCGGCTGTATCTGTTGTAAAAAAAGGATTTCCTGTTCCGGCTGCAAAAATTACAACCCTATTTTTCTCTAGATGTCTAATTGCTCTTCTTCTTATATAATCTTCTGATATTTGATTTATTCTGACAGCAGACATTACTCGACATTGTATGCCTAATTTTTCTATTGCATCTTGAAGAGCTAAAGAATTTATTACAGTTGCCAACATTCCTATGTTGTCTCCCGTCACCCTATCTAGACCAGCTTCAGCTAACCCCGCTCCCCTAAATATATTTCCACCACCAACAACAACTGCTAATTGATCATTTGTCTTGGTAACCTCGACAATATTTGATGAAATTTCATTAACTACATCTGGATCAATACCATAGTCATATTTACCAATAAGTGCTTCTCCGCTCAATTTCAATAAATATCGTTTCATAAGAAATTATTTTTTTATTTGTGCCATAACTTCATCTGCAAAATTTTCATCTTTCTTTTCAACACCTTCACCCACTTCGAGTCTATAAAATGACAAAACAGAGTTATCATGTTTTTCAAGAAGCTTACTAATTGTAATTTCATTATCTTTAACAAAGGTTTGATCAACAAGTGTAACCTCCGATATGTATTTTTTTAATTTACCATCAACCATTTTTTGGATAATATCATCAGGTTTTCCACTCTCTTTTGCCTGTGCTACAAATATTTCTCTTTCTTTTTCTAGATCTTCTTGTGGTATATCATTTGCGTTTAGTGCTCTTGGCTTCATTGCTGCAATATGCATACACACATCTTTTGCTAGTTCTTTGTTCTCTTTTTGCAAAACTACAGCTACTCCAATTTTAGTTCCATGCATATAATGGCCCATATAATTTCCATCATTTTTTATATTCTGTACTCTTCTAATTTTAACATTCTCACCCACCTTGCTTACTAGCTCAAGCCTAATTTCTTCTATTGTTTTACCTGACGGATGTTTTGAATTATTAAAATCATCAACACTTCCTTTGTAATTTTTCAATGAAACTTCAGATATAGTTTTAACAAATTTTAAAAAATTTTCATCTTTTGCAACAAAGTCTGTTTCACAATTAATTTCAACCATATTTGCAATTGAATTATCATCACTTATAGAGAGAGTAATCACTCCTTCTGCTGCAATTCTTGAAGATTTCTTATCGGCTTTCGCTTGACCAGCTTTTCTCATTTCTTCAACAGCTTTATCCATGTCGCCTGAAGAATCTAGAAGTGCTTTTTTGCACTCCATCATTCCAGCTCCAGTCCTATCTCTTAATTCTTTTACCATTTGTGCAGTTATATTACTCATTTTAATCTCTCT
>CAJYAP010000029.1 GCA_913065025.1 uncultured Gammaproteobacteria bacterium
GCTACTGGTCTGAGTGCAAGCGCATATACCGCAACTCGATTTATGTTCAATGATGCAGGCAAGGTAATATGGGTAGCAAATTTATCAGAAGATCGATTTGTACTAGAGCAACAAGGCTACTCCATAACAAGATAACTAAAATAGTTAAAGCTTAGTTCTTATTAAAATAAGGGCTAAGCAGTAATTTAAAATTACTAATTAGACATCGCATCTAATATTTCTAATAGTAAATTAACAATATCCAGATATAAAGTGAAAGCTATACTAAAAGCGGTTTCCCAGTTATTAAAACCAAAATCTGCACTCTTCTTTAAGTAATTAAAGTCATACAAAAGAAATAAGGTGAATATAAAAGCACCGAATATAGCTTTAGCTCTAGCAGCTTTTCTACTAAACCCAATAAAAATTCTAATAATGCCAAAAATTATTAGCCCAAGTAAAGAAATAAAGAGAAATGAAGCTAAATAAGCACTTTCTGAAAATGAATAAATATCACTATATCCAATAACTCCAGTAGCTATAGTGACTAGAAAAACAATTTGTAATGCTTTATAGCCGTCATTTTCATCCATTTCTAACATTATTAATGCTAGCAAAGGCCCAAAAGCTATGCTCTGCGCACTGAAGAGAAAAATACCAGTAATCGTGCTAATTTCCGAAACAGAAAAGTATAAACAAGCAAACAAAAGTGCAGCCCATGATAAAAATAGATAAACAATAGAGTAGTTTTTATTGACATCTGTAAACCCCTCTTTCAAAAATTCTAATCTTTGCTCTTTATTCATTGCAACTTTTTTAAGTATTTCATATCTTGATCCGCTCCATGTAGGTTTTTCGAGCTCAACAGATTTTGTCATTTCTACTGGATATTGATCTGGTATTGGGGTGTATGGAACGAGATCAAGTTTCTTTTTCATGTTCATGGAAGCCCTAAAGGAGATTCCTAGAAAAGTTGAATTATTTTCATAAGCCGTTCTTGCTCTTTTTATGCAGTAAACACATGTAGCAAGAACAATACCTAGTTGGCCTGATAGGATAATCATGGTTTTAAAGAAAAGCGATGTTTCAAATAACACAATAAAATTTTAACTCATCTAGTTGATTAGTGTATTAAAAATACATAAAAAAACTGCTATTTATTTTTTAAGATAAACAACCGAATGATCATCAAAATTTTGCTCGCCAACATCCTTAAATCCGTGCTTTGTATGAAAATTCATAGAAATATCATTTCTTGGTTTAGTATTAACTTCACAGCAGATTGGAATATTTTCAAGATTGGCTAAGTATGATAAATGTTTATATAAGTATGAAGCCGATCCATTTCTTCTATGTTTACTATCAACTACAACTCTATCAATATATAAAAACTTGTCTTCTGTCTCAGAAAAAAATTTATAGTTTAAAGATCGATATTTAGTATTTTCTCTAAAACAAATTACAAATCCTATGATTTCATCATTCTGTAAAATATAAAAATTTAACGAGCTGATCTTAATTAAATTTGAAAGTTCTTCTGTTGATGCCAAACTACCAACTTCTGGTGTATTGTTTTGATTTAATGAATAAAGCTTTTCTATAGTTTTTGGTTTAGGCACCTCAATAAAGAGAGAAAGATCAATATTAGAGCCGAAATTCACTTGAAAAAATTAAACGTTTTTACTTAGAGTCAAATCCATTAATTGCATCATTAATTTTCTTTAAAGGCTCCTGAATGTAAAGTTCTTTAGTAAGTGTATAACTCGGATGACCCAAGGTAGCCAAATCTTTTGCCTTTGTTAAAGCTGTGTTCATAAGTTCATCAGCATTTACTATTTCATCTATTATTCCAACCTCTATTGCATTTTCTATAGAATACATCTCAGCACCAAGGACAGCTCTATATTTATGTGACTGAGCGACTCTAAATTTAATCAGCTCCAATATAGGAACTGGTATAACCATATTAGTTCGCATTTCATTGGCTCCTACAAGAAACTCCCCTTTGACTCCAATTCGATAGTCACAACAACAAAGTAAAAAAGTTCCTAGCGCAATTCCGTGTCCTGAACATGCTGCTAAAACTGGTCTTGGAAATGAGAATATTCGAGATAAAAGCTTAAAACCATTTAATGACATTTCTTTCGTTGCATCCATATCTCCAGCTGAAATAATCTTTAAATCAAAACCTGCTGAAAACATTCCAGTTCTGCCTGTTATTATCAATGCGCCTTTTTCCGTAGGTACATCATCCAGGCATTTATTAACTGCAGCAATCATTGAGGGCGAAAATACATTTGCCTTGCCATCATCTAAGGTTATTATTGAAACATCTTCATCAAGAGTAAGAGTAGCTAGTTTATCTGTCATAAGTATTTAATAATTTTAAAAAACAAGTTTATCAAAAAATCATATAATAATAATAAATTTATATGAAGTAGGAAAAATTATGATTAAAAGATTCTTTAAAGCAATTGGCTTAATTTTTGTATTTGGAATTAGTTTAGGTTCCTTATATTTAGTAAACCTGTTTTTTATGAAGCCGATATCTATTGATCATTATCTAGGTAAGGAAGTAGTTTTGGGTCTCTTAGATTCCCCTGAGTCTATGACATATATGGGAGTTTTTGATGAATATAATTGGATTACTAAACATAACTCTAGTCTATCAATACCAAAACATGAAGATCTTGAAGAAGGCATTAATGATGCGAAAAAATCACTTGATATTTTAACTAGCTATAAAGATTCTTCTCTAACAAATAATCAAAAAATAACAAAAAGAATAGCTATGTTTGATATTGAAAATGGCCTGAGACAGTCTGAGTTCTTTCCTTACCATGACTACCCACTCAATCAAGTGCGAGGGATACATCACAGCATAATTAGCTTTATGAGTGATATGCATCCTGTCAGGAATCATAATGAGGCAAAAGATTTTATAAAAAGAACAGATCTTGCAAAAAATGTATATGCAGGTGTTTTGGACGGTTTGCAAAGGCAGGCCGCTGCAGGAATCTTTGCTCCAGAATTTGTTTATGCTCATGTTATAGAACAGCTTAATGAGATGATTAATTATTCATTTGATGAGCATCCTTTGTACACACAATTTATGAAGAAAGCAGAGCTATTAGAAATATCTGAAGAAGAATTAGCTTCTCTGGAGTCTCAATTAATACTCTCTATAGAAAATAGTGTCACTCCTGGTTTTACTTTGTTGAGAGATTTTATGGTCTCTACTGAAGCTAGTGCCAATCCTCATCATGGAATTTGGTCTCAGCCAAATGGTGATGAGTTTTATAAACTACGAATTAGAACATATACAACTACAGACTATAGCCCACAAAAAATTCACGACATGGGAATAAGTGAAGTAGCAAGAATTTCAAAGAGAATGAAAGAGATTCTTGTTTCTCTTGGATATGATGAAGATAAGACCGTTGGAGCATTAATGAATGAACTAAATGAGGATCCTTCAATGCTTTATGAAGATACTTCTGATAGAAAAGAAATTGTTATTAGAGACTATACTGATATGGTGAATGAAGCTACAGAAGCTATTAAAGGTTATTTTCATTCAATGCCTAAAGCTCCTGTTGTAGTTAAGGCTGTGCCTGAATATATAGAAAAAACAGCTCCTGGTGGATATTATCAGTCTCCTGCGCAAGATGGCAGCAGGCCTGGAGCATTCTTTGTAAACCTTTATGACATAAAGCAAACTCCAAAATACAGTATGAAGACTCTTACTTATCACGAAGCCACTCCAGGACACCATCATCAAATAGCTCATTCTCTGGAAAATGATGACCTAACCATGTATAGAAGATTCGGCTATGGAACCTCTGCATTTTCTGAAGGTTGGGCGCTTTATGCTGAAAGGTTATCGCTTGAAGCAGGGCTTGCACCAGATCTTTATGATGAACTAGGTATTTTACAAAGTGAGATTTTTAGAGCTGTTAGATTAGTTGTTGATACAGGAATACATTATAAAAAATGGACAAGAGAAAAAGCAATTGACTACATGAAGGCTAAAACAGGCATGTCTGATACTGAATGTAGAGTAGAGATCGAAAGATATATAGTTTGGCCAGGCCAAGCACTAAGCTATAAGGTTGGCATGATAAAAATGCTTGAATTGAGGGAAAAGGCCATGGATAGTCTTGGAAATAAATTTAATATTAAAGACTTTCATTCTGCAGTTTTAGATAATGGGAATCCGCCATTATTTATAGTTGAGCAAATGGTTGATGAAATGATTTCTGAGGGGCTTAAAAACTAATAATTTTCAGGGCGTTTTCCTTGAAACTGCATAAAATAGTTTCTAACAAATTTAAGGTCTTCCTCAATATTTCCAGAAGGATCATAAAATTTATCTAGATATATTCTTTTATTGCCAAAATCAAATGCGCCAAGAAAAATTTGGCCTTCAACAGCTTTAGCAATTCTTAGGAAACCAGATTTTAACTTTTCAGTCTTAGCTCTAGTTCCCTCTGGAGACATTGCAATTAAAGAGCCGTTAAGTTTGTTCATATTCTTAATTGCTATATCTGTTAAGCCTAATCCAGGCTTTGTCTTGTCAACTGGTATGCCACCCATATATTTTATAAATCTGCCAAGTATTGGCTTATTAAAAAGGCTATGTTTACCAAAAAAAGTTATCTTAGCATCTAGGCCTAATATTGCAGCAAAACCAAAAACACCATCCCAGTTAGATGTATGTGGACCTGCTATTATTATCAAGTTTTCATTGCCTTTCACAGGTGGAATCTTGCCTTCTACTCTCCAGCCGCATAATCTTAGGAACCATCTAGCAATCCATTGAACAGATTTAGGTCTCTTGGCTCTATATTTGAATGGTATCTGTTTCCTTGAAACAATTTTATTTAACTTTTTCATAATTATTTATTAGCCTTATCTTTAAAATAATATGGAAGGTACATTGCGTAACATAAAATTATTGCAAGCAT
>CAJYAP010000030.1 GCA_913065025.1 uncultured Gammaproteobacteria bacterium
TTATCCCAATTCACAATAATTACCTCGTTTTTTCTTATATTATAAACTGTATCTATGGGCTTATGATTATATTTAAAGAGAAGTTACCAATCTTTTAACAGTTTCTTTAATTTTATGGGCTGATTTATTTTCAAAAATTTCAAGATTCTCCCACGACCTCATCCATGTAATTTGTCTTTTAGCTAATTGTCTTGTTGCAAACAATGCTGTGTTAAAAAATTCATCCTCGTCAATTTCTTTTTTAATGAATGAAATTGCTTGTTTATAGTTTACCGATTTTCTAATAGGGTGATTATCAGCAATTGTATATTTATCTAAAAGATTTTTTACTTCCTCTAACAATCCATCATTAATAATTGTATCAAGCCTCTTTTCTATTCTTTTATGAAGTATTGACCTATCCTCATCTAGGATACCTAATTGTTTTACATTATATTTTTCTAAAAGAAAATTTTTATCTACACGACCTAACAAAGATGTCATACTCTCTCCAGTAAGTTTATAAACCTCTAGGGCTCTTATAATTCTTTTATAATCAGATTTATTTAAAGTTGCAGCATAATCTGAATCAATAGATACCAGCATTTCATAGAGATATTCATCACTATTTTGTTTTTTTACTTCTTCAAGCTCTAATCTGTAATCATCATTTCTAGCAGGCAATGAATCAAGACCATTTATTAATGTCCGAAAATACATCATCGTTCCGCCAACAAATATAGGTAGGTTATCTCTAGAATGTATTTCATCTATTAATTGCAATGAACTTTTGTAGAAGTCTGATACAGAAAAAATTGAACTAGGCTTAATACAGTCGACTAAATGATGTGGATATTTTTCTAAAATATTTTTTGAAGGTTTTGCTGAGCCAATATTACAGTCTTCATAAACCATAACAGAGTCAACACTAACAATTTCAGCAGGCACTGAATCACATATCTGAATTGCTAAGTCTGTCTTTCCTGAGGCAGTTGGCCCAAGAATAAAAGCGATAGGCTTTTTTAAAATATTATCCAAATTTAAAGAGCTTCTTCGTTAGTCTCTCCAGTTCTAATTCTGACAACTTCCTCAATAGGTGAGATAAATATTTTTCCATCACCAATTTTTCCTGATCCAGCTGCTTCTATGATGGCATTTTTAACTTGATCAACCATATCATCTGAGATTGCTATTTCTATTTTTATTTTTGGTAAAAAATCTATGGTGTACTCAGCTCCTCTATATAATTCAGTATGTCCCTTTTGCCTTCCAAAACCTTTTACCTCAGTCATTGTCATTCCTGACACACCAATTTTATCTAATGATGACCTAACTTCCTCAACCTTAAATGGCTTAATGATTGCTGTTACTAATTTCAATTTTATCTCCTCTAATAATTTTTAAAATAGTATTGCATTGTTTTTGAAAAGAGCCTTGACCCTTTAAACAAACTTCTGCAGCTCTCTTAGACATATCATCTCTTAATTCATCATCATTTAGCAAGCTACTAGATGAATTAAGGAGCTCTTTTTCATCATGTATTTGAAAACATGCATCATTATGCTTGAATTCATTTATAATATCCAAGAAATTTTTCATAAATGGGCCAACAATAAATGGGCATTTTTCGGATGCTGACTCAATAATATTATGCCCCCCATACTCCTTGAATAAACTACCTCCAACAAATGCTACTGTTGCCATTGAGTATAGATCTCTTAGTAAACCAGTAGCTTTTATTACATGAACATTATGTTTAATAAAATCTTTTGGTATTTCTTTGCTTAATGATGAGTCTAAATTAAAATTAGTAAGCAACCTTTGAATTGACTCTGCTCTTTCTGGATGTCTTGGAGCAATTATCAATTTTAAATCTTCATAATCCTCCAAAAGCTTCAAGTACAAATTTATTATAATTTCATCCTCCTTTTTATGAGTGCTAGCTGCTAAAAAAATTTTTTCTTCAAAGTTATTTCGAAGAGGACTATTATTAATTTCAACATCAAATTTGAC
Source organism: uncultured Gammaproteobacteria bacterium (assembly GCA_913065025.1). Taxonomy (GTDB): domain Bacteria; phylum Pseudomonadota; class Gammaproteobacteria; order Poriferisulfidales. The sequence continues at coordinate 1,993 of CAJYAP010000030.1, forward strand.
TGAACCAACGCTGCTAATTCTTTTTTCGTTAATTCCTAAAAGGTTAAATCTTTCTTTATGAGCCTCACTTTGAACAAAAGCATGAGTAATTTTTGCGAAAACTTCTTTTGATAAAAGATTCAATTTTGTATAACGATTAAAAGATGACTCTGACATTCTTCCGTTTGACAGAATAACTGGGATTTTATTATTAAATGCCTGAGATATCATATTGGGCCATATTTCTGTTTCAAATAAAATTAGTGACTTTGGTTTATAAGTTTTGAAAAAATTTAAAATAAACCATTTGAAATCCCAAGGAGCATATACAACATCAATATCTAAACCAAAAATTTTTTTTGCTTCTCTAAGTCCTGTTGGAGTAGTTACAGTTAAAACAACATTTTCATGTGCAGCTATTTTTTTAACTATGTTTTGAGATGAAATAACCTCGCCCAAACTTACAGCGTGAAACCAAACAATATCTTTTAATTGAGTTGTATTTTGATAAATTCCAAACCTGTTTAAAAAATGCTTTTTATAATCAGCGTCTTTTAAGCTCTTAAATAATATTCTTATAGCCATAAATGGCAAAGATAAAAATATTACAAAGTTATACAAAAATAGAATCATTATTCATTCATTTAGAATATTAGTGTAATAATACAGCCTTATAATATATGAATAGAGCTTTATTAACACTTCTTGTGGGTTTTTGGAAACTTATATTGTTTCTTCCAAGACCTTTGCATAAGGTCTTTATATTAATTTTAGGTAATCTGCTTTATATCATCCCTCTTAAAAGAAATAAGATAAGTAGAAAAAATATTGATCTTTGTTTCCCAGATATGTCAAAAAGGAAAAGAAAAAATCTTCATAAAGCTAATGTAATTGCTTCTGCTCAAATAATTTTTGATTCAGGTATTGCCTGGTTCTGGTCTGATAAAAAAATTAAAAAAAATATTAACTATGAAATAAAAGGCATCGAATCTCTTGTTAATGAACAAAAAAATAATAATGGTGTCCTTTTATTTTTTAAACATTCGCTCCATCTTGAACTTGATGCAAGGTTGCTGGGCATGAATAGTGAAGTTTATGGTGTAGAAAGAGTTCATAATTCAGAGTTGTTTGATGCCATCCAAAAAAAAGGAAGATTAAAAAGTGTAAAAGATACTTGTGATAAAAATAATCCTATTAAATTTATAAGATGGCTTAAAAAAGGCAAAACCGTCCTTTATGCGACAGATCAAGATTATGGATTAAATCAGTCAGATGTTATTAATTTTTTCGCTCAGCCAGCTGCAACAATATCAGCTCCTTTTAAAATCATTAATACAACTAGTTGTAAAACATATTTTATGAACACTTATATAGATTCTGGTAAATATATTCTTGATATAGAAGAGTTGAATCTAAATCACCTAAATAGATCAAATTTTTCTCAAAGCTTAAATGACTTTATGGAGAAAAAAATTAGAAACAATCCTGATGAATATTTATGGCAACACCGGAGATTCAAATCAACGCTTGGTAAAGAAGATTTTTATGCATGAAAATTTGAATGATTTCAATTCTATAAAAGGTTTTTTAGATCACGAAGAAGGCATCCTTTTATATAAAATGGCTAAAAAATATTGTATTAAAACTTTTGCAGTTGAGATTGGCTCTTATTGCGGAAAATCAGCATGCTATATCGGTATGGGATGCAAAGAAAATAGAACTCATCTTTTAACAATTGACCATCACAGGGGGTCCGAAGAACAACAGTATGGAGAAGAATATTTTGATCCAGAAGAATATGATTATGAAAAAGAAAGGGTTGATACTTTACCAAGCTTATTAAAAAATATATCTAGGTTTCAATTAGATGAATATA
>CAJYAP010000031.1 GCA_913065025.1 uncultured Gammaproteobacteria bacterium
CAACAAAGAGTAGCTTTGGCACGTTCAATTATTGCAAAACCAGATATTTTGTTACTTGATGAACCCTTTTCAAGTTTAGATTTAAATTTAAGAGAAGAAGTTAGAGATGATACTTTACATCTACTTCAAAAGTCTAACATTTCAGTTTTAGTTGTGACCCATGATCCGTTTGAAGCTATGTTTATTTCTAATAAAATATATATTATGAATAAAGAAGGCAGAATAGTACAATCGGGATCTCCAAAAGAATTATATAATCTCCCAAACTCATCATATGTTGCAAATTTTTTTGGAGAAACAAATAAATTTAGTGGAATGGTAAAAAACAAAACAGTTGAAACGCCTGTCGGAGAATTTACAGTCGATGACAGCTTAGAGTCTAAGAATGTAGATGTATACATAAGACCTGAGGCAGTTAAATTAAATCAAGAACAAACCCCTGTTAATGGAATAAAAGGAACGGTGATGGCGTCAAAGTTGATGGGTGGTTATAGTTTTGTTCATTTATCAGTATTAAATAATGATAATGAAATTGTTCACGTTCATAGTCACATGCCGCCAAACTTTTTACCCAATCAATCCAGTGCAGTAGGAATTGAAATTGACACAAAGCAAACTTTTATTTTTCCAGCTAATTAGTTTGTTTTAGTAGAATATTTTTTTATTGTTCTGCTTAAAAAAATAACAGGGCCCAAACCTGCTAAGATAATTATTAAAGCTGCAAATGATGATTCTTCCAACATTTCATCTGAAGCATACTGATAGACATATGTTGCAAGGGTTTCAAAATTAAAAGGTCTTAATAAAAGAGTAATTGGAAGTTCTTTCAAAATATCTACAAAAACTAGAATTCCCCCGACCAATATATTTGTATATGTAAGAGGTAATATAACTTTTTTCATTGTTGTTAAAAAACTTCTGCCCATTGTCCTTGAAGCATCAATAAGATTTGGATTAATTCTTGTAATACCTGATCTAATAGATCCATTGCCTATAGCTAAAAACCTTAATGTATAAGCAAAAATTAATACCACAAAACCCCCAATAAAATAACTCATCTGAAAATAGAAAATATCATTTAACCATCCTACAAAAACAACAACTCCAACAGCTAAAATTGTTCCAGGAAATGCATAACCACAAGATGCTAAAAAAATAAGTGATTTCTGAAAAGTGTTAGACTTGTAAGTTGCAACAACTACCATAACAAAAGATAAAAGCATGATTGTTGTCGAAGCAACAAATGAAATAGAGATGCTTGTAATAGCTGTATCAACAACTTCACTTATATTAACAACAGCATAACCCTTTAAAACAAAGTTTAATAATACAGATACTGGAATAATAAAACCAAGTATCAATGGAATTAAGCAAGTTATAAAAAATAATATTTTTTGAAAATTTGAAATCTCTTCTAAGTCTTGTGATTCTTGCCTGCTATGTTTTTCATAAAATCTCTGATTGCGCCTTGCAATTAATTCTAACGTAAGAAGTATTACGACTATAAAAAATAATATTGAGGATATTTGAGCAGCACCAGATAAGCTGTTCATTCCAAGCCAAACATTGAACACACCTAGTGTTAACGTTTCTATTGCAAAATAATCTACAGTGCCAAAATCAGAAATTGTTTCCATCAAAACTAAAGCCAAACCAGCAATTATTGCTGGTCTTGCCAAAGGAAGAGCAACTGCAAAAAAAGGTTTTCGCCCATAAATTGCACTTGTTTGAAAATATGAAATAGGAAGAGTTATGAATGATGCCCGAGTTAATAAATAAACATATGGATACAGCACTGATGACATAACTAGAACAGCACCTTCCAATGATCTTATATTAGGAAACCAATAATCTTGTGAATTTTGCCAATTAAAAATTTCTCTCAAATAACCTTGCACAGGACCGGCATATTCTAAGAGATCCGTATAAGTATAAGCAATGATATAAGCTGGGACTGCGGCAGGTAATAAAAGGGCCCATTCAAAAATAGACCTTCCTGGAAATTCATATCTGGATACAAGCCATGCAGTAGATATACCAAAGAGCAAACTTAAACTTCCAACACCTAACATTAATAATAAGGTATTAAGGAGATATCTTGGTAAGACTGTTGAAAAAAGATGTGGCCATAAAGTTGTGTCTCCTAAAAGGGCTGAATAAAAAATAGCCAGAACCGGAGAAATTATAATTAAAGATATAATTCCAACCGGTACTGACCAAATATTCCAACTAGACACAATAGGGCCCTTATAGGCTACCAACCAACTCTATCAATAATTTTTTGAGCAGTAGGTGCAAGTTCTGCAAGTCGCTCAACAGGTAATTGGTCCTCTATAAAAACTCCCCAAGAGCTTAGCTCTTCAGATGGTTCAACATTTGGATTTACTGGATATTCATAATTCATTTTTGAGTATAATACTTGTGCCTCTGGCTTAGTTAAAAATTCAAGTAGAGCTATAGCATTATCCTTATTCTTTGAATATTTTACAATACCACCGCCTGCAACATTTATATGATTTCCTCTGTTATCTTGATTAGTAAATATTAAGTTAATAGATTTTGCCCATTCTTTTTGTTCTGGATTCTTTTCATTAAATTTCATCTTACCAAAATAATAAGTATTCATCACAGCAATATCACAAACACCTTCATGAACTGCCTTAGCTTGTGCTCTGTCATTTCCTTCTGGTTTTCTTGCTAAGTTTAAAACTAAATTCGATGCCCACTCTTCAGCTTTTTCTTCTCCATTGGCAGCAATGATTGAAGCTAGTAAAGATCTGTTATAATCATGACTTCCAGGTCTTGTACATATTTTTCCTCTCCATTTTGGATCAGCGAGGTCTTCTATATTCTTAATAGAATTATTAGATACTCTGTCTTTAGATACTGCTAATATTCTTGCTCTCTTTGAAAGTGCAAACCATTTATTATTACTGTCTCTAAGATGTGAGGGAATATTTTTATTTAGAATATCCGAGCTTACTTCCATTAATAAATCATTTTGAACAAATTGACTCAATCTAGCAATATCTACTGTCAAGACCAGATCTGCGGGCGTATTAGCTCCCTCTGAAATTACTCTTTCTAAAAGACCTTTTTTAGCATGTAGAACATTTACTTTTATTCCAGTAGTTTTTGTAAACTCATCAAAAAAAGGATTGATAAGTATTGGTTGTCTGTAAGAATATACATTTACTTCACTTTTTGCATACACAGTCTCAACAAAACAAAAAATAAAACAAAAAATTGCTAAGAGTTTGAGAAAATAGTTTTTCATAATTAAACTTTCAATTATATGTTGTTGGAGGGTTAATGATACCTAACATCACTAACCCTCTTGTTCTCTTATTGAGAATCTTAATTTTTTTTAAGGATTTTAGAAAAACAGTAAAGTTTGATTTTGGTGATAAGTGTCAATATAGAAAATTCATCAACATTACATTTAGAATAATTCTAAATAAGGGGGCTCTCGCCCCCTATCTCGTCAATTTAACTAATAGGAATTAGTCTTGCTTTTTTCTCTTCTGGAATAATTCTTTCCAAATCAATATTTAATAAACCATTTAACAGTTCAGCATTCTTGATTTTTATATCTTCAGAAATAGTAAATGATCGTTCAAATTGT
>CAJYAP010000032.1 GCA_913065025.1 uncultured Gammaproteobacteria bacterium
AAGCAAAAAATTTAATAATTCTTACTGACCAAAACGGCCTTTTTACTAGTGATCCAAAAATAAATGAATCAGCAGAGTTAGTTGAAAATATATCTGTTACAAATAAGAAACTTAATAAATATGCTGGGCCAAGTAATAATACACTTGGCAGAGGTGGGATGATAACAAAAATTACCGCTGCTAAAAAAGCTGCAAAATCAAATACAAGGACCATAATTTCTAATGGAAAAACAAAAAATATATTAATTAAGATTTTAAATAAAGAAAAAAATATTGGAACTGTTATTTATAATGAAAATTCAGCTATTAAATCAAAGAAGCAATGGATAGCAAACTCCTTAAAAATTAAAGGAAAGTTAATCGTTGATATTGGCGCTAAAAAAGTAATTAAAAAATCAGGAAAAAGTCTTTTGCCCATTGGAATAAAATCCATTGAAGGTAATTTTCAAAAAGGTGACATGCTGATTATTTGTGGATCAAATAAAATAGAAATTGCTAGAGGTTTAACTAACTATGATTCAAAACAATTAATGAAGATTATAGGTAAGTCTACAATAGAAATTAAAAAAGAACATGGTGTTTTTGATAGCGAAGTTGTAATTCACAGAGATAATATGATTTTATCTTAACTTAACTCAATTATCTGTTTATTGAGTCTACTTTTATATCTAGCAGCTTTATTTTTATGGATAATTCCCTTAGAAACACTAGAATCTATTACTGGCATAGCTAACTTATAATTTTTACTTGCAAGAGGCTTATCTCCAGAGTCAATTGCCTTAACAACATTCTTTACAAATGTCCTTAATTTTGACTTCATAGCCACATTTCTCTCTCTTCTTACTAGAGATTGTCGAGCTCTTTTCCTTGCTTGAGCAGTATTTGCCATCAGAATATTACCTTTATTAATGAAAGACGACAATATGAGGTTTTATTACTAATTTGTCAATAAGAAAGTTAAAAATTATATATAATTGCAACATGTCCCTATCAAGAAAACAAAAATTCTTTAAAAATACAGCTCTAGTATCTATTTTTACTATGGTTTCAAGAGTATTTGGGTATATAAGAGATGCTGCAATATTTATATGTATAAGCAATACAAATGGTGCTTTAGATGCATTTTTTGTCGCTTTTAGAATTCCAAATTTTTTTAGAAGGATATTTGGCGAAGGCGCTTTATCAACAGCATATATTCCAGTATTAAGTGACTACAAGAATAAAAAAGATGAAAAGGACGTGAAAGAATTTATAAATTCATCTTTCACTTACTTAGCTATAATTTTACTTATAATTTCAATAATTGGTGTAGCTATAACCCCTATAATGATTTATTTAATTGCGCCCGGCTTTGTTAATTCTGAATTTGGGCAGTATGAGCTATCATACAAATTACTTAGGATAACTTTTCCTTATATGTTTTTTATATGTTTGACTGCTGTTTCTTCAAGCATACTTAACACCTATGAAAGATTCTCTATTCCTGCTATAACCCCAACAATTCTTAATATTGTTTTAATAGTAAGCGTATTATTTTTCTCTCCATTATTTAATGAGCCAGTTTATGCTTTAGCATGGGGTTTGTCATTCGCAGGTATTATTCAATTAATTTTTGTTTTGAGACCCTTAATAAAAATGGGTCTATTTCCTAAATTTAATTACAATAAAAATCATCCTGGTATCAAAAAAATTAAAGATCTTATGCTTCCTGTCATTTTTGGCTCTTCGGTAACTCAAGTAAATCTTATATTTGATACCATAATTGCCTCTTTTTTAATAACAGGAAGCATCGGTTGGCTTTATATGTCAGATAGATTTATAGAACTTCCATTAGCTTTATTTGGGATATCTGTAGCTACTGTATTACTTCCAAAATTATCCGAATACCACAATACTAAAGACAACAAGTCATATAATGCAACAATCAATTGGGGTTTAAAATTAGGAATATTAATATCATTTCCTACTAGTATTGGACTAATATTATTAGCTGAACCTATTTTAATAACGCTTCTTCAATACAGAGAATTTTCTATAAATGACGTCAATATGACTAGCCTGAGTCTTATTGCTTTCGCTCTAGGATTGCCAGGGATGATTGGAGCAAAAATCTTAATAACTAATTATTATTCAAGAAAAAATACAAAATATCCAGTTAGAGCAGCTGTTATAGCAGTTATATCTAACTTTATTCTTAATATACTTTTTGTTTTATATCTACTAAATACAGAATTTAAAGGAGCTCATGTAGGGCTAGCTTTAGCAACTTCAATATCTGCTTATATAAATTTTATCTTACTTTTAAAGACTGCACTAAAAACTAAAATATTATTAATAGATTCCAACATCATTAAAATCTTATTAAAATCTATAATATCTTCTATATTTATGGGTTTATTTATTTTATATTTTAATTTGAATTTAGAAGTATGGTTAAACTTAGATCTCTTTCATAGAGTCACTAACTTATTTATGATAATTATATCTGCATCATTAGTATATTTTATATTTTTATATATGTTTAAAATTACTCCTGGAAAATTAAAAAACTAATGTTATGAAAATTATTAGAGATATAAAAAACCTTAATTTTAATATACCAATAGTTGCTAGTATTGGTGCTTTTGACGGTATTCATATAGGACATCAAGAAATCATAAGTAATATTGTTCAGCAAGCAAAAATTGAAAATTCTAAAAGTGCTCTTATTACTTTTTATCCTTTGCCTAAGGTTTTTTTCACAAGAGAAAATTTTGAAATCTTACCTATATATAAGAAGATAGATATTCTTAGCAAGTTTAATTTAGATTATTTAGTAATTATAAGATTTAACGATAAATTTGCTTCTATGACCTCTAAAGACTTTATCGAAGATCTGGTAATTAAAAAGCTTAATATTAAATCACTTACTGTTGGGGAAGATTTTAAATTTGGACATAATCAAACTGGAAATATAAATGAATTAAAAGACTACGCAGATAAAGGCTTTTTTTCATTAAATATTGAGAGGAAACACACCTTAAATGAAGAGAGAGTATCAAGCTCATCAATAAGAAAATCTATTATTGATAATGAAATTTTAAAATCTTCAAAAATGCTTGGTAGACCTTACTCTATATCTGGTAAGATAATACACGGTGACAAAAGAGGTTCTGAAATAGGTTTTCCAACTGCAAATATAAAATTAAAGCCCAATATTTTATTGAGTGGTGTGTATGCAGTCTTCACCTATATTGATGGTAAAAAATATTACGCCATTGCTAATATAGGCTATAAACCTACTTTTAATGGCAATACATACCTTTTTGAAGCCCACATATTCAATTTATCTAATAATTTGTATGGAAAGAGATTAGAGTTTAATATTGTCTCGAAAATTAGAGATACAAAAAAATTTAGTGGTATTGAAGAATTAAAGAAAAATATAAAAAAAGATATTAATGAAGCAAAAAAAATATTAAAAATAAAATGATCAACTACAAAGACACATTAAATTTGCCGAAAACTGAATTTCCTATGAAGGGAAATCTTCCCACTAAAGAACCATTAATGCAAAAAAAATGGGAAGATGAAAATCTTTACAAAAATTTGTTAGATTTAAATAAAAATTCTAAAAAATTTATAC
>CAJYAP010000033.1 GCA_913065025.1 uncultured Gammaproteobacteria bacterium
CACTTGTTTGGAGACTAAGTAATTCAAAAAATAATGGAGAGCTTTTGATAAAAACAAATAATATTAATAAAAACAAAATAAACCTTAGTTTCGAAAGATTATTTGGAAAATTAATTAATAACCAAGAAAATATGGCTAGAATAATTTCTTCCCAGCAAGGTAGAATAATTCAAAAAGCTGCGAAAGGAATAGTTTCATCAATATTTTTACCTATAGGATTTTAAATGAAAAAAGTACTAATTATTTATTACAGTAATAATGGTTCCACAGAGAAAATGTCTCAAAAGATTGCAATGGGTGTAAAAATGGTAGATGGTACTGAAGCTATAATAAGGACACTTCCAAAAATCAGTAATGTCCAAAATGATGAAATTGCAAATAATGAAAATATTTTATACGCAACTAACAATGATCTTTCTAATTGTGATGGTCTTATAATTGGGTCGCCTACACACTTTGGTAATATGGCTGCTCCAATGAAATTATTTTTAGATGGCACAACCTCTGAGTGGTTCAATAATACTCTTAGTGGAAAACCAGCTGGAGTATTTACCTCAACATCAAGTATGCATGGTGGCCAAGAAACAACGTTAATAACGATGATGATTCCACTATTGCACCATGGTATGGTTATAGCAGGAATACCTTATAGCGAAAAAGATTTAAATGAAACAAGAACTGGTGGAACTCCATACGGACCAACCCATTTCTCAGGTAACCATAAAAATCAACTATCTGACAATGAAACTAAACTTTGTATGTCTTTTGGAAAAAGAATTGCGCAATTGACAAATAAATTATGAAAAAAATTTATTTTTTAGAGTACATAACATATTTTTTATTAGTAATATTAATAATAATTGTTGCCTCTTGGAATTCTCTAATAAGTCCACCTGAAACAATACCAAGGATTATACCAACATTAATATATAATATACCTTTATTAATACTAATGATTAAACTAAGAAGAAATAAATTTAGCACTTACATAATGACTTCATATACTATGTTACTCTATTTTGTAATAGGAATAGGAAATACAACAAGCGAGAAAACTTTTATTTTAGGAGTTATTTTAGCAATCGTAAGTTTGTCAATTTTTTTTAGTTCGATATTGTATGTGAGAGAGAAAAATAAGTTATCAATCTAAGATAGCTCTTAAATCTTTTATATTAACTTTTTTATTTGTTGTGAAAGAATGATGGCCAACTTTATGAATTATATCTATTAGTGGCAACATACTTCTTTCTTCTCTCTTTAAAAGATAGCTACAAATTTTTAGAGAAATATTATATTCTTTTTCTATTATAATTTTTTTTAAAATTTTTTCTTTAATAAAATCATCTGCGTTATTAATTTTAAATACTAAGCCCCAAGATAATCTAGATTGCAAATCTAAGAGCTTAATATTTTTTGAACTCGGACTTGAAGATGATGTATAAATAATTTTTTTTGACTTATTAATAACTCTATTTACTAAATTAAAAAAACTATACTCCCATTCTTTTAAACCAAATATATAATCAATATCATCTATACAAATTAAATCATACTCATCAAAACTACTAATTATATCTTCATTAAATGATTTATAATCCTTAAGTGGTAAATAAACGCATTTCTTGTCATCTTTTGAAAAATAATTACATGTGGAATATAGAATATGTGATTTTCCTGAGCAATTTTCTCCCCATATAAATATTTGGCTATTTTTACTAGTAAAAATAGTTTTAATACATTCAATTATATTTTCATTTGAAGGATCATTACTATAGTAACTATCAAATGTTTGTTTAGTATTTTTTTGGTAAGGTATTATTAATTGGCTCATAATTATTCATCAATTTACACTTTTCAAGTAAAATATCTTTTTTATAATTATAAATATATTCTACCGCACTTAAAATTGTCGTTAATACAACTACATTAATAATATCCTGAATATAATCAAGGTTTACTAAATTATTTAAAAAAAACATACAAAATACTACTAGTATTATCTGCATAAATGTATTTATTTTACTTAAGAATATTGGCTTCATATAGTGTCTTGCATAAATTTTATTATTTAAAATTATGCCTATTAGTATAATCAAATCTCTCGTCAACACTATACTAAAAACATAGTAAGGCAATATATCCATATGACAAAGCAATATAAACGCAGTATTTATCATAACTTTGTCAGCGACAGCGTCTAAATATGCTCCCAATAATGTTTCGCATTGTAAATATCTTGCTATCGATCCGTCTAAGGCATCAGTAATACCCATTATTAAAAATATATATAATGCTATCAAATAATCATTGTTGATTAAGAATAATGCAAATATAGGTATTAATAAAATTCTTAATCCACTTATAATATTTGGTATATAATCCATATATGTATTTTGACATAAAAATAAATAAATTAACAAAAATTGAGACTGTAGATGAAAAAAAATAATAATGTTAAGAATCAAAAGGTTACATATAAAAAATCTGGAGTTTCTATAGAGAATGCTGATAAATTAATTGATAAAATAAAACCCATTGCAAAAAAAACTTGCGATAAAAACGTTATTGGAAGCATTGGTGGTTTCGGGGCATTATATGATATTTCAAAGTTAAAATATAATAATCCTGTTTTAGTTTCAGGAACAGATGGCGTGGGAACAAAATTAAAGATAGCAATTAAGTTAAAAAAATTAGATTCAATTGGAATAGATTTAGTGGCGATGTGTGTTAATGATATAGTTGCCCAAGGAGCAAAACCACTTTTCTTTTTAGATTATTATGCGACAAGTAAACTTGATGAAAATAAAAGTTTTAATGTAATCAAAGGCATCGCAAAAGGTTGTGAAATTAGTAAAATGTCTTTGATTGGCGGAGAAACAGCAGAAATGCCAAAGGTGTATAATAATGACGATTTTGACATTGCTGGATTTTGTGTTGGTATAGCTGAAAAGAAAGAATTACTTCCTAAGGTAAATATAAATCAAGATGATTGTATACTTGGTATAAAATCAAATGGCTTGCATTCAAATGGCTATTCTTTAATTAATCATATGTTAGAACAAAAAAAAATAGTACTAAAAAGTATGATTGGTCAACAAAAACTTGGTTCATTATTAATTAGACCTACAAAGATTTATACAGATATTTTAAAGATAAAATCATTCAAAAAAGTAAAAGCAGTTGCAAATATTACTGGCGGAGGGTTAACTGAAAATATACCGAGAGTTATCCCTATAAATAA
>CAJYAP010000034.1 GCA_913065025.1 uncultured Gammaproteobacteria bacterium
GAACATATGATTAAAATATGGTCAGCTGAAAATAAACATAATAATTTATCTATTTCTATTATCAACCCAGGCAAAACTAATACTCGAATAAGAAATCAAGCAATGCCTGGAGAAAATATAGAAAATCTTCAAAATCCTAGTGAAGTAGCTAAAATAATAATAGAGATAATTTTTTTGGATAAACTTTATAAAGGCGATACGATCGATGTAATGAAATTAAATCAATCTTCTAATATAACAGGTTCAAGATAAGAATAATAAAAATCAACTTTATCGTCAAATTGCCTTGCAATCTCCTGAGCTTCCTTTTCAGTCCTTGCACAAAAACTCAAGCTTAATCTATAATTATGCATTCTATAAAAAAGCCTTAAAATATCAATCTGGCTATTTCCAACATACCATGATTTTAATATCCAACCGATAAAAAACAACCAAGGGGAAATCATTAAAAGAAAGAAATAAAAAACTAAGGAAATACAAAAAAAAGTCCATAATCTATTTTGTAACATCCACAAAGGTGGGGCAAGGCTTGCAAGTATTGTAGGAAAAGTATTTAGTAGAATAGCTGTTTTTCCTGGTTTTTTAAAAACTTCAAACTGAAAATAAAAGTCATCTTGATTGAAATAATTATTAGGATCTAAGTTATCTAAAACTGGTATAGTATTAGAATTAATATTTTCACATATGACACCTAAAGAACCATAGACAAAAGTGTTAAAAAATACTCCATCCCTATATAATGTAAGAATTTTTTTATCTTTTATTTCGTTCAATTCTTTAGATAAATCATCATAACTTTTATTTATTAATAAACCATCAAGAGCTATAATTATATCACCCTCATGTAACTTCATAATAAATCCATTAGAAGAGGTTCTTATAGATTTAATTTGTAAAAAATCTTTTTCAATTTTAGTTTCTTCATTCATATAATCAGACTCACAAAATTAAATATTAATATATTATGGATATTTAATCCTACTAGTTTTATCCGCAATCTTTCCTAAAACATTATTATTTTGCTTTACAAGTTTAGAAATTTGTTGAGCTTGTATCGCTTGATTAGCAACTATCTGTTTATATATGGCTTTATTACTTATTTGCTGAATAGCTTTAGCTATTGTTTTGCTATTAGAGCGATTTAACTTTGCCAAGTTTGCACTAAGCTTTTTATTGTTTTCAATACTGATTTGAGAATTTTTTCCCAATTCATTTATCAAAGTAGTAGTAATTAATTGTAATTCACCAACAGTATTTTCATTAGATTTTTCAACTCGCTTTTCAATTTTATCAAGTGTAACTACTAATTTTTCATTAATCGCTAACAGATCTCCTTGTTTCTTTATGGCTGTGTCAAGGTTTTTTAAAGATGCATTTACACCGTCAACATTTTCTGCAAAAACAACTAAAGCCTCTCTGCTTGTTTCAGTCATATTTGTCAATTTATCTGATGATTGCATAAATAAAAATGCACTTACCACTATGACTACCAAACCTGAAATAATAGATGATAAAAATACTACTGTAGTATATTTATGAATTTGTTTCACTTTAGCCTCCAATAATGCATGAGCTTTTTTAACTTTGTTATATTCTGAGGTTACATCAGTAGCCGCATCAGCTGCATCTAAAGCTAATTTTATACTTTCTTGTACAGCTTCCATTTTTGTATCCATTTTATAAATCCCATAAAAATATTAAAATTATCTTAATTTGACAATTACAGATCTTTTTCTTTTCTATATGCACATTCTATACCAGTTGTACTAAAGACTTCCATTGCAGGGATAAATTTTGAAATAAAACCAAATTTCTTACAACCCCATGGACGGTCTTTCTTGTAAGTAATAAAGAAATAATAACATCCACTACATTTAACTATTTTCTTTTCATTTTTATTATTATTAATCACAATTTAATTCTTTATTTTTTATTTTTATTTTTTAACTCAATTAATCCATATATTAATTCGGCAATTTTAAATCTTAATGCTCCCATAACAGCAGTAAAACCAAAAAACCAATATAGTGTTGCATTCGTCAAGTCACCCTCTTCTCTGAGAGAACTTGCTTCAAAATGACATAATAAAGCTGACCATAAAAACATCGCAGTAATTATTATTTGGCCAAAAGTTTTTTTTCTTTTCACTTTTTCTCCATATTTTCAGTTAATGTTTTACCATATTCATCAAAACTCATATCTTCAGGCAATTCAAAATCAGGATATTCAGTTTCCTCACCTCTTTCAATTTTAAATATATATGCTAATACTGTGGCAACAGCTGAGTATAAATTTTCTGAGATTTCTTTTCCTATTTCTCCAGTAAAATATAGAGCACGTGCTAACAAAGGACTTTGAAAAACAGTAACTTTATTTTCATTAGCTAATTTTATAATTTTTTCAGCTATCATTCCCCTCCCCATTGCTAAAATTGTTGGTGCTCCTGTTTCACCAACTTCATATTTTATAGCTACAGCAAAATGTGTAGGATTAGTAATTATAGCTGAAGCATCTTTAACATTATCAAGGGCAGCTGTCTGAGTGGCAGCTCTGTTAGAAATTTCATTCTGTAATCGTCTTATTTTTTGCTTAACCTCTGGAGATCCATCAGTATCCTTATGTTCATCTTTTACTTCCTTAATAGTCATTTTTAATTTTTCTACATGTGTATATTTTTGCCAAATAAAATCAAAAATAGCTATAAAACCAAGGGCAATTAATAAAGCAATTGTTAGTTGTGGGAAATTATCGAGAAGGTTTGATAAAGCAGTGTAAAGGTTGCGTTCTGATAAATTGATTATGTCTTGAATATTAAAATATATTACACCATAGGTAATTCCACCTAATAACCCAACTTTAAATAGAGATTTAATTAATTCAACTAAGCCTTTTGACGAAAATATTCTTTTTAAGCCCGATAAAAGATTAATTCT
>CAJYAP010000035.1 GCA_913065025.1 uncultured Gammaproteobacteria bacterium
TCAAGTTTTTTTAATGCAACCTACAAAAATAAAAATGGTTATGTTATGTATTATTTTTATCTAAAGGATGTTTTATGGATCTAATATCTGGAATGAGAGTTTTTGTTGCCATTGCCGATAATGGGTCTCTTGCAAAAGCAGGTAGAGAGCTTGATTTGTCTTCTTCGGTAGTTTCCAAAAGCATATCTGCTTTGGAGGATAGGTTAGGTGCTAGATTATTAAACAGAACAACTAGATCTGTATCACTTACAGAAGTTGGTTTTGCTTATCTTGATAGAGCAAGAAGAATTATTGGGGATGTCGACGAGGCCGAAGCTGCGGTTTCTAGTGCAACGAATGCTCCTCGTGGACATTTGAGAATAACAGCTCCTGGTACGTTTTCTTACAGGCATATTGCACCACATCTTCCAAAATTTATAGAGCGTTATCCAGAAGTAGAAATAGAAATGATTATTTCTGATGAGGTAGTAGATCTCATTGATAACAATATTGATTTAGGTATCCGAATTGCTGTAATGAAAGACTCTTCACTCATTGCAAGAAAGTTAGCACAAAACCCAAGAACATTATTTGCTTCTCCAGAATATATAAAGAAACACGGAAAACCAAACCATCCAGACGAAATACTTGACCACGATATTATATCTTTTAGGAATGGAAGCCCATACAATGATTGGCATTTTTTAGTTGATGGTAAAATTAAATTAATTCATGCAAAAGGAAAATTACAACTAAATCATGGAGATGCTATTCTTCGCTCAGCAATCAATGGTGGTGGACTTGCAATGCTTTCAAGATTTGTTGTTGGAAGACATTTAGCAGCAGGAACATTAGTTTCAATTTTAGACGAGTATGTTCAAGAAGATGTTCCAATATATGCAGTATATCCTAGTGGAAAACACTTATCTCCAAAAGTAAGAGCGTTTCTAGATTTTTTAATTGAGACTTATGGCCCAGTTCCATATTGGGATGAGGCAGGAGACCATAATTCTGATGCTGCTAAGAGAACTGTAATTTGAATTATACATATTGACCGGCTAAAAAACCGCTTGACCATGCCCATTGAAAATTATGCCCTCCTAAGTGACCTGTAACGTCTAAAACTTCTCCAATAAAATATAATCCGGGATGTTTTTTACATTCCATAGTTGAAGAAGATATTTCTTTGGTGTCAATACCTCCCAATGTTACCTCAGCTGTTTTATATCCTTCAGTACCCGATGGGACTACAGTCCAATTATTTACAAAATTTGATACCTTTTTTAAAATTTGATTTGAAGTATCGCCTATTTGTTTTTTAACTTTTAATTGATCACAGATAGCTAATGATAATTTGTTTGGAAGGTAGTCTGATAAAATTTTAGATACTATTTGTTTGGGTGTACTTATTCGTCTATTTTTCAGTATGACTTCTATATCTTGGTCTGGTAATAAATTAATTTTTATAGGGCTATCTTTAACCCAATATGAAGATATTTGTAAAATTGAAGGCCCACTTAGTCCTCTATGGGTGAAAATTAAGCCTTCCTTAAAAACTGTTTTATTAATTTTAATTGATGCATTCAGAGAAGTGCCAGCTAGAGATTTGCAGAAATCTAAAATATCTTTTTCAAAAACTAATGGAACAAGAGCAGGTGTTAATTCAGTAACTTTTAAATTAAATTGTTTAGCTATTTGATATCCAAAATCTGTGGCTCCTATTTTGGGAATAGATAAGCCACCAGTTGCAATAACAATTGAAGGTGAGGAAATGGTTCCTTTGTCAGTATTTACAATATAAGAATTTTCATCTTTAGATAAGTTCTTTATTTTTGTATCAATAAAAATTTCTACTTTTTGACTAATGCATTCGGAAACTAACATGTCGATTATGTCTTTTGCTGACTTGATACAGAATAATTGACCCAATTTCTTTTCAAAGAACTGAATATTGTGCTTTTTTACCAAGTCTATAAAATCATTTTGTGTGTACTTTGCAAACGCTGATTTACAAAAATGTTTATTGTCAGAAATGAAGTTATTGTCTGTGCTAAACAAGTTGGTAAAATTACATCTACCACCTCCTGATATCCTTATTTTTTCGGCTATTTTTGAAGAATGTTCTAAAAGGCATACTTTTTTACCTCTTTTACCAGCTTCAAAACTACACATTAAACCTGCTGCGCCAGCACCTATTATTATAACGTCATATTTATTATTCATATTTTAATAATCTGTTTTACTTTGGAAATATGTTGTCTTTGTTTAATTCAAAGCCTGAAAAGCTTTACTTTATTGATATTGGAGACTAAAAGAACAGTCTAGTAATAATTTATATATTTATAAGAGATATTATAGAGAATATTTCAAGTTATTACCCTTATTAAACTCTGAAAGTTGATTATGTTAGAAGCATCTGGAATCCCTAGCAACATTGTGAATGCAATGAAAGATAAAGGTTATGAAAAATTAACCCCTGTGCAAGAAGAAGTTATCAAAGAAGAATATTCTGGTTTAGATTTACTTGTTTCAGCACAAACTGGTTCGGGCAAGACAATTGCTTTTGGGTTGGCAATTGTAGATAACTTAACAACAGACAGTAAATTATTTAAGACTCCTAATTCACCAGAAGCGCTTATTATAGTCCCTACAAGGGAATTGGCTCTACAGGTAAAAAACGAATTAAGTTGGTTCTTAGCGTCATCGAATGCAAAAATTGTTTCTTGCGTTGGTGGTATGGACATTAGAACTGAACGAAGAAATTTAGAAACCAAACCCAATATAGTAGTTGGAACTCCAGGTCGATTAAAAGATCACATAGAAAGAGGTTATTTTAACGTTTCAAACATTAAGACTGTCGTCTTAGACGAAGCTGACGAAATGTTAGACATGGGATTTAGAGAAGATTTAGAAGCTAT
>CAJYAP010000036.1 GCA_913065025.1 uncultured Gammaproteobacteria bacterium
ACTATAGAAAATTTAGATGTAGATT
This sequence comes from uncultured Gammaproteobacteria bacterium, assembly GCA_913065025.1. GTDB lineage: Bacteria > Pseudomonadota > Gammaproteobacteria > Poriferisulfidales. The sequence goes on from CAJYAP010000036.1 coordinate 26, forward strand.
CTTTTGCTAAAAAAGATTTTGTCTTTTCCCAAGAATTATAAATCTTTTCTTCAATTTCTCTCGGCTTATATTGTTTGTTCATTATATTTATTATGCATTAAAGTAAAATTATTTTTCTTATATTCTAAAAACTTATTTCTACTTATGGATTTTTTTGATTCATCAGTATCCACGAATTCATAGATATTAATATCATTTTCAAGGTTCACTAAAGCATTATCATAATTATTTATAATAGAGGTATAATCATTAAATAGTCTGAGTTTATCAAGATTCTGTATAGATAATAATATTATTGGCGTATCAATTACGTCTCCCTTATTATAAATCTTATGTGGTAAAAAACTATTCTGTTCAAAAGACCAAAGTAATTTATCTAGTTCTTCAAGCTTTTCATAATCATCAATTATGATAATATTTTCATCTTTTTTGTATAAACATTTAACAAATTTACAAAGACATAATTTAATATCATGATTTATTTCAATTGAATAAAAATTTACGACTGATTTCAATTTTATTTATTTGTCATCACAAAGTCTGTAAGTAATTTTACTGGTCTACCTGTTGACCCTTTGTCATTTCCCGAATCCCATGCTGTGCCAGCAATATCTAGATGCGCCCATTTTTCTTCCGTTGTGAAATTAGCTAAAAATGCAGCAGCAGTTATGGCGCCACCATACCTCCCACCTATATTTTGTATATCAGCAAAATTAGTCTTTAGTTCATCAAAATAGTCACTATATAATGGCAATTCCCAAACACGATCACCCGTCTTATCAGCAGAACTTTTAATCTTCTTGGTTAGAACATCATTATTTGAAAATAAACCTGATGGATATTTTCCAAGACCAACTAGGCACGCGCCTGTGAGGGTTGCCATGTCTAATATATATCTAGGTTTATATTTTTTGGAAAATGTTAATGCGTCGCACAAAACTAATCTTCCTTCTGCGTCAGTATTTAGTATTTCGATTGTAATACCTGACATGCTTGTTACTACATCTCCTGGTCGAGTAGCTACTCCACTAGGCATGTTTTCAGCACATGCTAGTATGCCTATAACATTATTTTTTAAATTCATTTCAGCACATGCTTGCATAGTACCAATAACTGAACCTGCTCCTGACATATCATATTTCATTTCATCCATATTAGGCGATGGCTTTAGAGATATGCCTCCTGTATCAAATGTAATACCTTTACCTACTAACACGATAGGCTGTTTATTTTTTATAGGCATATATTTAATTATTACAAGTTTTGCTGGCTGTGTACTTCCTTGCGAAACAGATAGCAATGATCCCATTTTAAGAGTACGCATCTGCTTCTCATCCAGAACTTCCACTTTTAAGTTCTTATTTAATTTTTCTAATTTTTTTGCTTCTTTTGCTAAAAAAGTTGGGTTACATATATTTGGAGGGGTATCACCAAGGATTCTAGCTTTATTAAGACCATTAGCTATCGCAATTGAAATATCTATGGTGTTATTCAATTGCTTATTACTAATTTTACTTGAAACGTTTAATAAACACTCCTTCAAAGATGAAGTATTCGTCTTTTTATAGCTATATTGAGTTTTTTCAATCTCTATAATACTAGATTTTATATGATCATAATTCCTAATAGCTATGTTATTAAGATCAAGCGAGATGCTTTTAATATTATAACCATTGATTTTCTTTAGCGCAGAATTAAGATTTTTTTCATAATTTTGAATTGTTAGCTTGTTTTTTTGACCAAGACCAACAAGAAAGTAGTTTTTTTCATACATTTTACTAGAAAATATATTCATTGAACCTGATGCACCAGTGACTAATTTATTAGATATCGCTAATTTTACATCTTCAAACACGGCATCACTGAGGGCTGACTTATTAAGGCTTGAAAGCTTATCTTCATAGACGAATAATAAGTTGTAATCGGCTTTTGAATTTTTGTTGAATCTTAGGTATTTCATGATATTTCCAAATAATAAAGTTATACTGATTTAATGGTTAAGATTAACACTTTTATTTGACCTTGTAATTATTACTTTGAATTTAATTAGCCAATATATTTATAAAAACTCTCTTCAGTCAGTGTTATCTGTTTTATTAATTCTTT